>JBDSUT010000166.1:0-6331 GCA_039927595.1 Terrimesophilobacter sp.
TCCCGGATCGCAGCGTGAACGGAACGCCCGCCCAGCGCCAATTCTCAATTCCCAAGGTGACCTCTGCGAGTGTCTCCGTCTTATTCTTCGCATCCACCCCAGGCTCCTTCACGTACGACGGTATTGCGCGCCGACCAATTGAGCCCGCCGTGTAACGCGCTCGACGGCTGGAATCCTTGGGGTTGCCGTCGAACACGCGCGTCGCCCTCAGCACCTGCGCCATCGCTCCGCGCAAGTCATCAGCGTTCAGGCTCGACGGGGCCTCCATCGTCACAAGCGCCATCACAAGAAGTAGATGACTCTGAATCATGTCAACGAGGGCGCCCGCCCCGTCGTAATAACCGGCACGACCCTCCAGCGCCAATTGCTCGTCGAAAACCACCTCGACACTCGCAACGTTTTGCGCGTTCCACACCGGCTCGAAAATTCGGTTTGCGAACCGCAGCCCGAGCAAGTTAAGTACCGTCGACTTGCCGAGAAAATGGTCAACCCGATGGATGTGCTCCTCGGGAATGAGTTTCACAAGCCTGCGGTTTAGAGCGACCGCGCTTGTCAAGTCTGTTCCGAAGGGTTTTTCCAGTCCGAACACAGTTCCTCTCGGCAACGTCACCGTTGCAAGTGCTTCAACCGCCGCTTCCGTCACTCTCGGTGGAAGCGCGAAATAGAGCGCTGGTGTGCCCTCGCAGCTTTCCAGAATGCTGGTGAGGTCATCCGCATTCGTCACGTCCGCTTGACGGTAGTTGGAGCGCTCAACAACACCCTGAGCCGCCTTGCCCTCTGCCCCTCCCGCGGCGAAGGACTTGCGCATTCGGGCGCGCCATGAGGAAGTTGACATCGCGTCTCGGCCGACTCCAACCACAGTGAGACTTTGCGCACTGCCGCTCTCGATCAACTGACCAAGACCGGGAAGCAGCAACCTTTTTGTGAGATCACCGCTTGCTCCAAAGATTATGAGAGTTCCAATTTCGTGAGGCATTCGCCAAGGCTACGCCCGGAATCTGGTGACAAGATGGAATGATGCCGTTACCGATTGAAGACTACGCAATGATTGGGGACTGCCACACTGCTGCCCTCATCGGCAAAAATGGGAGCATCGACTGGCTGTGCTTCCCGCGATTCGATTCTCCGTCAATCTTCGGAGCTTTGCTCGGGACTGACGATCACGGGCGCTGGCTCCTCGCCCCAGAGGATGAGCACGCCACGAGCACCCGACGGTACAACGATTCCACTTTTACACTCGTCACGAACTGGGTGACCCAGGAAGGTGAAGTGGAAGTCACCGAACTCATGCCGCACGGTGATCGCCGTGCAGACATCATTCGAAGCGTGCACGGGATTCGCGGCTCTGTTGCAATGCACCAGGAGCTGCGCATACGTTTTGGTTACGCAGACGCGATGCCGTGGGTGAGGCAGGTTCCTGAAAAGAAAGGGCACACGCTCGTCGCCGTGGCTGGTCCCGATGCGGTCGTTGTTCGCGGGCCACACCTGACCGCCTCGGATCATTCTCATGTCTCTGACTTCACTGTAAGTACGGGTGAGACCGTTGAAATCTCCATGACGTGGTTCCCCTCACACCGTCCGGTGCCCTCCCGTTACAACATTCCGAAGAGCATTCGAAAAACGACGCGCTGGTGGGAGACCTGGCTCTCGGCGTGTGACGTTGATGATGGCCCTTACCGCGAGGAAGTCCTCAGATCGTTGCTCATCTTGCGTGCGCTGACTCACGAAGACACCGGCGGGATTGTTGCCGCGGCGACGACGAGTCTTCCCGAGCAATGGGGTGGAGTACGCAATTGGGATTATCGGTTCGTTTGGTTGCGGGATGCCTCTGCCACTCTCGAAGTTTTGCTGAGCCGTGGATTCACGTCCGAGGCCCAGGGGTGGCGCACTTGGCTGCTTCGAGCTATTGCGGGAGACCCCGGCGACATCCAGATTATGTACGGTCTGGGTGGCGAACGGGAGCTCACCGAACTCACCGTTGACAGCCTTCCTGGCTACGACGGGGCGGCCCCCGTGCGCAAAGGCAATGGCGCTTTCACTCAGTATCAGGGTGACATTTTTGGGGAAACTATGCTGGCTCTTCAGAAAGCGCGGGAGGTGGGTGCGAAAGAAGACAAGTTCTCGTGGCCCCTTCAACGCGCGCTTCTCCAGTTTGTCGAAGAGAACTGGCAACGCGAAGACCACGGCATGTGGGAGATGCGGGGCCCGACGCACAACTTCACACACTCGCGAGCCATGCTCTGGGCTGCTCTGGACTGCGGCGTGCGTGCCGTGCGTGACCACGGGCTCGACGGACCCGCAGACACATGGGCGAAGCTTCGAGACCGAATACGCGACGACATCGAGGAGCACGGTTTCAACCGAAAACTGAACTCCTACACGCAGCATTACGACACCGATCGGGTCGACGCGACACTGCTGCAACTGGCCCAGATCGGTTACCTGGATCACGACGACCCGCGCATGCTGGGCACGGTAGCGGCTATCGAGCGCGAGCTCCTCCATGACGGACTTCTGCTGCGGTACCGAACCGAACACAGCGATGACAGCCTCCCGGCGGGAGAACATCCGTTCTTAGCATGTTCCTTTTGGCTCGTTGAGCAGTATGCGCTGAGCGGTCGAATCAAGGACGCGCTCCCGCTCATGGATCGTCTCGTGAGTTTTTGCAACGACGTCGGAATGCTCTCAGAGGAATACGACACGACAAAAAACCGTCAGGTAGGAAACACGCCACAAGCGCTGTCGCACCTCGGTTTGGTAAGGGCTGCGGGGGCCATCTCTTTCGCACTTAATCGAGACAAAGACAGTGACCTCACCACGGTGAGCGAGGGCGCGCCCATGCACGGTGCTTGACCCCCCCATCGACGGTGATGTACCTTAACAATGCACTTCTCATTACCCCTAATGACTGCAGTGCGGCTTCCGTTACCCGAATGGAAGTGTTCCTTACCCCCGGAAGGAACAACCGGCAATGATTGCTGTGTTGAGCGAACTCGCGATGCCGTTCGCCATGAGCCTCGTACCCTTCGTCACAACACTCGTGACCGCAGCCTCGTCGCTGGTGATAATTGGTGTGGTCGTGCGCAGACTTCGCGTGCAGGGAAAGCTCTCGCTGGACCATGCCTCGATCAGCGCGGCGGCAGCATCCTTTGTTCTTGCGGTTGCACTGCTCGCAAGCGCGTCACTGGGCGTTTCACCCTCAGCGACGGCGGTCACCCCCACTGCCGGTACACAGGAGACGCTCATCGTTTCGCCCGTGCCGAAAGGATCGACTGGATCCACTGACGCTCCGCCGTCCGATGGCTTCGAGCCCATCCCGCTCGACGGCCTTGAGGGTTTTCAACTCCCCACGGAGTAGCCCGGTACGCGGCTGAGAATTCTCTGGTCAGTCGACCGGGACCCAACTCAAGCTTGCAAAATCCTCTGGACCCACTCCAAACCCATCGGAGTTGTTTGCGATCGTAGATCTCAGCTCGCTGAGCGGTGCGTTCTGGCGAAGCAACACGATGAGGCCATCCTGAGCACCCCTCGCGTGCGTGATGCGCACCACGACAATCCCGTGATCTGAATCAACGGCCCCGATGAACCACCGACTCATTGTGCCGACAATTCGACGCCCCTTGGAAATAAACTCCCTGTCAACGAGCCGGCTTGTCAACTCGATACGGCGCGCCTTTCCCTCCCTGGTGGTGAAGACCTGCACTTCACTGAGAACGAGCGGATTATCTTGTTCTTTCGTGAAATGAAAGAGCGCATCTCGCCGTGTTCCATTGACCCAGTCTTCAATGTTGCTGGCACCAATACGCCATTCCCCCACGAGATTCTCTGCGAATACCGACTGATCAAGAAGTTGCCCCATTTCCTCAACGGTACGCTCCGAAACTGGGCGTATTGTGAAGCCATGCGGGTAGTTACTATCACGAGACCTGGTGGACCCGAATCGTTACAGATCGCGGAAGTGCCTGACCCGATTCCGGCCCACGGCGAGGTTCTGATCGCCATCGCCGCCGCGGGGGTGAATCGCGCAGACCTACACCAACGAGAAGGCAATTATCCGCCGCCGGAGGGTGCGCCAGAGTGGCCAGGGTTAGAAATCTCTGGAACGGTCATCGGCGTGGGCGACGGCGTTACCGATATCACTGTGGGGGATCGCGTGTGCGCGCTGCTCGCGGGAGGAGGCTACGCCGAAAAAGCTGTTGTAGCCCGTGGGCTTGTATTGCCCGTGCCAGACTCTCTCGCCCTCGACGATGCCGCAGCCCTGCCAGAAGCAATCGCAACCGTGTGGTCCACTGTCTTCATGAGTGCGGGCCTTCGCGCAGGGGAAACACTGCTTGTGCACGGAGGTTCTGGTGGAATCGGCACCACGGCCATTCAGCTGGCGAGGGCCATGGGGTGCCGTGTTGCCGTCACCTGCAGCACAGAAGCGAAACTGGCGGTATGCCGAAACCTTGGCGCCGACATCCTCATCAATTACCAGACAGAGGATTTTGTCGCCGAAGTCCTCCGCTCGACCGACAGTGTTGGCGCGGACGTCATCCTGGATGCGGTGGGTGGCGCGTATCTTGACCGTAACCTTCGCGCGCTTGCCCCGCACGGAAGAATCGAACTCATTGCCAATCAAAGTGCTGTGCCGGGTGAACTCAATATCGGTCGACTCATGGCGAAGTGGGGCACAGTGCGAGCGAGCACCCTGCGCGCCCGCACTCTCTCGGAGAAGGAAGAAATCATCGCCAGCATTCGCGCGAACGCATGGCCGCTCGTCTCAAACGGCCTTGTTTCACCCGTCGTGGACGAGAAGTTTCGGCTCGATGATGCCAGACTGGCCCACGAAAAAATGGCGTCTGGCCACCACATTGGCAAACTCCTTCTCCTCCCGTAAACCGAAGGCACACTTAATGGTTACGATGTCACGATGCACTGCGCGCGTCATCGACCAGCCATCGTGCTGCTGCTGCTCTCCTCACATCCGGGCCCAAGTATCGCGGTCGCTGCACTGTGCACAGTCCTCGCGGCGAGCACGCTCGAACTTTGGCGAGTCGTCGTTGTCGGTTTCTCGGTGCTCCTCGGCCAGTTTTCCGTAGGGCTCTCTAACGATTGGTTAGATGCGTCGCGTGACCGCACTGTGGGGCGTTTAGACAAACCGGTTGCCGGAGGCGAGATCAGTGCTGGGGTGGTGCGAAACTCCGCTGTGATCGTTGGCGCCGCGGGTATCGCGCTCACCAGTTTTACCGGACTCGCAGCAACAGCGGCGCACACGGTCTTTATCACCGCAGGTTGGGCATACAACCTTCACCTGAAAAAGACTGCGTTATCAGTGCTGCCCTACGTCATCGGTTTCGGCACGTTGCCCGCTGTCGTCACTCTCGCGCGGGATGTTCCCGTTCTACCCGCATGGTGGGCTGTCGCGGCAGGCGCGATGCTCGGCACTGCTGCACATTTCGCGAACGCATTGCCGGATCTTGCAGATGACCGAAAGACGGGCATCATTGGGTTGCCTCACCGTGTGGGCCCACTCGTCTCGTCACTCATTACCTTGGTGGCCCTTTCTCTCTCCACCGCACTCATTGTTTTCGGCCCCCGGGCGGCGCCGACCTTTGCTGGGTGGTGTGCCCTCACGGCACAGGTGGCAATTGTGAGCGTTGGGATCATTCTTGCGTTCGTGCGCGCGCCTGGGAGGCCGTTCTTTCGGATTGTAATTCTCGGCGCACTCGTCTGCGTCGTGTCGCTCGCGCTTTCAGGCGAAACGCTCTCAAGCTAAATAATCACGGGTACATTCCGCGAATGGTGTGAGCCTCGACAACGCGCTCCACCGCAAGCGCGGTAGCGGCTCCACGCAAGGACACGTTGCGGCGACCGGCGAAGGAGTGCACCTGCGCCCAGGCACCCAACATCCGCTCTTCCAGCTTTGAGGAGACCTCTTCTGCACGCCACCAATAAGCCTGGTTTGCCTGCACCCACTCGAAGTAACTGACGATCACGCCACCGGCGTTGGCCAGAATATCTGGCACAACCACGACCCCAGCCCTCTCGAGGATCTCGTCAGCGCCTGGGGTTGTCGGACCATTTGCGCCCTCAACAATGATTCTTGCTTTCACGTTTGCTGCGTTGTTTTCGTGGATGACACCTTCGACCGCGGCCGGAATGAGCAGATCCACGTCAAGCTCAAGTAGGGCACCGCCGTCGAGAGCATCTGCACCCCCGAACCCGACAACGCTTCCCGTGCTGTCAACGTGATCACCGAGCTTGTCGATGTCGATACCGGCTGCATTGAAGAGCCCGCCGTACTCGTCGCTCACGGCCACAACGGTCAACCCAGCCGCGAACGAGAACT
>JBDSUT010000167.1:0-4366 GCA_039927595.1 Terrimesophilobacter sp.
GTGACTATCTCACCGGATGGCATTCGCAGGCGAGCAAGTGCCTCCACATGTCTCACCTCACCGGCACGGAGATCAACAATGGGCTGCATGAACATCACCAGCTCACCGACAGGAATGCGGCCCCGGCGAGACTCCTCATTGCCAAAGTCGCTCTCTATAACCAACTCAGCGGTGTGCCACCAGCTCGAGCGGCTTCCCTTCTTCCGTTTAACTCGAAAGAGCTCGTCGTCGGCAGCTCGAAGCAGCTCTTGCCCAGTTACACCATCGCGCGGGAACAGAGCGACCCCCATGCTCATTTCGATGGAATCGAGATCTCCATCTTCAAATTTGAATGGCGACTCTACGACTTCGTGCAAGCGGTCCGCGATTTTCGCAAAGTCGACCAGTGGATCCAACGGCGACAGCTCCGATACGATGACGAATTCGTCACCGCCGATCCGTGCGAGGTAGTCGCTGTGGCGCAGTCGCTCTCTCATGCGCGCGGCGAACTCCCGGAGAACCAGGTCACCCGCGTGGTGCCCAGATCTGTCGTTGACGCCCTTGAAACCGTCGAGGTCGATTACCGCCACTGCGACGGACGATCCATCCGCGCTCGCTTCGCTCAGCGTACTGCGAATGTGCCGGACCAATGCGGCGCGGTTAGGCAGACCTGTCAATGGGTCGTGAGCCGCAAGGTGGGCGAGAGTGTCTCTCTCCTGCACCTGCTCGGTGACGTCGCGCTGCACACTGACGAAGTTGGTCACCAAGCCATCCTCATCTTTGAGGGGGCTGATCGTGATGTGATTCCAAAACGGAGTGCCATCTTTACGATAGTTGAGTAACGTACCCCGAAACACTTCGCCGGAATAGAGCGCTACCCTCAGCCTCTGCAGCTCGATGTCGGAGGTATCTGGCCCTTGTAATATCCGGCAGTTTTCGCCGACGATCTCGGATTGCTCATAACCCGTGATCTCCGTGAACGCGCGGTTCGCGAAGATAGTCTTACCGGAGGCATCCGTAATGAGCGATCCCTCGGATACTGTGGCAAGTGCTAGCGCCAGCAGCCGGTTGTCTACTTTGCTCGTGGGCATTTTTGCTCCATAGGATCAACATAACCACCAAACCGCAAACCGGCGACATAACGCCGCCTGCGCCTGCGCACCCAGCGCACTTCCGCCTCAACAGCCTTCCGGCCCTCCAGCTCAACGTGAAAACGCTCACCCTGGCTGATGGGTCGATGTGAGCGCACACGGCACCCACCGAAGCTGAGGTCTTCAAGACGCACGGTAAAAATTGACGTGAGTTCCTCGCCCTCCTTGTGAAGTTGGGCGAAGCCGCGCCTTGTCAATCGCATCTCGGACCGTTGGCTCGGATTGACCCGGCGTGCCGTCCCGATAACCGTGCGCACGACAGTTCCTGCGACATGGGCCTTCACTTCACGATCATGTCGAACCCAGTGCGGCGAGGATGTAATCGTGGCCATGACCTTGACTGCCTGAGCTGCAGAGAGCTCCTCGAACTCGAAGCCGACCATCAGTGCATCGTCAGTTTTACTGACCCACCGGCTTTTGCCAGCGATGAGGCCGATTCCGTCGACAGAGAGCTGCCCCTGCGTAGCGAGTTTCCGCGCCGCATCTGCAGGAGTGAATGTGCGCGACCAGGGCAGCTCGAACCGTATGCCACTGAAGCTGATATCGAGAGCTCGACCCGCGACGGGCTCGCCATCCCACAGCCGCGCGTCGATGAGTGAGTCAACGTGTGTGCGTTCGGTGCCTCGCTGGCGCGGCCGTTCAAGACAAATCAGGATGGCGACGGTCAGACCGACCATGTTGTAGATAGTCCACAAGGAGGTGATGACTAGCGAGTCGAAAGCGAAGGAGTCAGCCGAAAACACAAAGGCATTGAGCAGCGCGTAGATCGACAGTGCAAGCAACACGATGTGCGGCAAGGCGATCACCCACCTGAAGTTGAGTTTCTCGCTGGACATGCCTTTTGGCGTCACGGCAAATACTTTGGTGCTGAACCCTAGCCACTCAGTAATGACTGCAATCGCTATCGTCGGCGCCATTGCAATCTCATACACGTGAGTCCAGGTGAAACTCCGGCGACCCCCATAGGCCCACTTCATCCCCACGAAGGAGGTCAGAAAGTAGGGAAGCCAGATCACGAGGATTGACGAGACTTGAGCCTGAACAACGGGGATGCCACCGATCAGGTAGACGAGCGGTGCACCGATAAAGACGAGTTTGAGAATGCCGAAGTGCCAGTACACTATGCCGTCAGAGTAGATCCAACGCTGCATCCACGACATTCCTGGCAAGGTGAGAGGGTTCCATTTGCGCGCTGTCTGAATGTTGCCGCGTGCCCACCTGGTGCGCTGGGTCAGGAGATCAGCGAAGCTCTCCGGAGCGAGCCCTGCAGCGACGATATCGGGCGCAAAGAGGGTGTGGTAACCGGCGGCCTGAAGGAGCATCCCCGTGGCCATGTCTTCGGTGATCACGCCCGTGGCGAAACCACCGATCGACTCTAAGGCGGTGCGTCGGAACACCGTATTGCTGCCGACATACATCACCGCGTTATAGCGCTGCTTTCCGGACTGCAGGGTTTTCATGAAGAGGTCTTGCTCGTTGGGCAGCGCGTCTCCGGAAAATAGGTTGTACTGGAATGCGTCCTGGTTGTGGAAGGCTTGCGGGGCTTGCACGAACGCGAGTTTCTCGTCGGTGAAGTGACCGACTATCTTCTCGAGAAAGTCGGCAGTTGGGATCATGTCAGCGTCGAGTGTGGCTACCAGCGTGCCCGTGCTGTGAGTGAGGGCATTGTTGAGGTTGCCTGCTTTTGCGTGCAGGTGTTCCTCCCGCTCAAGATACTTGGCCCCGTATCGTTGAGCTAACTCTTTAACCTCTGACCGACTTCCGTCATCGCAGAGGTACACCGTGACGCTACCGGGGTATCGGATGCTCATTGCGCCAGCGATTGTCGGCTCGAGTACGGCTTTCGACTCGCTATAGGTGGTGATAAAGACGTCAACGGATGGCACGGAGGCGAGATCTGACAGCACTGCGGGCAGGTGTTTCGCCTGCTTCCAGCGAATCACGGTGGAGGTCACCAATTGTGATATTCCCACGAGTTCCGCCGTGACAAGGAGTATCCCGGCGGCGAGCGCCGGCCAGCTGTTGGAGGGGATCGTGAAAATTACACGCCAGGTGATGTAGATGATTGCAGCGCCGAGTGCCAAGGCAAGCGCCAGCCGCCGCGTGGAACCGGGGTGTCTCTTTTCGGCAAACCACGATATCCCCACAACGGAAAAAACGACGACGGAGTACACAGCCGACCAGGGCCAAAACATCGGCTCGCCCATGTGCCCCCGCACTCCGCCTCGATATATTACTTGCAATAATTTTACCCTTGAACCACACGGGGCCACCGCACTTCGGTGTGCCCAGTTGACGGGGTACGCGGATCGGTCACTCTTTGAAGAAGTCGCCAGGAATCGAGTTGCTAAATCGGAGGAAGTGACGCACCGAGTAGCCGGTCGCGTTTAATTGTCGGGATTGCCAAACCCACCTTCTGTCATGGTGAGCATCTTGGTCAGCACCATGGTGAGCAAAGGGCCGAAGGCGGAGGGGAACAGAGCCCGGTGCATCTAGAGCTTGAGTGCCCGAATGGCCAACCATGCCGCGGCGCGGTCGTCGGGATCGGTCAACGACAACCCCGTCAGCTCTTCGATTCGCTTCATACGCATGGCTAATGTTTGACGGTGGATTCCGAGTCGGTGTGCGGCGACACCCCATGAACCGTTCTCAGCAAGATAGGCCTGAAGCGTCTGGGTGAGTTCGCCATGCGCGCCATGCTCTTCGCGTATCCCATCAAGCACCCTAGCGAGCTGTGCTGAGGATTCTGGCCCGAGATGCCCGAGCACGTAGTGCACGGTTGGCAGGGCAGCGTAGAAGGAAACAGGCCGACCACCCGTGACTGCCGTCGCGTGTGCCTCGTGTGCTTCTGCCATGCTCCTCGAGAGGGCATCAAACCCGACACTGGTTCCAAACCCGCATCGAAGGGGGTGCTGCTCATGGCTCGCATAGTTCGCAAAGAGGTCTGCAATCGCTTCAACGCGGTCATCCCTTATGAGTGCAATCATGCGATCGCCTTGCATTGTCATGACATGGACGCAGCCCAAATCATCAAACCACCGCGTGAGTAGTCGCTCGAGATCGACTGACTTGGTCCGCGAGTTTACGACGAGTGCGGTCATCGTGTCTTCGAGAACACCCCACCGGCGCAGCAAGGATTCTGCGTTTGCGGCATCACCAGCGAGAAGCCGTTGCATCATGACCTCGCGCCCCAATCGTTCTGTCGCGATGTGGTCATTGCTTCTGAGGAGGAGGTC
>JBDSUT010000168.1:0-6072 GCA_039927595.1 Terrimesophilobacter sp.
TCCCCCAATGAGCTCTGCTGTGGCGCCGTGTGGAAGACCGCCAAGGTAGTGGTATGCAACGGAAAGCCGTTGCCGCTCTGGTAGCTCGGCGACCGCGCTCCAGAGTCCGATATCGTCCGAACCGGGAACACCAAGGTAGCTCGGGTGTTCAGGGAGGTCCCCCACAGGCAGTGGCTGTCTCGACCGCGCACGCAGAATATCAATTGCTTTGCGGTGCGCAATAGTGACCAGCCACGCGCGCACGTCCGCATCAACGGGCAGCCGTGGATACGCCGTCAGAGCAGCAAG
Organism: Terrimesophilobacter sp.; assembly: GCA_039927595.1. Classification (GTDB taxonomy): domain Bacteria; phylum Actinomycetota; class Actinomycetes; order Actinomycetales; family Microbacteriaceae; genus Terrimesophilobacter. Next base: position 289 of record JBDSUT010000168.1, read on the forward strand.
AAATGTCTCTGACCATGCGTCATCCGCGTCGACCGGTCCGACGACGGCGCGACACACCCTCAGAACACGAGCACCGTGATCTTCCACGATCAACTCGAATGGCTTCATACCTAGCTAACGCTTGTGTGCACAACAATGTGAGGTCGAACCCCAAAATTGCGAGCCCGAATCATCGAACTAGCTTTCGACAGTCGCTGACCGGGTGGGAAAAACCTGCGGATGCGACGCTGCCATGTACTCGAGCACTCGCACCACCTGACTGCTGTAGCAGTACTCGTTGTCATACCAGACGTACAGCACAAGGTTGGTGCCCGTGCTGATCGTGGCAAGCCCATCGACGATGCCCGCGCGGTGGGATCCGACAAAGTCAGACGAAACCACTTCGGGAGAGTCGATGAAGTCGATCTGCTGCTGCAACGCAGAGTCCAGGGACAAGCCTCGAAGGTACGCGTTCACCTCCGCTACAGGCGCCTCGCGCTCAAGGCCGAGGTTCAAAATCGCCATAGAGACGTTCGGGACCGGAACTCGGATCGCGTTTCCGGTGAGCTTTCCCTCCAACTCAGGGATTGCCTTCGAGACCGCCTGCGCGGCACCCGTCTCCGTGATGACCATATTCATGGGTGCCGAGCGCCCACGACGGTTGCCCTTGTGAAAGTTATCGGTGAGGTTCTGGTCATTGGTGTACGAGTGGACGGTCTCCACGTGACCGTGAACAATGCCATACCGATCCTGAATGGCTTTCAACACGGGCACGATGGCGTTCGTCGTGCAGGATGCCGCAGAAACTATCGTGTCGACGGCAAGCACAGTGTTGTGGTTGATTCCGTGCACGATGTTCTTAATGTCTCCCTTACCAGGAGCAGTGAGCAGAACTCGGGAAACACCCTTGGACTTGAGGTGCTCTGAGAGGCCCTCCCGGTCGCGCCAGCGACCGGTGTTGTCCACCACGATGGCATCGTGGATGCCGTACTTCGTGTAGTCCACGGTTGCGGGGTCATCCGAATAGATCACCTGAATGAGTGTTCCATTGGCCAGAATCGTGTTGTCTTCTTCCTTGACCGTGATGGTCCCATCGAACGGACCGTGGATGGAGTCACGACGAAGCAAGCTCGCTCGCTTTGTCAGGTCATCCGCCGAGCCTTTTCGCACCACAATCGCGCGCAACCGCAACCCTTCACCGTTGCCGGAATGCGCGATAAGAATGCGAGCGAGGAGCCTGCCAATGCGGCCAAAGCCGTAGAGGACGATGTCTGTGCTGCGCGGCGACACAGCTTCGCCGTGACCTGCGGGAGCGAGTTCTTCACGGAGAAAGGTTGCGAGATCGCGCTCGTCATCGCGAAACCGCACGACAAGTTTGGCGATATCGACGGATGCCGAGCTGGGTGCGAGCTCGGCGAGAGCCTGCACGAGGGGAAAAGTCTCTTCAATGGGAAGTTCGACTTCGCTGACCTTGCGAGCGAATCGATGGGCCTTGAGGATGCCCACAGGTGACTGATTGATCAGTCGACGACCATAAATAGAAGTGACCACTCCGTTTTCCCGGTAGAGCGTGCCGATGAGCGGAATCATCGCTTCTGCGAGAGCTTGACGTTCATTCCAACGCTCCTGCTCTGCCAAACCCTTGCCCTCAAACTGTGCTTTATTCATCGCGTTTTTCCCATCCACGACTCCGATCTTATCGACTGGAATCGACGGGAGGGTTTACACGAAACGGATGGTCTGCTGAAGACGCGTGCGCACATCAAAGACATCCTCGATGCTGAGACGCTGGTCACCGCCCAGACCGTCACGAAGAACACTCGGAAGAACGCTGAAGCGGACGACCGCAGCATCACGTCTCTTGCCTATTGTGGTGATTGGCTCACTCAGGGAGTCATCGGGCACCACAATGAGGAATGCAGTGAACCGCACGCGCGCTGTTCGGCCCATCCATCGCGAGCGCCGCACCAGGTCACGCAAGGGTTGATCACCAGGAGGAATACCTTCTCCAATCAGTTCGCCACGCACGAGACGAACAGGGCTCCCCCAGTCCTCCGACATGACGGCGAACAAGCCTGCGGGCCCAAGAACGATGTGGTCAAGCTTTCCCCGGTCTGTTGCTACGTCGCTCCACACTGTGTAGCCAATTCCCAGACCAGATATCGCCCGCACGGTAGCCTCTTCGGCGAGTGCGCCCGCAAGCAACTGGCGAATTTCTCGTGGCGCGGAGCGCACGAGTTCAGCATCGTAGGGGTCGTCGAGTCCGGCGCCTCTTCCAGACCACTCACGCATGAGTCCGAGAAATCGTTCACGCGCAGAGCCACCCGGATGACCGTAGGTTCTGGCACGCACAGATGAACCCTTAGAGGGCGCCCCCCGTGCTGCGGAAGGCGCCGTTTCAAACCGCGCTCCACTTCCACCGCCAGTGTAACCAGCATCCCAGCGTTGGCGCGACTCCGCATCTCCCACTCGTCCCCAGGCCTGTTTAACCGCAAGAAACCGTGTGGGGTCTCCACCCGTATCGGGATGGGTTTTTCTCAACAGCTTTCGGTATGCACGCTTCACCTCAGCGTCGCTCGCGCTCGCGTTCACCCCCAACACTTCGTAAGGTGTGGGCGTAGCAGGACTGTCTGTCATTCTGAGTGTGAATTTCTGAGGAGTGGAGTTGTGAAGTGAGCTGTGCTTTACTCACACAATACGGAAAGTGTGTTGCCTGAGGGGTCGCGGAACCATGCAATGTCTGGCCCAAAGCCCGCAGCTTTGCCTCGAGCGATGCCTTTATTGTCGGTGTTAAAGTCGGGGGTGCTGTAGATCTTTGTCACTACCCCAGCCGCGTTAAGCGAGTCGACCGCATCATCAATATCTGCGACGACGAGATTGAGGATAGTAAACGTGGCCGGCACATGATCGATCTTCGGATACACAAAGACCTCGCCTCCTCCCGGGAGATTCAGAACGAGGTTTCCGTTGCTGCTTTCTTCGACGGCGAGGCCGAGCACCTGCCCGTAGAAATCTTTCGCCGCATCGAGGTCATCAACGCTGAACCCGCTAAAGGCATGAACTAAAGCAACCATTACTCTTTCTCCGGGTTCAGGCGCCGAACGAAACGAGAACGAGGTCTCGCTCTTCAGAAGAATCTGTCCACGTTCCCCGCAGCACGCTCACGGACTTCTCGCCTTCGGCGAGCGCATCACCATCGATTACTCTCTGGATTCGAACCTGAAGGTCGCCAGCATCCACAATTGTGATGGTTCCCTTCTGGCGAGAATTCACCTCTGACACGATCGGGTTATGAATTGTTGCCGAATTCGTTCCGGAGCCGGCAACTCTGGCGTTCGGCTCGCGCAGTTCACGACCACCGTCCGCGTCAATAAACAGTTCTGCCTGATGCCCGCCATTCAGCGTTGCCGTCGCGACCGTCTGCAGGTACACCGGATCACCTGCCCCGTCATAGACCCAGCGCTTGCCGAGTACAGAATGCACCATCGTGCCGATCAGGGAGCCTTCTGCACCCTCGAGCGGGGCACCTCGGTACGTCAACGGAACCTGCATCATTGGGCCATGCCCGGCCCGAATAAGAATCGTTTCAACGCCGACGTCGCCCTCTGGGTCGTCAAACCGGTACGCCGCAACGTTGCTGAACTCGGCGTCGGCGTCACCTGGGAACCACTCACGGGTGGGAACCCACTCGCTGAGGAGTTCAAGCTTTGATGGATGCAGTTGTGCCTGATGAAGAAGAGCCATGAATCTAGCCTAACCACGGTCAGTAAATAAAGATCGCCAACCAATCTCGATTGTGGGCGTGCACTAAGGCTAAAAACAGCACAAAGTCGAAAAGTAAGTGCACGGAGACGACATAGCTCAGTGATTTGGTGAGCGAGAAGGTGTAACCCTGCAGAAGCGCAAATGGGAAGGTAAGCAGCGGTCCCCACACCTGGTAACCGATCTCCCACAGGAATGAACAAAAAATTACGGCCTGCAAAAGGTTAGCCAGCCACACGGGAAAGTGTCTCCGCAGCAGAGTGAAGGCAATGCAGATGAAGAACAATTCGTCCCAGATTCCCACCGAGTTGACCCCGACGAAGAGGCGCCAGAACACTGAGGGGTCGGCGGAGGCATCCGGCCAGTTTCGATACACCCCGGTCGAGATGAGATAAACGGGCAATATGAGGTACCCAAGCATCACAACACCCGGCAGGTAGAGCTTTGCCGGCAGGGACCACTTTTTGCCCGTGATCACGGGGAAGCGGATGATCTTCTCGTGAAATAGGAATCGGGAGATCGACCACGGCACAATGACGGCGAGAGCAAGCGCCGATCCCATGAACACCATGTGGCTGATGCTCAAATCAGCGTTTAGGGGAACAACGCTGATGATGAGCAGCCCGAGCGCAATGAGTGCGAGATCACGAAACAGAACGCGATCAATGAAGACAGAAATAGCGAGGGCAGCTGCAAGCGAGGCGTAGCCGGCTACGCTCCACTGCAGCGCAAAAAGGAAGAACGCGGATGTCGAGAGCAAGAGTGCCGGCGGGAGCTTCCACAGCACTGATCCCCGTGCCGGCGTGAGCTGAGACGCTGCATCGGTCATGGGTTCCCGCTCCGTTCGTTACCCACCTGCGCCGGACACAATTCGGTCGAAGACAAGGGTGATGGGACCGAACACGATCTGAACAACGCCGATGGCGTGGAGACGACTTTTCGAAGGAATGTAAGGTGAGAAGCTCATGGCGTGATTGTTACACAGTGGATGGTACGACAATAACCTTCTGATGAATCTCGCAGTTGTCGGTCACGTTTTACTCACGCCGCACACAATCAGCCTCGCTCACTCCCCAACGAAACACGTCGGTAGTTCTGCGCGCTCTGCCCTTATGAACGATGCGGAAGCTTCCAGCCGGGCCTCACGTAGTGACAGTTGTAGCCATCCGGATACACCTGCAGGTAGTCCTGGTGCTCATCCTCTGCCTCCCAAAACGCTCCGGCAGCGGTGATCTCGGTAACAACCTTGCCCGGCCAGAGCCCCGAGGCGTCTACGTCGGCGATTGTCTCCTCAGCGATGCGTTTCTGCTCGTCGTTCAGGTAGAAGATTGCCGAGCGGTAGCTGGTGCCGATGTCGTTGCCTTGACGGTCCTTTGTCGAGGGGTCATGCACTTGAAAGAAGAACTCAAGAATGTCGCGATATGAAATCTGTTCGGGGTTGAAAACAATCTCTACGGCTTCGGCGTGAGTTCCGTGATGACGATACGTGGCGTGGGCGACGTCACCACCGGAATAGCCGACGCGCGAGGAAATGACGCCAGGTCGCGCCCGAAGGAGTTCTTGAACTCCCCAAAAACACCCACCAGCCAAGATCGCGGTTTCGGTTGATTCAGCCATCGAACTTTCTCCTTCATGAGCGCGCATGCACTCGACAATACTTCCAACACCAGTACCCACAGAAGTGTTCCCAGTAGAGAACCATGCGAAGACGCTCAGGCAGAAAACCGCACAACTGCCACCTAGGTGTTCTTTACTCACGTTCCTGACTAAGGTCTAATAACGTGCTAAATCCTCAACGAAGGGCATTGTTGTGATTACAGCGACACGGAAGGTCGGCCTCGTGGCCGCGGTGATCCTCGCCTCGGCATTGGTTCTCACCGGATGTGCGAGTGAGTCTTTCTTCGAAACAGGTGCTCCCATACCCGGATCCACAGCTCCAGGGGATGAGGCCTCGACCTCGCCAGATGCAGCGGCAAATGCGAAACCCGAGGCAAAGCCGGTAACGCAAGAAGAAACCTGTGACTGGGATTCCTCCCGCAAGGA
>JBDSUT010000169.1:0-4350 GCA_039927595.1 Terrimesophilobacter sp.
GCCTCGTAGCCTCCGGGACCACCGCCGATGATCGCGATGCGCTGAGTGCGCTCAAACCTGTTCGCCATCCTTCTATTCTCCCGCAGATATCGCCAACAAAGGTGCCACGCCAGTGTCGGCAAATTAGAGTGGGGAGCATGACGAACAACCCCCATCCCCTGAATGCCCCCGCTGACCCCTTCGAGGTCGCTCGGCAGGCCGCAGCACAGATTGCAGAGAAGACGGGCATTGAGCGTCACGACATTGCCCTCACGTTGGGGAGCGGCTGGGCGAAAGCCGCCGACCTCATCGGTGAGACGACAGCGACCATCCCTGCTACCGACATCGTCGGATTCAGCAAACCTGCCCTCGAGGGTCACGTTGGCTCGCTGCGTTCCGTGCTCTTGCCGAGCGGCAAACGCGCTCTCGTGATCGGTGCACGAACGCACTATTACGAAAATCACGGAGTGCGCAGGGTGGTGCACAGCGTGCGCACCGCGGCGGCGACCGGCGCAAAGGTGATGATTCTCACGAACGGGGCGGGCGGTATCCGCGAAACTTGGACGCCCGGTACCCCCGTTTTGATTAGTGACCACATCAACCTCACGGCGGATTCCCCGTTGGAGGGCGCGACGTTCGTTGACCTCACCGACCTATACTCACCGCGCATTCGGGCTCTCGCCCATTCGATCGACCCGAGCCTGGATGAAGGCGTGTATTGCCAGTTCCGCGGCCCAAACTACGAGACCCCGGCCGAGGTTCAGATGGCCAAATCCTTTGGTGGACACATCGTTGGCATGTCGACTGCTCTTGAAGCGATCGCGGCACGCGAGTCAGGCATGGAGGTGTTCGGGATGTCTCTCATCACCAATTTGGCGGCGGGAATTCAGAAGACTCCGCTGAGCCACGACGAGGTCATCGATGCCGGTAAGGCTGCCGAGGCGCAGATCAGCGCGCTACTGGCAAAGATTGTGGCGGCACTGTAATGGACGACACTGTAATGGACGACTCCGTGCGGGCACTCATCAACGCGGCAAAAGCCTGGCGTGCTCAGGATCCCGACGAGGAGACCCGCACCGAACTGGACGCGCTGATTGCGGATGCCGAAGCTGGCTCCGCATCGGCTCTCACCGACCTGCACTCGCGCTTCGACGCGCGGCTTGAGTTCGGAACAGCTGGGCTGCGCGGGGCGCTGGCGGCAGGCTCCAATCGCATGAATCGTGTTCTCGTCTCGCAGGCGGCGGCGGGCTTCGCCGCCTTCCTGCTGGAGCGAGAGAGCGCTCCCAGTGTCGTGATTGGTTATGACGGCCGCAAAAACTCGCGTGTGTTCGCACTCGACACGGCCGAGCTCATGGCGGGCGCCGGTGTTCGCGCCATCCTGTTGCCGCGACTCATGCCGACGCCGGTTCTCGCATTTGCGGTGCGCAGGCTCGGGGTGAGCGCCGGGGTCATGGTCACGGCGAGCCACAACCCACCCAATGACAACGGTTACAAGGTGTATTTGGGTGGGGCCGACGAGGGTTCTCAGATCGTTTCTCCCGCCGACGCGGCGATCGAAGGGCACATCCTTCACGTGGCCACCACGCAGCATGTACCAGATCTCCCCCGCTCCACAGACTATGAAACTGCCGGCGAAGATCTCCTCGACGAGTACGTGAAGCAAACGGTGGCGCTCGTGGAACCACCAAAGACTGCGCCCCGGTTCGTGTACACGGCCATGCACGGTGTGGGGTGGGAGACCGCGAAGCGTGTCTTCGCCGATGCCGGCTTTGGCGAGCCAGTGGTCGTGCCCGAACAGATTGAACCGGATGCCGCCTTCCCCACCGTCTCGTTCCCGAACCCGGAGGAGCCCGGAGCACTCGACCTCGCTTTTCGCACCGCCACGGCTGCGCATGTCGACCTCATCATCGCCAACGACCCGGACGCCGACCGGCTTGCCGTTGCCGTGCCGGACGGCTCCGACGGTTGGCGCAGGCTCACCGGCAATGAGGTGGGATGGCTACTCGGCTGGCGCGCTGCGGATCGCTTGAGCCGAGAGGGCGAAGCCGTGGCGGCCCTCGGTGGCGATGTCGCCTGCAGCGTAGCGGGAAACCTTGCCGCTTCCCTCGTCAGTTCCCCGGCACTGGCTAAGGTCGCCCAGCACTATCGCGTGGATTATGTGGAGACGCTCACCGGCTTCAAGTGGGTCTCCCGCGTGCCCAACCTTGTGTTCGGTTATGAGGAAGCTCTCGGCTACCTCGTCGACCCGCTGAAGGTTCGTGACAAGGACGGCATCTCCGCGGCGCTCGAGTTTCTGTCGATGTTCGCCGAACTGGCGACGAATGGCCGATCGTTCGAGGACCTGGAGCATGAATTTGCCGCCACCTTCGGGGCGTTTGCATCGCTTCAAATGTCGGTGCGCGTGGAAGACCTCGCGGACATCCCACAGATCATGAGCCGGATTCGGGCGAACCCGCCCACGCACATGGGCGAGATCGCGGTGACCAGCATTGACGATTTCGCGAACGGGTTTGGCGACTTCGCGCCGAGCGACATCCTGCGGATGCATCTCGCCGACGGCTCGCGTGTCATCGTGCGCCCGAGCGGCACTGAGCCGAAAGTAAAGGTGTACCTGGATACCTCCAACACCGACGGCACGCCTGCCGAACGCATCTCGGCAGCTCAGCAGACCATTGACACCCTTGAAGTATCAGTAAAGGAGCTTCTGACACTGTGACTCTGCCCACCGAAAGCACCACCGTCACCTACCCGACCGGCACGATGATGGCCACGGGAACGGTGATCCACGTGGAGCAAGAAATGCGCAGAGAGGGCATCGACTCCCCTGTGCAGGTCGTGATCCTTGATGTGACACCGTGTCACCCGGTGGATGCTGGCTGGCCAGACCAACCCTCCGACCGTGCACTGCTCGAGTGGAATGGTGGCGAGGCGAAAGTTATCGACTGTGTTGTCGGTGCCACCGACGGCGAGAAGCTCTACCTCGGTGCGGATGTTCCGGTGCGCAAAGGCACGGAAGGTTGGGTTTTCGTCGTTGCCCACCTCGTCACCACCGCGCCACCCGAGGGAATCGTTGTGACGGTGAGGGTGGATGAGAAGTACCGCAAGGGGTTGTCGATCGGTCACACCGCCTGCCACCTCGCCTCTCTCGCCCTCAACGCGGCGCTCGCCGGCCGTTGGTCAAAAGAGATCAGTGTCGATGGTGTGGGCTCGCCGAACTTCGACGACCAGGCCAACGACTCTTCGCGGATAAGAGAGCAGGGGTCAGTAGATACCTACCGACTGGGAAAATCGTTGCGCAAGAAGGGTTTTAGCACCGAGGGTTTTGCGGAGGATCTTCCGACCATTGAGGCCACTGTGAACGAATCACTCACCGCGTGGATAGCGCAAAAAGCTGCCGTTCGCATTGAACGCGAAGGTGATCTGCTCACCGACCGGCGGTACTGGGTGTGCGAACTCGACGAAGGCGAAGCGCGGATTCCTTGCGGTGGAACCCACGCGAGCACTCTCGGCGACCTCAAGGGTATCCGCGCGAGTCTTTCGCTGAAAGAGGTGGAGGGCACGCTCGTGCTCACCATGGAAACATCGGTCGCCTGAGCGAATAAGAGCTCGATCCGGTTCAGCCTTCTGCGTGACCCCACGTGAAGTTCGGCCGCTCCTTGCGGAGGAAGGCGTCGACTCCAATCGCACGGTCGCCGGAGGGTGTGGCGAGCCACCGCGCGACAGCGGCATCCGTGTCGGCATTGCCGTCGTCGGCGCGGGCGAGAGTGTCCACGATCTCTTTCATCGCCCGGATCGAGTACTGAGAGCGGTTCGCGAGCAAGCGAGTGAACTCGCCGGCGGCATCCCAAAATCCCATCGACGGCAGAACCTTGGTGACGAGCCCCCACTCGAGCGTCTGGGTCGCGTCAATGAGGTCACCGGTGAAGAGCAGGTGCTTTGCCACGGCGGGGCCAGCAAGAGACACAATGCGCCGCAAGCCGGAACTCGGATACACGATGCCGAGGCGCGAAGGGGTGATGCCAAAGGTTGACCGGTCTGAGCAGATGCGCAGGTCACACGCTCCCGCGATCTCCCAACCACCACCAACGCAGTAACCGTCAATGATGGCGACAGTGGGTTTGGGGAAGGCAGCTAACGCATTCTCGGCTTCCGTCATCACCCCACCATCGGACTCACCGGTAAGGATGGCGTCTAGGTCTGCAATATCTGCGCCAGCCGAAAAGTCGTTGCCCGCGCCACGCACCACGAGAACCGTGATCGTTGGGTCAGCGGCGAGGTCGGAGAGCAGGGGCGCAAATTGCGACCACATGTGTGCGGAGAGCGCAGTGCGCTTACCGGGGTTATCGATCGTGAGGGTGGCGATGGAACCCT
>JBDSUT010000170.1:0-2006 GCA_039927595.1 Terrimesophilobacter sp.
CCGCTACGGATGCGGCGAGCGACAGTAAGGGCAACCCCAAGAAGCCCTCCCTCGGCGGCGCTGAGCTGCGCAACGCCCAGAAGGAGTTTGCTGCGGCGGAGCGCAAACTCGCGAAGCTTGCCGGTCAGGTGGACGAGATTCACGCTCGCATGGCGGCGCACGATCAGAACGACTACGAAGCGCTCGGTGCACTCTCGACCGAGATTTCTGCTCTCAGCCAGCAGTCTTCACAGCTCGAAACTCGGTGGCTCGAACTCAGCGAGTTGCTTGGCGACTAGAGCGCGCCGAGACGAGGGAGCGTTGCACACCTGCATCCGGTGCACGAGCTAACTTCGCGATCTGCTCAATCGAAGTCGAGGCTCAGTTTGCGAAGCAGGCCCGCGAGGCGTTCGCGATCCGCGGCGGGCAGCTTGTTGAGCAGCACCGCCTCTGCGGCGACGAGACTGCTGATGGCTGTGTCAACGCTGTCGCGGCCTTTCGCCGTCATGACCACAATGACACCGCGGCCATCGTTGGGATCAGTGCGGCGTTGCACGAGCCCGCGCTCCACGAGCCGGTCGATGCGGTTCGTCATGGTGCCAGAGGAGACAAGAGTTTGCTGAAGTAGTGCCTTGGGGCTCAGCTGGTACGGCCTGCCTGCGCGCCGTAGGGCCGAGAGCACATCAAACTCCCAAGATTCCAGGTGGGAGGTCGCAAACGATTCTTTGCGGGCACGATCCAGGTGCCTCGCGAGACGGGCGACTCTCGAGAAAACTTGCAGAGGGGCGAAGTCAAGTTCTGGCCTTTCGTGGGTCCACGATTCCACGATCCGGTCGACTTCATCGTGGGTAGGCATGTTTCTATTATCGTGGGATGGTTGCGTGCGCGGTTAAGGTGTCGCTGCGTCTGGCAGACTTGTCTTCACGCATACGCGTAATCCGCCTTAGTGTAACGGCAGCACGAAAGCCTTTGGAGCTGTTCGGTCCAGGTTCGAATCCTGGGGGCGGAGCCGGTGGGAAGGAAACTTATGACCGACAAGAATCTCGCTGTAATCATCCTCGCCGCGGGCGAGGGAACGCGAATGCGCTCGGCCACTCCCAAGGTTTTGCACTCCCTTGCGGGCATTCCGCTTGTCGGGCATGTGCTGGCGACTGCGAGAGAGCTGCACCCGGCTCACGTCATTGCGGTGGTGCGTCACGAGCGCGCTGCAGTCTCCGACGCCATCCTGAGTGTGCTGCCTGAAACGGTCATTGTTGATCAGGACGATGTTCCAGGCACCGGTCGCGCCGTCGAGGTTGCGCTCGCCGCACTTCCCGCAGACTTTGCCGGCGACGTTGTGGTCGTCAGCGGCGACGTTCCTTTGCTCGATGCAGACACGCTCAGTCACCTCATCGTCGCACATCGCGCGGCACACTGTGCCGCGACAGTATTGTCTGCGGTCTTGGATGACGCCACCGGGTATGGCCGCATCATCCGTGGAATCGATGGAATGGTTGACCGCATTGTCGAGCAGAAAGATGCCAACGAGAGCGAACTGTCGGTCACCGAAATTAACTCGGGCAGTTACGTCTTTACTGTGCAGGCATTGCGCGACGAGCTACCCCGCATTGGCACCCAGAATTCTCAGGGCGAGAAATATCTCACCGATATGGTGAGGTTGCTTCGGGCCTCCGGCGGAACCGTAGAAGCGGTGCCGGTGTCGCAAAGCTGGATCGTTGGCGGTGTGAATGACCGCGTGCAACTTGCGGAGGCGGCCGGGCGATTGAACGCGCTCATTGTGCGCGGCTGGCAACGTGCCGGCGTCACGGTGCACGATCCCGCCACCACCTGGATCGACTTGAGTGTGACGCTCGCCGAGGATGTCGAAATTCTGCCGGGCACGCAGCTGAAGGGCGCGACGAAAATTGACCGCGGCGCCATCGTCGGCCCTGACACGACTCTTGTCGATTGTGAGATTGGCGAGCGCGCGGTGGTGAAGCGCACGGATGCCACCCTCGCGGTGATCGGAAAGGGCGCCACAGTTGGCC
>JBDSUT010000171.1:0-11909 GCA_039927595.1 Terrimesophilobacter sp.
GAGTCGATGATCCCTGCCCAACTCCAGCACGCTTTCGGGGATCGGAACCACCCACCGTGGATCTACAACGGTGGCCCCAATCCCCTGCGCTGCGAGCCGCTCAGCCACCTGCAAACTGAGTGCAGCAAATGCGCCAACCGACACGATCAGCACGTCTTTGTGTGCCGCTTCGCGCAGCACATCCGCGCCATCTGCAGTGCGTCTAACGGCATCAAACTCGGCGCCCACTGATCCTTTAGGAAAACGCACGACCGTCGGAGCGTCGTCAATAGCGACGGCCTCAGCCAACTCTTCTCGCAATCTTGGGGCGTCTCGAGGCGCCGCAATGCGGATTCTGGGTACCACCTGAAGTAGCGCGAGATCCCACATTCCGTGGTGGCTCGGGCCGTCGGGGCCCGTGACGCCCGCGCGATCCAAAACGAAGGTGACGCCAGCGCCGTGGAGCGCGACATCCATGAGTACCTGATCGAACGCCCGATTGATGAATGTTGCATAGAGTGCCACCACAGGATGCAGTCCGCCAAACGCCAAGCCAGCCGCGGTCGTGACCGCATGCTGTTCAGCGATTCCCACGTCGAACACTCGATGCGGATGCCGCACCGCAAATGCATGCAGGCCGGTGGGGCGAAGCATTGCGGCAGTGATCCCGACGATCTGAGAGTTGCGGTCGGCAAGCCGCACTATTTCGTCGGAGAAAACGGATGTCCACGAAGGTCGATCTTCCGACTCCATTGACTCGCCAGTCTCGGGGTCGATGCGTCCCACCGCGTGGAACTGATCAGCGTCATCATCCTGGGCCGGTCGGTAACCGCGCCCCTTCTCTGTAATGGCGTGGACGATCGCTGGTGCGCCATAGTCTTTGGCTTGCCGAAGGGCGCGCTCCAGTGCCTCAATATCGTGCCCAGCGATGGGTCCGATGTACTTGATGTCGAGGTTCGAATAGAGTGCATCGTTGTTCCAGAATCGGTTGATGAAGCCATGCACACCGCCTCGCACTGCTCGGTAAAAGGAGCGGCCAGGAGGGCCAAGGTGATCAAAAATTCGCTCACTCGTCATTTGAAGTTTGCGGTATCCCCGGCGAGTGCGAACTCGATTCAGGAAGTGCGCCATGCCGCCAATTGTTGGCGCGTATGAGCGACCGTTGTCGTTGACCACGATGACCAGTTTGCGAGCGTTGTCATCGCTAATATTGTTGAGTGCTTCCCAGGTCATTCCGCCCGTGAGCGCGCCATCCCCAACGACTGCGACAACGTGCCGCTCGTTTTGCTCCGTCATTGCGAAGGCGCGTGATATGCCATCCGCCCAACTCAGCGATGTTGACGCGTGCGAGTTCTCCACGATGTCGTGTTCTGACTCAGATCTTTGCGGGTAACCAGCAAGTCCATCACTTTGCCTCAATCGGCTGAAATCCTGTCGCCCAGTGAGCAACTTATGAACATAGGACTGATGCCCGGTGTCGAAAATAATGGGATCAGTCGGTGAAGAAAACACTCTGTGCAAAGCGATCGTGAGTTCCACGACGCCAAGGTTTGGGCCGAGGTGTCCACCCGTGCGCGAAACCTCGCCAATGAGAAACTCGCGAATCTCGGTTGCGAGTGTCTTCAACTCATCACGACTCAGGGAGTCGAGGTCCCTTGGGCCGGTGATACGCGCGAGAATACTCATGCAACGAGCCTAAACATTTCTGGCGGTTAACGTGCACAGCACGTCCACTCTGACGGAGCCTAAACGAGGCTCCTGAGCACAAACTGCAGAATCCCACCGTTGCGGTAGTAGTCGGCTTCGCCCGGTGTGTCGATACGCACTGGCGCATCAAATTCGACGGGCAACCGACCGGGAGCAGAACTTTCCGTCGGCGTAGCGACGACGTGCACTGTCTTCGGAATTACCCCCGCATTCAATTCGTCGATTCCGAGAATGTTGATACTTTCCGTGCCATCGAGCCCCAGTGTTGCCCAGCCAACACCCTCGGGGAACTGAAGCGGGATGACGCCCATTCCGATGAGGTTTGAACGGTGGATGCGCTCGAAGCTTTCCGCGATAACGGCGTGGACTCCGAGCAAGCTCGTGCCCTTTGCCGCCCAGTCACGACTTGATCCAGAGCCGTACTCCTTGCCAGCGAGAACCACCAACGGGGTGCCAGCGGCCTGGTAGTTCTGGCTTGCGTCATAAATGAACGCCTGCGGGCCATCCGGCTGAGTGAAGTCGCGGGTGTAACCGCCCTCGACGCCCGCACCATCATTTTCACCGGCCAAGAGCTGGTTACGAAGGCGGATGTTGGCAAACGTGCCACGGATCATCACTTCGTGGTTTCCACGCCTCGACCCGTAGGAGTTGAAGTCCTGGCGTTCGATGCCGTGCGCCGTGAGGTACTGCCCCGCGGGGCTATCGGACTTGATGCTCCCCGCCGGGCTGATGTGGTCGGTCGTCACCGAGTCAGCTAGCGTCGCGAGCACGCGAGCACCGGTGATGTTGGTGACGGGGGTCAACTCCATGGTCATGCCGTCAAAGTAGGGTGGGCGGCGTACGTACGTGGACGCCTCATCCCACTCGAAGATGTCGCCGTCGGGGGTTGGCAAGGAGGTCCAACGTTCGTCGCCCTCAAACACCCCGGCGTACTGCTTCGTGAACATCTCGCTGTCGATGGACTCGTCAATGGTCTTCTGGACCTCAGAGGCGTCTGGCCAAATGTCGGCAAGGAACACGTCGTTGCCATCCGTGCCTTGCCCGAGTGGCTGAGTCTCGAAGTCGAAGTCCATTGAGCCGGCAAGCGCGTACGCGATGACCAGCGGTGGGCTCGCAAGGTAGTTCATTTTAACATCTGGGTTGATGCGACCCTCAAAGTTGCGGTTTCCGGAAAGCACCGCAGTGACGGCGAGATCGTTTGCATTGACCGCGGCCGAAATTTCGTCTTCCAGCGGGCCGGAGTTTCCGATGCACGTGGTGCAGCCGTAACCGACGAGGTAGAAACCGAGATCCTCAAGGTAGGTGTTAAGGCCCGCCTTCTCGTAGTAGTCAGTGACAACCTTTGAGCCGGGCGCAAGCGTCGTCTTGACCCACGGCTTCGTCTTCAGCCCCTTCAGGCTCGCGTTGCGGGCCAGCAGGCCAGCAGCAAGCATGACGGAAGGGTTTGAGGTGTTGGTGCACGAGGTGATCGCCGCAATCGCCACGGAGCCGTGATCGACCGTAAACTCGCGACCGTCTTTCATCGCAACAGCAGCAGGGTTCGAATGTGAACCGGCGACGTACGCGTCGAGGTCCTTCTCGAACTGGCTCTTCGCCTCAGAAAGCTCAACGCGGTCCTGTGGACGCTTGGGCCCTGCGATCGAGGGAACAACTGTGCCGAGATCCAGCTCAAGATACTCGCTAAAGGCCAGTTCCTTGCTCGGGTCGTGCCACAGCCCCTGAAGCTTCGAGTACGCCTCGACGAGAGCGATCTGCTCCTCGCTGCGGCCCGTCATGCGCAGGTAGTCAAGAGTGACCTGGTCGATGGCAAACATTGCCGCCGTCGAGCCAAACTCCGGGCTCATGTTTCCGATAGTGGCGCGGTTCGCGAGCGGCACTTGGGCGACGCCTGCGCCGTAGAATTCCACGAACTTGCCAACGACGCCGTGTGAGCGCAGGATCTGCGTGATGGTGAGCACGACATCCGTTGCGGTAACACCGGCAGGAATCGACCCGTTGAGCTTAAAACCAACAACCTTGGGGATAAGCATAGAAACCGGCTGGCCAAGCATGGCTGCCTCCGCCTCGATGCCGCCCACGCCCCAACCCAGCACACCAAGGCCGTTGACCATCGTGGTGTGGGAGTCGGTGCCGACGAGCGTGTCTGGGTAGGCGCTCAGAACACCGTCAACTTCGCGCGCCATGGTGACGCGGGCGAGGTGCTCGATGTTGACCTGGTGCACGATTCCCGTGCCGGGCGGAACAACCTTGAAATCGTCAAACGCGGTCTGGCCCCAGCGAAGGAACTGATAACGCTCACCATTGCGCTCGTACTCGATTTCAACGTTGCGCTCGAACGCGTTTGCCGTGCCGAACAAGTCTGCAATGACGGAGTGATCGATGACCATCTCGGCCGGGGCAAGCGGGTTAATCTTCTTAGGGTCTCCCCCGAGCTCCGCGACAGCTTCGCGCATTGTGGCAAGGTCGACGATGCAAGGCGCACCGGTGAAATCCTGCATGATGACGCGCGCAGGGGTGAACTGAATTTCGGTACTCGGTTCGGCAGTGGGGGCCCAGGAGCCCAGAGCAGTGATCTGTTCTGCAGTGACGTTCTTGCCGTCCTCGGTGCGCAGTTGGTTCTCGAGGAGAACCTTGAGGCTGAACGGCAACTTTTCGTGACCCAAAACCTTGTCGATTCGGTAAACGCGGTAGTCCTTACCGCCAACCGACAACGTGTCTTGAGCGCCGAAACTATTCACTGCCGACATTCACGGACTCCCTTGATCGAGAAAACTATCTTGACATCAAGATAAATATATCATTCTTCGCTGGCATCTGGGCGCGACACACTCTCCCGCCGGAAAACGGAAGACACCAGCAACCAGGTCACCCAGAGTGTTGCTGCGTACAAGGGGATCCCCATGAGCAACTTCGTGGTCGCCAACATCTCGGTCTGCCCGGCGAAGAAGAGTGGCGCCTGAACGGCTAGACGCAGTGAGAACACTCCCGCCCACAACCACGTGACGAGGGTCAAAACCCTGCGCTTGGCATTATTGGCGCGCCACTCAGTGAACTCATTGGTGAGGGCCCCAACAAAAAACCCTAGTAGCGGCCAACGCACAAGAAGGCTGATCACAAGAACAGCAACGGAGACCGCGTTGACGATAAGGCCAAAAGCGAAATTAGCTTCAGCTCGACCAGTGAAAAGCGCAAGGCCTGCCGAAAGGGCAATCCCGGCAACCCCGGCGAGGGCCTGCGCCACGGGAGTCCTGGTCGCCAACCGCACCGCAACAAAAATTAGTGCGAGCGCTACCGGTGCGATGACAGACGGCAAAATTTCCTTCGTCACAGCGTAAACGACAAGGAATCCGAGACCCGGCAGGATTGCTTCAACTATGCCGCGCACACCGCCCACCGCACCCAGCAATGACCTTCCCGTTGGCATTTCTCCTGGCGCTACGTGACCGATACCCGCTTTGCGCACCGCTGCCGTCAACTGGCCACGAAAGGTCTCCGCATCGCTCAGTTGCCGAGGTTGATCTCCCGGCTGTTCTGCCGTCGAAGCGTCGTCAATATTAGGCACGTCGACGGGTCAGACTTCGAGTGGCTCGGACGCATCCGTGCGGCTCGATGACTGCGGAATCGTCAACGGAATGAGGTCCCGTGGTGGCATCGGGGTGTTACCGCGAACCACCACAATGCTACGGAACAGGTCCTCAATGAGAGCGGCAGCCTCGGGTTTAACGAGCGCGTCTCCCGCAATAACACCGCGCAAGAACCACCGCGGCCCATCGACACCAATGAAACGGGCAAGTCGCTTTTGACCTGGCTGACCGGGTACTGCTGCCGGGATCTCAGCGAGAAGCTCTGGACCAAAAACGCCCACGGTGAGCTTCGTCGTTCCACCTTGCTTGGCGATCTGATCGGTGATCTGGTGCCGGATCTCGTGCCATAACCCCGTCGTACGGGGGGCGGCAAAGGGTTGAACTTGCAGCGATGAACCCGCGTAATCAAGACCAACAGCGACCACGCGCTGGCTGGATTCTTCGACCTCAAGCCTGAGCTGAAGACCCTCGCGCGGAAGAATCTTTACACCACCCAGGTCGACGTATGGTCGCACCGCATTCGCTTCCGCCTCATCCAGCGGCCCTGCGGTCCCGCGATCCGCGGGGGCAGACTTTGCCTGCTCCTGCTCGTCCGCGCCGTCCTGGCTTGGATCAATTACGTCGTTCACTCACGTTCTCCTACCTGTGGTGCAGCGGTGACATTCTTTTCGACAATACTGTTGCCCTGGCCCCGGTATCCCGTCGACCCAAAGCCAGTCTCGCCACGATGGCTGCCGGGGAGCGAGCCCACCGAGATGAAGTTTGCTCGCGAGACCGGCATAACAATCAATTGAGCGATGCGATCACCAACTGCTACAGAATACGGCACCGCGTTGTCCGTGTTGAGAATTGTCACTCGAATCTCACCGCGATAACCCGCGTCCACGGTTCCCGGGCTATTGACAATGGTGATGCCGTGACGAGAAGCAAGGCCGCTTCGAGGCACAACAAAACCGACAAAGCCATTCGGCAAGGCAATCGATACCCCCGTGCCCACTGTTGCCCGCTCTCCCGGCCCCAGAATCACTGCCTCCGCGGCAGATAGGTCGGCACCGGCGTCGCCAGGATGGGAATACTCGGGAGCCTTCGCACCCACAAACAACACCTCTACTGCGTCCATCACGTTATGAGGTTAGTGCAGCCGATGGCAGAAAGTCTGATCGAATAGGGGGATGACGATCTATCGCGAGCGGCTGTGGGCTTCACCGTGGCTGTATCTCTCCACTGCGCTGGTCATTCCAGCGAGCCTTTTAGTGTTTTGGCCCATCAATTTCACTGCTGGTGTGATTGTGGCGATCGTGCTCTACGCGGCCTGCGTGACACTCATAATGCTGTCGTCGCCCTCCGTCATCGTGACCGAGAAAGATTTGATCGCGGGCGGCGCTCGGATGCCAAGGGAACTGACCGGAAAGGTGGAGTGTTTTCGCGAGCCAGAGTCCACCTTGGAACGAGGGCAAAGGCTGGACGCCAGAGCGTGGTTACTCATTCGTGGCTGGATTGCACCCGTGGTCAAGATCGAAAACCTTGACCCGAAGGACCCCACCCCGTACTGGTTGGTGTCCTCGCGCCACCCCGAAAGGCTCGAAGCAGCGCTCACCACAACACCGTGAAGCTAAATTAGCTCGCGCACTCGAGGCAGATCGATCCAAGCTTTGTCTCATGATCGATTTGTGAGCGGTGCTTCACCAGGAAGCAATTCACACACGTGAACTCGTCAGCCTGCGGAGGCAAAACCACCACGTCAAGGTCAAGGTCGGAGAGGTCTGCGCCGGGCAACTCGAAACCACCGGGATTGTCGGAATCATCGACATCCACCACTCCAGACATTTTGTCCGGGACGCGTTCCTTAAGCGCCTCGATCGACTCCGAATCGTCGTCGTTCTTGCGTGGGGCGTCGTAGTCGGTTGCCATGCCCATCCAGTTCTTGGTCGTGTTTGTTTATCAAATCTGCGGGGGTAGTTTGCATCATCTGGTGAGCAATAGCAAACCACCTGAGTGTACTCACAGTTATCTGTCTTAATGAACTTGCGGCACGCCCACGATATTCCCAGTAATCAAGGCTTTTTCATGACACGCTAAAGACAATCTCACGACGTGGAAGAGGCATGCTCATGGAGGACCTTCGAGTCATCGGAGTAGAGGACGGCGCGCTTGTCGTCACCTCGGATCGCGGGGACCGATACCGCATCGAGATCGACGACACCCTCACTTCAAAAATTCGTCAAGCCGGGCGTGATCGAGGGGTGAGCAGGCGACTCGCTCCCAAAGATATTCAGGCGCACATCCGCTCGGGAATGTCAGCACAAGATGTCGCCTCGATCACGGGCGCAGACCTCGAATACATTGAACGCTTTGAAGGCCCCATTTTGGCCGAACGCGAATTCGTGATCCAGTCTGCAATGGCAGTGCCGGTGCATACTGCCAGGGACACAGAGTTTGGGGACATCCACGCAACGTTCGGATCGGCGATCCTCGCGCGGCTACAGGAACTTTCTGCGGTGGGCGAACGTTGGGCTAGCTGGAAAGAAGAAGGCAGCGGTTGGGTCGTCAAACTCTCCTTCACTGCCGACCAAATTGATCACGACGCACGGTGGCGTTTCGACCCGAAGCGCTCGTCACTTGCTCCCCTGAACCACGAGGCAGAAGCGCTCTCTCGTCAAGGCGAGCTGACGGGAAAGCTCATTCCGCGGTTGCGAGCTGTCGATGGTGGCGACCGGATGACGGATAGCTCACGTTTTGACAGTGGAGCATTCGTCGATCTAGAGCTTGCTGAGGTGCGCACTCCGCCGTCTCTTGGTATGACGAGTGAAGCAGCTGAGAAGCCAGTCGAACACAATGAAACCTCATTGCGTGACACGGCCCCGCATCTGGAAGCCATCCCCTTTGGTCGCAGCAGCGACCGAGCCGACAGTGGCCCCGTTCCAGGGCACACTCCCACCAATCAGACGGCCGACCTCCTGGAGGCCTTGCGGCGTAGGAGAGGTGAGCGAGAGAGCGCCAGCTTTGATGACAGGGACGACGTTATGTCTGGCCACCCGTCAACCGGAAGTATTCGCCTTGTCAGTGTTCCGCTGGGGGCCGCTGACGACGATGATGATGACGATAGGCAAACCGCGCCACAACCTGTCGCGGCTAAACCCGCGTACGTGCAACAGCAGTCCCAAAAATCGACAAAGCGTGGTCGCGCTTCGGTGCCGAGCTGGGACGAGATTGTCTTCGGTGCCCGTTCGGATGACGACCCGGCCTAATCGCGCTGCTGGTCAGCGAACGGTGAACGCACCGAACCGCACCAGCGGAACGGTCTTCTCTTCCGAAGAAAACGAGCCGTGCTGGCCGATCATGAGGCGCCCGGCCTGAGATTCGCTGCGGGTGTCATAATATGCAACCGCTTTTCGTGCGGCGACCAGAATGTCCCCAATCCGCGGTGCGACGTCCGCGTGAACACTCGAGCCGAACCACCCGCCGGAGATCACTTCGTGTCGTTCCAGGACCTGTGAACGATCGCCTTCCGCGCCTTTCCAGCGTTCGAGAATCTTCTTGCGAAGGGCGGGGCTCGCATCTGGCTCAAAATGCAGTTGAAGGCATCGTGGCTCGCCTGCGACAAATCGAATTCCGTCGACGAGGTCAGGGTCTTCGCCAAACAGCACATGGGAGTGAGCGGGCACATCAATAACTCCATGATCCGCCGTGACCAGCAGCCCTTCATCAGCCTTTAGCGACCTCACGAACTGGCCAAGTTCACCATCCAAGTTCTCCAACCATTCGGTCCACAGCCTCGACTCCCAGCCATGCGAATGCGCTGTCTGGTCGAGTTCAGGAACATAAATGTAGACAAGGCCCTTGTCCATTTTGTCGAGTGCCATGCGTGCGGACGAGAACCTGTCAGCGATGGATTTACCGGCCGAGTAGTTTGCCCCGCGCAAAACGGCCCTGGTAAACCCCGAATCGCGGTAACGCTCTTGCGCCACGACGACACTCTGCACCCCGTAAAGTGCTGCCTCTTCGAACACGGTAGGAACCCGCTGCCACGTGGCCGGGTCAACTTTGTCATCCCACCCACTCAATTGATTAATAATTCGATCATTGAGCGGGTCGAGCACCGTGTAACCGACCAGGCCATGCACTCCAGGAGCCACACCGGTCGTGAGGGTGGCGATATTTGACGCGGTGGTGGTCGGGCATCCAGCGATTGCCACGGATGACTTTGTCAGCGCAGCCGCCAAGGTGCGGGCGTGCCCCATGCGCGCACGCAACGATGAGACCCCGAGGCCATCCACTAACAGCACCACGGCCCGATTTACGGGGGGAAGGGACAAAAAGTTGTTTCTCCCCCTGACCGCATTGAGGGAACTCGGCAGAACATCGGCAAGGCTCGGCCGTCGGGAACTCGTGGCCGATATCATGGTGGCAATCCTATGACTACCCCCGCAGATACCCCACCCCAGCCCCTCGGATCCGACGCCCTCCACGCCGGAGAACGCATCGATGACATCGACGTTTCGACGGAAATGGAGGGTTCGTTCCTCGAGTACGCCTACTCGGTGATTTACTCTCGAGCACTTCCGGATGCGCGCGACGGTTTGAAGCCGGTGCAGAGACGAATTCTTTACCAGATGGGCGAGATGGGCCTTCGCCCTGACCGCGGCCATGTGAAGTCGTCGCGAGTCGTTGGCGACGTCATGGGCAAACTGCATCCACACGGTGATGCGCCGATTTATGACGCCATGGTGCGCTTGAACCAGCCGTTCATCATGCGTTTGCCACTGGTCGACGGCCACGGCAACTTCGGTTCTCTGGATGACGGACCGGCCGCCCCCCGCTACACAGAGGCCCGTCTAGCGCCAGCGTCTATGGCCATGACGGCGGATCTCGACGAAGACGTCGTTGATTTCGTGCCGAACTACGACAATCAGCTCACTCAGCCGGAGGTTTTACCTGCAGCGTTCCCCAACCTTCTCGTGAATGGGGCAATGGGGATTGCCGTCGGCATGGCAACGAACATGGCCCCGCACAACCTCATCGAGGTCGTTGGTGGCGCGCGTTACCTTTTGGAGAACCCCGCTGCGACGCTGGATGACCTGATGTCGTTCATCCCTGGGCCCGATATGCCCACCGGCGGCACGATCATCGGGCTCGACGGCATCCGCGACGCCTACGAGAGCGGTCGTGGAAGTTTTAAGACACGCGCGCGCGTCTCCGTCGAGAGCGTTACCGCGCGCAAGTCGGGACTCGTCGTGACCGAGCTGCCGTTCATGGTCGGCACGGAGAAGGTCATCGAAAAGATCAAAGACGGGGTCAACTCAAAGAAGTTGGCCGGCATCTCTGACGTCACGGATCTCACCGACCGCAAGCACGGGCTGCGCCTCGTCATCGGAATCAAAACTGGCTTCAATCCGCAGGCTGTGCTCGAACAGCTTTACAAGCACACGCCGCTTGAAGACCAGTTCAACATCAACAATGTCGCTCTCGTGGGCGGTCAGCCACAGACGCTTGGCCTCAAAGCGCTCCTGCAGGTCTACCTTGACCACCGGATCTCCGTCACGACCAGGCGCACCACGTATCGCCTCGCCCGCCGCAAAGAACGACTGCACTTGGTGGATGGTTTGCTCATTGCGATCCTCGATATTGATGAGGTCATCCAAGTCATTCGAGCGAGCGACGACTCCGAGGCCGCTCGCACCCGCCTCATGGATGTCTTCGACCTCAGCGAGGTGCAGGCTGAGTACATTCTCGAGCTACGGCTTCGCCGGCTCACGAAGTTCTCGCGTATTGAACTCGAAGCCGAGCGCGACAAGCTTCGCGCAGAAATCGCCGAGCTCGAGTTGCTGCTTTCGGACCCTGCACGCATTCGTCGGCTAGTGTCTGTGGAGCTTGAGGCAGTGTCGGATGAGTTCGGCACCCCTCGTCGCACACTTCTCACCGAGGCACGCCCGTCGATCGCTACCTCAGCTGTACCAAAAGTCAGGGGCGCAGCCACTGCAGCCGTTTCTTTGGAGATCGAAGACACCCCGTGCAGGGTACTGCTCTCAACAACCGGTCGCATCATTCGCGTTGAGCTTGATGACGCCATGGCCGACCTCTCTGCGCGTGCTGCTCGTCGCAGTAAACACGACGCGATCCGGTCTGCGGTTGTCACAACAAGTCGCACGGAGATCGGGGCAATCACGAACCTTGGACGGCTCGTGCGCCTCTCCCCCGTTGATTTGCCTCAGGTACCGGCGAACTCGATCCAACTCGCCGCTGGCACCAAAGTCTCTGAGTACCTTGCGCTCGACCCGAAGAAAGAAAGCGTCGTTGGCTTGGTTTCCCTCGAATCAGAGGCACCCATCGCCCTCGGCACCAAGCAGGGTGTCGTGAAGCGGGTCGCGCCAGGAGACTACCCAAGCCGCCCCGACTTCGACGTAATTTCACTCAAGGACCGCGACGAAGTCGTTGGCGTTGCTCAGGGTTCGGATGCCGAAGAGCTCGTCTTCGTCACCTCCGACGCACAGCTGCTGCACTTTGGTGCCGAATCGGTGCGGCCACAGGGGCGAAGTGCCGGCGGAATGGCCGGAATCCGGCTCTCGAAAGGTGCGGAGGTCATCCACTTCACCTCCGTTGACGCTGGAGCAGAACTTGTCGTCGCCACGGTCTCCACGC
>JBDSUT010000172.1:0-6914 GCA_039927595.1 Terrimesophilobacter sp.
GACCGTGACCTCCTCCTCGCGTACAAGGAGAGCGAGCAAGGCCAGATCTTGCACGTAGGCATCAATGAAGCGGGTGCATTCTCGGCGTTCACCGCGGTGGGTACGTCTTACTCCACGCACGGTGAACCGCTAATTCCGATCTACGTCTTCTATTCGATGTTCGGCTTCCAGCGCACGGGTGACGCCATGTGGGCTGCTGGTGATCAAATGGCGCGCGGCTTCATTATGGGCGCCACTGCGGGGCGCACAACACTGACCGGAGAGGGCCTCCAGCACGCTGACGGCCACTCTCCCCTCCTGGCATCCACGAACCCCTCCGTGGTGTCCTACGACCCCGCGTACGGTTACGAGCTTGGCCACATTGTGAAGGCTGGCTTGGAGCGCATGTATGGCGGGCTGCATGCGCGCCCCGACGTCATGTACTACATCACCATTTACAACGAGCCCCTTGTGCAGCCTGCCGAGCCGGAGAATCTCGATCTTGACGGTCTGCTCAAGGGCATCTACTTACTCAACCGATCTGATGCCGCGGGGCCGCGAGCCCAGCTGCTCGCCTCCGGAGTTGCCGTGCCGTGGATTCTCGAAGCCCAAGATCTGCTCGCGCGAGACTGGGGGGTGGCGGCCGACGTCTGGTCCGTCACCTCGTGGACGGAGCTTCGCCGCGAGGGCCTCGCTGCAGAAGACTGGAACTTCATGAATCCAGATGAGGTCGGCTGTATGCCGTACGTCACTCAAAAGCTCAGAGACGCTGAGGGACCCTTCATCGCCGTGAGCGACTATATGCACGCGGTGCCAGATCAGATTCGCAGATTTGTTCCCGGTGATTTCGCGACTCTGGGCGCCGACGATTACGGTTTCTCTGACACGCGTGCGGCAGCGCGTCGATTCTTCAAGATTGACGGCCCCTCCATCGTCGTGCAAACTCTTCGTTCACTCGCTCGTCAGGGTCTGATTGACCCAGGGCTTGCTCAGCAGGCAATCGACAAGTACTCCTTGCACGACGTGAATGCTGGCACCACCGGTTCTGCCGGTGGCGAGAGCTGAGCGAAAACACAACCATGTCCGCCACCCCACCGAAATCCGCGACTCCGCCGTCGAAGGAACAGACTCTCGCGTGGTTGAAAACAGTCTCAGGCGAACTGGCAACAGCCACCCTTAAACGCTTAGAAGACACGTTGCCGTGGTACCGAGAGATGCCACCGGGGCGCAGGTCCGCGGTGGGAATGGTCGCGCAAGCCGGTATCTCCTCGTTCATCCAGTGGTTTGACGACCCAGCGTCCACACCGTGGATTGCCGCGGATGTCTTCGGTGTCGCACCGCGCGAGCTCTTGCGCTCGATCAGCCTTACGCAGACGCTTCAACTCATCAAGGTGACCGTCGAGGTTGTGGAGGATCGCGTCAAGGGACGCGATGAGTCACTGCGGGAAGCAATTCTCATGTACTCGCGCGAGATCGCATTCGGCGCAGCGGATGTCTACGCGCGCGCTGCAGAGGCGCGCGGCCTTTGGGATGCTCGCCTCGAAGCCCTCGTCGTGGACAGCATCCTGAGCGGTGAATACGATGACGAGCTGCCGAGTCGTATTGCGGCGCTCGGATGGCACGGGCACGGCGAAGTTTCTGTGTTAGTGGGAACAGCCCCGAAGCAGCTCGATGTCGACATGCTGCGACGCACGGCGCGGCATTTGAGTGCAGACGTACTCATCGGTGTGCAGGGTGCACGACTGGTGCTCGTTATCGGGCGCGCGCTACCCGCAACGGTGGAGGATGAATCGCCCGCCAGCACGCTGTCTTTTCTTGAGATTGCGAACGCACTTGAGCCTGGGTTCGGTGACGGTCAACTCGTGCTCGGCCATGAAGTTCCGAGCCTCGTTGACGCAAATCGCAGCGCCAAAGCGGCATTGGCGGGCTTCGCAGTTGCTCGGTCCTGGCGGAATGCCCCTCGGCCCACTCTCGCAGACGACCTACTGCCGGAGCGAGCGCTGGCAGGCGATCCGCTGGCCAGAGCCACTCTTGTGAACCGCGTTTACCGCCCGCTTCACTCCCATGCAAGCGAGCTATTGGCGACGCTGTGGGCCTACCTCGACAACGGGCGCTCACTGGAGGCGACCGCGCGCGAGCTATTTGTTCACCCCAACACGGTGAGATATCGGCTCAAGAGGGTGTCCGAAATTATTGGCTATGACGCTACCGGAGCTCGTGAGTCGCTCATTCTTCAATCTGCGCTCATTATTGGTTCAATCTCTGAATCAGAAACGGCAGTGCGTCGTCGCTGACCCGCCAACTTCCGGCAAGTTACGGAGAAAGTCCACAACACATAACACTATTGTTGGTGCTATTGCCACAGTGCAATGTGATCAAGTATTGGGAGACTAGATAAGTGATTGTGGTCGTTTGCCCTGGACAGGGTTCGCAAACCCCCGGATTCCTCGCCCCCTGGCTTGAGGTGTCGGGTTTAGCTGAGCGCTTGGATATTTTCTCTGAGGCCGCAGAACTTGACCTTGTCGCGCACGGGACGACCTCAGATGCCGACACCATTCGGGACACAATGGTCGCCCAACCACTTATCGTCGCTGCGGGTCTCCTCACCCTGAGCGTGCTATTGGAGGGTAGACGTGATTGCGTGGGAGGAATCGCGGGCCACTCCGTTGGTGAGCTCACCGCTGCCGCGTGTGCCGGAATTCTTACCGAAGCGGATGCCATGGCGCTCGTGGCCGAGCGAGGTCGCGCAATGGCGGATGCCGCTGCGCTGACCCCGACAAGCATGAGCGCTGTCGTCGGCGCTGACGAGACAGAGCTTTTGGCGAAGCTTGACGAGCTCGGGCTTGAACCCGCGAACTTCAATGGTGGCGGGCAGATTGTCGTTGCTGGCGCACCGGGTGCCCTCGAAAAGTTGAGAGAAGTGCCCCCGGCGGGCGCGCGGGTGATTCCGCTGCAGGTCGCTGGCGCCTTCCACACCAGGTACATGGCCCCTGCCGTTGAGCGCCTGACGCTCGCCGCAGCGGCCCTCGACCCACAGAATCCGTCGATGAGTATTTGGTCGAACCGCGATGGAAACCTCGTATCTCACGGGCGCAGTTTTCTTGATCTGCTCGTTGGACAGGTGTCCTCCCCCGTGCGCTGGGACAAGTGCATGGAATCGTTTGCCGCCGCCGGCGTCACCGGAATCATCGAGGTTGCCCCCGCTGGCGCCCTCGTTGGCCTCGCCAAGCGCGGGCTCAAAGGAATTCCCACCGTTGCCGTCAAAACCCCTGACGACTTGACCGCCGCCATCGACATGCTGGAGAACTCATGACAACCCCCAGACTGAAGCAGTCCACCGGATCGCAGTTCACCCGCCTTTACGGGTTCGGCGCTGCTCGCGGCGATCTCATCGTGCCCAACGAAGACCTCATCGGCCCGATCGACTCGAGCGACGAGTGGATTCAGCAGCGCACCGGAATTGTGACACGCAGACGCGCATCCGCTGGTGTTCTCGCCGTTGACTTGGCCACCGATGCGGCGAGAGAGGCGATTGAAGCCTCGGGTGTTGCCGCATCAGACATTGACCTCGTGATCGTCGCTACCGTCAGCAACGTGCAGCAGACGCCGTCGATTTCTGCCGTCGTCGCCGATCGAGTCGGAGCAAACCCGGCCGCTGCCTATGACTCGAACGCGGCATGCGCAGGATACGCGTACGGGATTGCTCAGGCGGATGCCCTCATCCGCTCTGGGGCTGCACACTATGCGCTCGTGATCGGCGCAGAGAAACTTTCTGACGTGGTCGACCCCACCGATCGTTCCATCTCGTTCCTTCTCGGCGATGGCGCTGGCGCCGTCGTGGTGGGCCCAAGCGACTTTCCTGGCATTTCCCCCGCCGTGTGGGGTTCTGACGGCTCCAAACACGCCGCCGTGGGTATGAACGCGACCCTGATCGACTACCGCGATGGTGACGCAAACTGGCCGACTCTTCGCCAAGAGGGCCAGACGGTCTTCCGCTGGGCAGTGTGGGACATGGCAAAAGTTGCCAAGCGCGCACTGGACGAAGCCGGCATTGCTTCAGCGGATCTCGCCGCGTTTATCCCACACCAGGCGAACATGCGCATTATCGATGAGCTCGCAAAACAGCTAAAACTTCCTGAATCTGTTGTGATTGCGCGCGATATTGAAACGATGGGCAATTCATCTGCCGCCTCGATTCCGCTCGCCACTTACAGGCTTTTGAAGGAACATCCGGAGCTTTCTGGGGGCCTCGCGCTGCAGATTGGTTTCGGCGCTGGGCTTGTCTATGGGGCGCAAGTCGTCGTCCTACCCTAAACTTGTCCCCGGTCATAAATACCCCAAGGAGAAACACAATGGCATTGTCCACCGAAGAAGTTCTGGCCGGCCTCGCCGAGCTCATTAACGACGAAACCGGCATCGCGACTGACACGGTCGAGCTGGACAAGTCGTTCACCGACGACCTTGACATCGACTCGATCTCGATGATGACCATTGTGGTCAACGCCGAAGAGAAGTTCGACGTGAAGATCCCGGATGAAGAGGTCAAGAACCTGAAGACTGTCGGCGACGCCGTGAGCTTTATCGTCAGCGCCCAGAACTAAATTGTTTGCGCCCTCGGCCGCTGTGCTCCTGCTCAAACGGGTGTGCGCGGCCGAGGGCTCTTAATTTCGTCAAGAGAAAGATGCTTCAATGACGCTCAAGAAGATCGTGGTTACCGGTATTGGCGCTAGTTCGCCCCTCGGTGGCACGGCACGTGACTCGTGGAATGCCCTTCTCGCGGGAGAGTCCGGTGTTCACAGCCTCACGCACGACTGGATCAACCAATATGACCTTCCGGTGACATTCGCCGCGGAGGCACGCGTTCGCCCAGAAGAAGTTCTTGAACGACCTGAAGCAAAGCGCCTAGACCCCTCGTCACAGTTTGCCCTTATTTCGGCTCGTGAAGCCTGGGCGGATGCTGGTTCCCCCGATATCCCCCCCGAGCGTCTCGGTGTCGACTACGCCACCGGAATCGGCGGGCTGTGGAGTCTTCTGAACGCGTGGGACACCCTGCGGGAAAAGGGCACCCGTCGCGTGCTGCCCATGACGGTGCCGATGCTCATGCCCAACGCCGCGTCCGCCGCAGTCTCCATGAATTTTCACGCCCGCGCCTTCGCGCACACGGTTGCTTCCGCGTGTGCCTCCAGCACCGAGTCTCTCGTGAATGCGTACCGCAACCTCCAGCTTGGCCTCGCCGATGTCATTATCGCTGGTGGAACGGAGTCCGCCATTCACCCGATCACGCTGTCGGCGTTCTCGTCGATGCAAGCACTTTCGCGCCGCAACGACTCACCAGAGACGGCATCCCGCCCCTACAACACCGATCGTGACGGATTCGTCATGGGTGAAGGTGCTGGCAGCCTTGTGCTCGAAACCGAAGAACACGCTCTTGCCCGCGGCGCTCGAATCTACGCTGAGCTTGCCGGTGGCGGGGTCACCGCTGACGCGTACCACATCACCGCAAACGACCCAGAAGGTCGCGGAGCCTCGCGCGCCATCGAGCTCGCCCTTGAGCACGCGGGTGCCTCCCCGGATGAGGTCACCCACATTAACGCGCACGCCACGAGCACTCCGGTGGGCGATATCGCAGAGTATGCGGCACTCAAAGTTGCCTTCGGTGACCGCCTGCACGACATCCCTGTTTCTGCCACGAAGGGTGCCACCGGCCACCTCCTTGGCGGCACGGGAGCCCTCGAGGCGATCTTCACGATTCTTGCCGTACACGAGCGCACAGCGCCGCCAACGATCAACCTGACCCATCAGGACCCGGAGATCCCTCTGGATGTCGTGACGTCGCCGCGTGCGCTTGGAGACGGGCCACAGCTGGCGATCAGCAACTCATTCGGCTTCGGTGGCCACAACGCGGTAGTTGCCATCCGCAGCGTCTAATTAGCGGGTCGGAAGGCCGCGCGGCGATTAGCCGACCTTGTGTAGCCACACCACCTGGTTGTCGTCGCTGGCGTGTCGGAACACCTCGAGTTCGTCATCCCACGCCTGTCCTAGCGCTAAGCGCAGCTCACGGTGGAGTTCAAACGCATCTGATCCAGCGACATCCATGGCGTAGCGCAGGCGGTCCTCAGGGATGACGACGTTGCCAGCGGTATCGGTCTGTGCGTAGAAGATGCCCAGATCTGGCGTGTGCAGCCAACGGCCGCCGTCACTACCCGGGGTGGGGTCTTCGGTCACTTCGAAACGCAGGTGCTCCCAGCCACGCAGGGCTGAGGCGAGACGGGCTCCGGTGCCTTGGGTGCCCTCCCAGTAGTATTCGGCGCGCATGGCGCCCTTGAGTACTGGCTGGACGTCCCAGTTGAAGTTAACGGCGCGATCAAGCGCGCCACCGGCCGCCCACTCGACGTGAGGGCACAAGGCTTTGGGCGATGAGTGAACGTAAATCACTCCGCGCGCAGGTGATGCAGTCACGTTGTCTCCATTCCGTCAGGTGCGACTTCCCCATCGACCTAGTGGAACTGGATTTCGTAACGTATGAAATTTTGGTGCTTCCCCAGCATTATGCCTGACAAAGCTGCCAAATGACAAGTATGTGATTCCCAACACGCTGGTCGTGTTTTGTTCAGCATGCTAGGTATAACTATACTCAGCGAATATATACCCAGTAGTTCTTTAATGAAGGGTCAGCAATGTCGGTACGTCAAAGCCTCCTCGCCATCCTCGATCAGGGGCCGTGCTACGGCTACCAGTTGCGCACAGAATTCGATCGTCGCACCGGATCGACCTGGCCCCTCAACGTGGGCCAGATCTACAACACACTCGACCGGCTTGAGCGCGATGGGCTCGTCGAGAAGATCGTGTTGAGCGACGGTGCGGATGCCCCAGCAGACCCAAGCTCCGGCCAGATCTACTACCGCATCACCGGTACCGGCAGCGCTGAGGTCGCC
>JBDSUT010000173.1:0-5795 GCA_039927595.1 Terrimesophilobacter sp.
GAACCGCTTCTGGATCGTCGCCGTTGACGTGGAAGATGGGCGCCTGAATTGTCTTGGCAACATCCGTCGCGTAGACGGATGTGCGACCCTCGGCTGGTGGCGTAGTGAAGCCAACCTGGTTGTTCACAACCAGATGGATGGTGCCTCCGATGCGGTATCCCCGAAGTTGCGACATTTGCAACAACTCGACCACAATGCCCTGACCCGCCATCGCGGCATCACCGTGAACAAGAATGGGAAGAACCTGGAAGCTGCCGATGGGCTTACGATCCTGTTTGGCCCGCACGATTCCGGAGAGCACTCCATCGACCGCTTCAAGATGGGAGGGGTTCGCCGCAAGATACACGGGAATCTTTTCACCATTGAGCGCCGTGAACGTTCCCTCAGTGCCGAGGTGGTACTTGACGTCACCAGAGCCTTGCACGGTGCGAGGGTCCTGAGTTCCTTCGAATTCACGAAAGATTTGGCCGTAGGTTTTGCCGGCAATGTTGGTAAGAACGTTCAAGCGACCACGATGCGCCATGCCAATGGCGACTTCCTCGAGCTCAACTTCCGCTGCAGATTGGAGCACAGCATCCAGGAGCGAAATCATCGACTCTGAGCCTTCAAGACTGA
Organism: Terrimesophilobacter sp.; assembly: GCA_039927595.1. Taxonomy (GTDB): domain Bacteria; phylum Actinomycetota; class Actinomycetes; order Actinomycetales; family Microbacteriaceae; genus Terrimesophilobacter. The sequence continues at coordinate 616 of JBDSUT010000173.1, forward strand.
ACCGCTTCTGGCCAACATACTTGGTTTGAAGGAAGGTCTCGAAGGCCTCCGCTTCGTTGAGCTTGGCGAGAATACGCATTTGCTCGTCATGGGTAGGCTTCGCGTACGGTTTTTCGACGTGGTCTTGGATCCACTTGCGCTCTGCTGGGTCCTGAATGTGCATGTACTCGATACCGATCGTGCGGCAGTACGAGTCACGCAAGATGCCGAGAATCTCGCGAAGCAACGCAGAACGGCGACCCCCGAAACCGCCGATCACAAACTCGCGATCGAGATCCCAGAAGCTGAGCCCGTGGCTCGAAATCTCCAGATCGGGATGAGTGCGCTGACGGTATTCCAGAGGGTCAACATCAGCCATGAGGTGCCCGCGAACGCGGTAGGCGTTGATAAGTTCTTGCACTCGCGAGGTTTTATCGACGGCATCCGCGGTATCAACGTGGATGTCAGGGGCCCAGTGAATGGGGTCGTAGGGGATGCGAAGAGCAGAAAAAATATTCTCATAGAAGTGGTGCTCGCCAATGAGCAGCTCATGCACGATCTTCAAGAATTCGCCAGACCCGGCACCCTGAATGACGCGGTGGTCGTACGTGGATGTGAGAGTGATTGTCTTGCCGATGCCAAGGTCGGCCAAAGTTGTCGGGGACGTTCCCTGGAACTCGGCTGGGTAATCGAGTGCGCCAGCGCCAATGATGCAGCCCTGGCCGCGCATCAAACGGGGAACGGAGTGTTCAGTACCAATGCCACCTGGGTTCGTGAGCGACATCGTCGTGCCAGCAAAGTCGTCGGCCGTGAGCTTGTTGCCGCGGGCCTTGGCGACGAGGGCTTCATACTCGGCAACGTACTCAGCGAAACCCATCGTGTCTGCGCGTTTAATGCTGGGAACGAGGAGCGCGCGGGTGCCATCGGGTTTAGGAATATCGATAGCGATACCCAAGTTGACGTGAGCTGGTGTGACGACGGAGGGTTTGCCGTCGACCTCTTCGTAGTACACGTTTTGACTCGGAAAGCTCTTTACGGCTTGCACGAGTGCCCAACCGATCAAGTGCGTGAACGAAACCTTGCCACCCCGGGCTCGCTTGAGATGATTATTAATGACAATACGGTTGTCGATGAGCAGCTTCGCCGGCATCGTACGAACGCTTGTTGCGGTGGGCACCGTAAGGCTCGCATCCATGTTGGCGGCGAGAGCTTTTGGCATTCCTTTGAGCACCTGCACGGACAGCTGGGGTTCTTGTTCGACAGCACCCGCTACCTGCTCGATCGGCTGGGTCTTGGGAGCCTCTGCAGGAATAGGCTGCGACTTGGGCGCAATCGAGGTGGTGCGAGCAATGGGCTGAGTGGTCGTTTGGGGCTCAGTGGCCGCAACCTGAGCCGTTTGCGGAGCGGGGGCTGCCTCAGGCTCCATCATTGCGGCAGCAGCATCAGCGGTGTCCGCCGGAGGTGTCGTCGCAGGAATTGCATCGCTTGTTTTGATGCGGTGGTAGTTCTCCAGAACTGGCCACCACGTTCTGTCGACGGACTCTTTATCCGTCACGAATCGTTCGTACATTTCGTCAACGAGCCACTCGTTGGCGCCGAACTCATGTGAGGAACCGTCCTCGGTCATTCCGGTGGTTTGGCTGGACACGCCTGAACGCCCACTCTCTGTTGTCAGCTTTAGGGTGGAGGCGGATTCAGCCGCCCTCTGCACAAGCTTAATCGCAATAGCTGGACGATGCCTCACCGCCACTGTGGGACTAACCTTAAAATCATGAGGTTTTATGATGCTGTTCCTGCCAATGATCTGACCTACTCCGACGTGTTCCTCATCCCGAGCCGATCCTCAGTGCGCAGTCGACTCGACGTTTCCCTCGCACCGGACGACGGAACCGGGTGCAGCGTTCCCCTCGTTTCCTCCAACATGAACTCCGTAACGGGGGCCCGGATGGCCGCAGCAATCGCGCGACGGGGCGGACTCGGCGTGCTGCCCCAAGACATGCATCCGCAGGAATTGGATGCCGCCATCCGCTGGGTTAAAGCCCAACCCATCACTTTTGACACACCTGTCGAGCTCTCGCCCACCGCGACCGTCGCCGAAGCGCTTCGTCGTGTTCCCCCCGTGGCGGGCCACGGAATAGTGCTTCGTGACGACGACGCGGGAAACCGCGCCGGTGCCTATCTCGGCTGCATCGAAGCATCAGCGCTCACGAACGCCTTGCCCGACGCCCCGCTCGGCGATCTTCTGAAGGGGAGTGCCCGCGGTGGTGCACTACCGTCGATCGATGCCGACGATGTTTCTGACCCGCGCAGCGCATTCGACCTCATGATCGCAGCTGACCTGAACTTTGCCCCCGTGCTTCACCACGGCGAACTCATCGGAACCCTCAGCAGAAAGAGTGCACTCCGGGCGACGATCTACCACCCCAACGTTGACGCGGATGGGCGGCTGAGCATAGCCGTCGCCGTGGGGATCAACTCGAATGTCGAGGCGAAAGTGCGCGCGCTCGCCGAAGCCGGGGTCGACACGATTGTGCTTGACACCGCGCACGGAGATCAGGAAGGCATGCTCGCTGCGGTCGCCACCGCGGCCGGTCTTGGTCTCGGGCTACCCATCGTTGCGGGCAATGTTGTCACCGCATCAGCCGTCCGAGACCTTGTCGCGGCGGGAGCGACCATCATCAAGGTCGGGGTCGGCCCCGGCGCCATGTGCACGACGCGCATGATGACCGCAGTGGGGCGACCACAGTTCTCTGCAGTGCTAGAGACATCCGCCACTGCGCGAGAACTCGGCGCAACGGTGTGGGCGGATGGCGGAGTGCGGTACCCGCGAGATGTCGCGCTTGCGCTCGCTGCGGGTGCGTCCTCGGTGATGATCGGCTCCTGGTTCGCGGGAACCCTAGAATCGCCCGGCGAACTGGAACTCGACGACAATGGCAAGCTTTATAAGCAGAGTTGGGGCATGGCATCCACGAAAGCGGTGCGTGATCGATTTGAACGTCTCGATCCCTACGAACTCGCACGAAAGACGCTCTTTGCCGAAGGAATATCGTCCTCCCGGATATACCTCGACGAGCAGAGGCCGTCAGTCGATGATCTCATCGACATGATTACCTCAGGTGTTCGATCGTCGCTCACCTACGCCGGGGCTCGAGATCTCGCTGAGTTTCGGGAGCGTGCCTTGGTGGGAATTCAATCAGCGGCGGGCTACGAGGAAGGCAAAGCGCTGCCGGTCGGGTGGTGACACGGTTCGCCAGATATACTCAGTCAGATAATGGACGACCCTCCGCCTGAACGATGTGGCCGCATGGCCACTGATCGCCCGTACGACGCGTTGCTCTCGGTATCTTCCGTGGCGTTCGATGTTGCCGTGAGGCGGGCGCGGTGAACGAACTGCTGATGTTCGGAATCGGCTTCGCGTTGACCCTCGGGACCGGCCTTTTTGTTGCCTCAGAGTTCACGCTCGTTAACCTCGACCGTTCGGAACTTGAATCGCGAAGAGACCGTGGCGAACGCGGGCTGGGCATCACCATCGGCGCACTCAAGTTGACTTCGCTGCATCTCTCCAGCGCACAGCTTGGAATTACGCTCACAACTCTGCTCACCGGGTTCATGTGGGAACCCGCCATCAGTAGTGTGATGCAGGATCCTCTCAGCGGGTTCGGGTGGCCCCCTGCGGCGGTTACCGCGGTTGCCTCCGCCATCGCGATCGTGGCCGCAACGTTGCTGTCGATGATCGTGGGGGAGCTGGTTCCTAAGAACTTTGCTCTCGCAATTCCACTTCCCACCGCTAAGCTCACATTGCCGTTTCAGGTCGCGTTTACGTGGCTGTTTCGGCCAGCAGTTGCGCTGCTCAACAACACGGCCAACCTCATCCTCAGAATGTTTGGGATTGAACCCAAGGAAGAGCTCTCCTCTGCGCGCACGGCCGAGGAGCTGCGCTCCCTCGTTCGACGATCGGCGACAGCGGGGAGCCTCGACCTCGACACGGCCACACTTCTTTCGAGAACGCTCGTCTTCGCAGGGCGCGCTGCCTCCGATGTCATGACGCCGCGCCCTCGAGTCGAGAGTGTGGAAAAAACTGAACCTGCGAACGCCATCATTGAGTTGGCGCGCACAACTGGCTTCTCTCGTTTCCCGGTTATCGACGACGGTATCGACGATGTTGTGGGCCTCGTTCATGTCAAGAATGCGATCGCTGTGCCGCGTGACCGCAGAGCGGAAGTCCCTGTTTCCGCACTTACCTCCGATGCCCTTCGGGTGCCGGAGACCATGAAACTTGACACCCTGCTCGGTGAGCTTCGAGGCCGCGGATTCCAGATGGCTGTCGTTGTTGACGAATATGGCGGAACGGCAGGAGTAGTCACGCTCGAAGACCTGGTGGAAGAACTCGTTGGGGAAGTTGCGGATGAGCACGACCGCACCCGGGCCGGAATCGTGCTTGCTCACGACGGCATCACGTTCCCCGGCATGTTCAGACCGGATGAGCTGCTCGACCAGACCGGAGTCAGGGTTCCCGAAGACGGGCCATACGAAACGGTTGCGGGGTTCATCCTGAACGAGCTGGGAAGGCTTCCCGTCGTCGGAGACACCGTGTCAGTCAGCACCGGTGAGTTTCGGGTCGAGAGACTCGACGGGCGGCGCATCGACCGCATCCGCTACACCCAGAAGCCGGAGGGTGAGAGCAATGAGTGATGTTTGGGGCATCGTCTGGCTGGGCCTTTTGCTTCTGATTAACGCATTTTTTGTGGCGGCAGAGTTCGCGGTAATTTCGGCGCGCAGGTCGCAGATCGAACCGAAAGCTGATGCGGGAAGTCGTTCGGCGCGCACGACGCTCTATGCGATGGAGCACGCCACACTCATGCTGGCAACAAGCCAGTTGGGGATCACCGTGTGTTCTCTCCTCATCTTGAACGTCTCGGAGCCGGCAATTCATCACCTGCTGGAAGGACCACTCGGTCTGACCGGATGGTCCGAGGCAGTTATCGCTGGTGTCGCCTTCACCATTGCGCTCATCATCGTGTCATTCCTGCACGTGGTGGTGGGCGAGATGGTTCCGAAGAACCTCTCGTTCTCCATTCCCGATAAGGCAGCACTCTTCTTGGCCCCGCCGCTCGTGTGGATCTCGAAGGTGTTTCATCCGATCATCATTGCGTTGAACACGACCGCCAATTTTGTGCTTCGACTCTTCAGGGTGGAACCCA
>JBDSUT010000174.1:0-71500 GCA_039927595.1 Terrimesophilobacter sp.
TGGTCGGCGCTACACGAGCAGTTGGTGCTTCGCGAGCTCCTTGTAGAGCGGCGTGGAGGCGACGAGCTCAGAGTGAGTGCCCACACCGACGACCCGTCCGTGGTCGAGTACGACGATCTGGTCAGAATCCACAACGGTGGAGAGCCGGTGCGCGATCACGATGAGGGTGCGGTTCTCGGCCACGGCGTCGATCGCCTTGCGCAGCAACTGCTCGTTGAGGCCGTCCAGCGAGGAGGTTGATTCGTCCAGCAGCAGGATGGGTGGGGCAGCCAGCAGTGCGCGCGCAATCGCGAGACGCTGGCGCTCGCCTCCAGAGAGCATCACACCGGACTCCCCAACCTGAGCATCCAGTCCGCTCGGGTCGCGCTGCAACACCTCGGTCAGGTTCACCGATTCCAGCACCCGGATGCAGTCCGCGTCGCTCGCGTTCGGGGCGCCGAGGGTCAGGTTGTCGCGAAGGTTGCCGGCGAGCACGGGGGCGTCCTGTTCGACGTAGCCGATGCGACTGCGCAGCTCGGTGCGATCGAGGGAGCGGATGTCGACCCCATCCACCCGAATAACACCAGAACTGGGATCATAAAATCGTTCGATCAGCGCGAGGATTGTGCTCTTGCCCGCGCCGGAGGGCCCAACGAGGGCGATTCGAGTGCCACGAGCCGCGCTGAAGCTGACGCCGTGCAGCACGGTGCGGTCGCGCACGTCGAGGGCGCCTTCTCCGAGTTCGTGCACGAGTACCTTTTCGGCCTCGGTTTTGTGAGTTTTTTCTGGGTAGGAGAACCGCACCTCATCAAAGGAGATGGCAGCTGCAGAAGCGGGGGCGGCGTCGGCGGCATCCTCAAGCACGGCGTCATCGTCGCCTTCGCTCGGCAGGCTGATGATCTCTTGAATGCGCCCGAGCGCTCCAAGCGCCTGGTTGACGCTCATGACGGCCCCGAACGCTTGTCCGAGCGGGGAGATCATCAGGAACAAGAACATCACAAACGCCACCAACGAGGCAATGGTGATGTCGCCGCTCGCGACCCGAAACCCGCCAACACCGAGCACGGTGAGGAGCGAAACCTGCAGTGCGATACCGGCGATGGGCACCACGAGCGCTGAGACTTTAGCAACGCGCACCCCCATGTGCCAGGCGCCCTTGATCTCCACGTCGATGGCGTCATTCTCGCGGGCGGTCGCATTCGCGGCGCGCACGGTGCGGATGGCGCTGACCGAGCGCTCTACGGCCGCCGAGACATCCCCGACCTTTTCTTGTTGCTTCTGGGAGGCGACCCGGATGCGGCGAGACAGGAGAACGACCGCGACCACAGAGGCCACGAGCACGAGCATCGTGAGTCCGAGCAGCACGGGGTCGATGAGGAGCATGGCGATGAGAGCACCGACAAAGAGCAGTGCGCCGCCGACGGCATCCACGAGCCCTTGGGTCATGACGGCGTAGAGGAGAGTGGTGTCGCTGCCCACGCGAGAGACGAGATCGCCGGTGCGGCGCGAATCGAACTCGTGGATCGGCAGTCGAAGGATGCGCGCAACGAGTTGGCGGCGTGCGGAATAGACGACGGAGGTTCCCATCCGCTGCAGCAGGTAGTGCTGTAATCCGCTGAGCAACGCCGCGGCAACGACGAGCCCGACGAGCACCCACACGAGCACGCCGAGTGCCTGCCCTTTTTCAACAAGACCAATCACTTGGCTCACAAGAACCGGCTGAGCGAGAGAGGCTGCAGCGCCCAGAATGCTGAGGATGATGACCCACACGAGCGCGCTGCGGTGCTCGAGAATGTAGGGGAGCAACTCGCCGAATCTGGCCCTTGGCCCGTCCGTTGTGTCGCGGCTATTCCGACCGCGACGGCGATGGCTTTCCTGCGTTGATGTGCTCATCGGGTTCTTTCTCGCGCGCTGGGTCAGAGCACCTTCTGGCGAGCTACTTAGGTGAGAATCTTGCCGTCTCTGACGCCGTTAACCGTAGTTGACAGAGCCTGAGAGTGCCTACTTGCCACCCAAGGACTGAGTCGCCCCACCCACAGCGCAGTGATCGACCGCAAACTCTTGACCCCACGAGGTCGACGGGTAGCCGAGCGTAGACGCGAGGGGGGCCACCGTGGCTGCGCAATTGGCGAAGGTAACGCTGCCGGAACTTGGCCCACCAAATGCGGTCGTGCCTACAAACCCGGCAGGGATATTGGCGGTGAAGCCGTAGGGAAAGTCTGCCCAGCGCGCTAGCGGCGGGCTTGCGGAAGCGTCTCCTGCCAGCGCAACATACGTTGTGCCAGTGCCGGGCCCAGAAAGAAATGCATTCTGCCTGCAGTGTGGAACGTAGTCGCCTGCTTCGAATGGGGCGGCGAGCACCTGCAACTGCTGAACAACGCCAACGGAAGCAAGTTGTGCACCGTCTGTCGTCGGGATAGCCATGAACGGGAGGTCAGCCGGCCACGCGGTCGTTCCGACAAGGGTTGCCGAGTAGTCGACCTGCACGATTCCGTATCCACCGCCCGCGAGCACGGCAGCGTCGAGTTCACCCGAACACACGGTGGAGATAGTGTTGACACCCGTTGCGGCAGTGGGGTCGGATGCAGCTACCGGCGAGTGCACCATTGCTGAGAGGGTCATCTTGGCCCCGTTATTTGCCGTGGCTTCGCCGGTGACCTGGAGGAGAACACCCGCGGGAAGTTCCGCTGCATCAGGCGTCGGAGAATTGCTGCCAGTTGAGGTAGCTGCGGGAGATGGTTCAACATATGGCGGCTCCTTCTCCCCACACGCCGTGAGAAGAAGTGCCGGCAGGATGACCGCGGCGATAATGCCTAGGCGCTGAATTTTCATAATGCCCTTTCAACCCGGCGAAGTGGAGCGAGCCAATGGTATTCCTGTTGTCAACGACTCACTCAACATCCCACACCTTCTGAGGCTGCGCGAATGTGGGGGTAACGGGTTATTCTTTCTTTCGTGCCAGCACCAGACGCCTCACACTCCTCCGCGCCAGACTCGGTTATTTCTGCGCGCAACCTCACGAAGAAGTACAAAGACTTTGTCGCTGTCGACGGCATCTCCTTCGATATCGCGCCGGGGGAGTCCTTCGGGTTTCTCGGGCCGAATGGCGCCGGAAAATCCACAACGATGCGGATGATCGGTGCGGTCTCCGCTCGCACCAGTGGCGATCTCTCGGTGATCGGGCTCGACCCTGACCAGTATGGCCCCGAGATCCGCTCCCAGCTGGGAGTTGTTCCCCAGGAAGACAACCTCGATTCCGAGCTGCGCGTGCGTGAGAACCTCATCGTGTACGGCCGCTATTTCGGCCTTCCGCACAGCTACCTTGGCCCCAAAGCTGATGAGCTTCTCGAGTTCGCTCAACTCACCGAGAAGGCTAAAGCGCGCGTCGATGACCTCTCCGGCGGCATGAAGCGCCGCCTCACGATCGCTCGCGCGCTCATCAACAACCCGCGCATCATGATGCTGGATGAGCCAACCACCTGGCTCGATCCGCAGGCGAGGCACATCCTATGGGATCGCCTCTTTCGCCTCAAAGAGCAGGGCACGACTCTGGTTCTGACAACCCACTACATGGATGAGGCAGAGCAATTGTGTGACCGTCTCGTGGTCATCGACAAGGGCACGATCATGGCGGAGGGCGCGCCCTCGGCGCTCATCAAGCAGTACTCGACGCGCGAGGTGCTGGAGCTGCGCTTTGGCTCTGACCGCAACGCGGATGCCGCACTCAAGCTCGAAGGCGTTGCGGATCGCATCGAGGTGCTGCCGGATCGGGTGCTCGTCTACAGCGACAACGGCGATGCGGCGCTGCAGAGGGCGCACGACCTTGGCCTCAAGCCGATCACATCCCTCGTGCGTCGTTCGAGCTTGGAGGATGTCTTCCTGCGGCTCACGGGAAGGTCGCTCATCGAATGACCTCGACCTCGCTACCGGAGATGCTTGAAGACGGCCCAACCCAGAAGGCCTTGAAGGGTGGGGTGAAGCCACGCCGCTACGGAAGTTGGTACGTCGCGGAGGCGCGACTGCGCACGATGCGCAGCTACCTGCAGACCATGCTTGCGACCGGAATCGGCACCCCGGTGATCTACCTCTACGCGCTGGGGGTTGGGCTTGCGACACTCGTCGACTCCAACATGGGAAGTGGCGCCAATGGCGGAGTGACCTATCTCGTGTTTGTCGCTCCTGCACTTCTGTGCAGCGCTGCACTCACCATCGCAACGGAAGAATTCAGCTATCCCATCATGCTCGGTTTCAAGTGGAATCCGACGTTCTTCGCCATGAACGCTGCCCCGATGACCGGCGGCCAGATCATCAACGGTGTGACGATCTCGGTCATCGTTCGCTTGGTGGCGCAGAGCACCGTGTACTTCGTCTTTATGCTCGTGTTTGGGGCAGTTCCCGGGCCGTGGGGTTGGCTCATGATTCCGGTTGCCCTGCTCACGGGCATGGCTCTCGGTGCCATGCTCATGGCTTACGCCACCCACTTGAAAGAAGACAAAGGCCAGTTCAACTACATCATGCGCTTCGGCGTGATTCCGCTGACTCTCTTTTCCGGAACATTCTTTCCGCTGTCCGTACTGCCTGACTGGCTGCATTGGATCGGGTGGATCTCGCCGCTGTGGCACGGCGTTGAATTGTCTCGAGTGCTCTCCTACGGCTATGAGGAGCCCGTGTGGCTTTCTTTCGTGCATGTCACCTATCTCGTGCTGCTCACCGTCGTCGGATGGGTCCTAGCCAGACGCCTCGCCGTCACGAGGTTGAACAGATGACCACCACAACCAGAACTGCGATCACTCCGACGGTGAAGCGGCCGATGCTCTTGCCGTCCCTCTACGCGGGCAACGCGCGCTCTGTTATGGAACGTGGAATACTCGCCACGGCGAAAACAAATTGGCTCATTGTGGTCTCCGGGTTCTTCGAGCCCGTGTTCTACCTGCTCGCGATGGGCATCGGATTGGGCAGCTATATTGGCGACATCCATGGCCCAGGCGGTCAGACCATTCCCTACGCCGCGTATATCGCCCCTGCGTTGCTTGCGGTGGCGGCAATGAACGGTGCAGTGTTCGATTCCACCTGGAACGTGTTCTTCAAAATGAACTTCGGCAAGATTTATGACGGAATGTTGGCGACATCACTTGGCCCCTTCGACGTGGCTCTCGGTGAGATTATGCTCGCGCTCGCCCGTGGCTTCGTCTATGCGTGCGGTTTCATGGCCGTCATGCAGGTGCTGGGGCTGAACTTGGCGTGGACCGCGATTCTCGCGTTGCCCTCGGTTCTTCTCATCGCGTTTGCTTTCGCCAGTTTCGGCATGGGCATCACGAGCTACATGAAAACGTTCCAGCAAATGGACTGGATTAACTTCATCATGCTGCCCATGTTCCTGCTGTCAGCCACGTTTTACCCGATCACCATCTATCCGGTGGCGCTTCAATGGTTGATCCAAGCGATGCCGCTCTGGCACGGTGTCGAGTTGGTTCGTGGATTCACCACCGGGGTCATCGACTCAGCAACCCCGTGGCACATCCTCTACTTCGCCGTCATGATCCTCATCGGGATGACTTTGACTACGCGCCGGCTCAAGAAACTCTTCCTGAGCTAGATCGCGGCGCGAGCTTAGCGCCAGAGCACCGCGATCACGATGTTTGCCACGGTCAAGGCGCCGATCGCCCAGATCACCCACGAGGCAACGGTCGCCTTCTTGCGGTACATCAACACGAGCACGGTGATGATGATGACGACGACGAGCTTCGTGATGATCTTCGGGTAGTTGACGGTTCCGTCACTCATCTCGATGAACCCGACGAGCAGCAGCCCGGTGACGAGCTGCAGCAGCGCGCCATGGAACATCCCGGTGACGATGCGGCCCTTACCTGCGATGTTGTCTTTGACCTGCACGAGCACGCCACCGAGGAGGGCGGCGAGGCCGATGAAGTGAAGAATGAGCACGATGCCGAAAACGATGGGTGGGATAGTCATGTGCACATCATTCCAGACGCCTGAGCTGTGAGCGAATCGTTCCGATTCCCTTGGGGAGCGCGCAGTGTCGAATTAGACCGGGAAGCCGTTGAAAAACACCACGTAAACCCACAGCCCGAACATCGCAGCGGATGCCAAAGTCACGACGGTCAGCAGGATGCGGGGAAAATTGAAGCTCACATTTCCACCTTACCGTGTCCGTTAGTACGAATCTCCGTGAGGTAGGTCTGGTAGCCGGCAACATCGAGAGTGCTCGCGACGGAGTGAATGCGATCAGGCTCCGCGATGGCAATCATGGCACCGCCACCACCGCCACCCGTGAGCTTGGCGCCGAGCGCTCCCGATCGCCGCGCAAGATCGACGAGTGATTCAAGTTCGGGGCTCGACACTTGAAGCGCGTTGAGCAATCCGTGGTTGAGATTCATGACCTCCCCCAGTGCGGGGAGGTCCCCCCGAGAGAGAGCGCCCATCCCCGACATCACGAGGTCGTCGATCTCAGAGAAGATGGCCTCATAGTGCTGCGGGTTCTTCTGCCATCCTGCATGCACCCGACTGACCGTATCGGCGGTGAGGGAACGCACACCGGTGAGGCCCACGACAACCGGGATCGCGACGGGGGAGTGAATGTCCTGAATTTCGTTACCCGAATCCGTTTTTCGAAACAAAATCATCTTGCCAAAGGTGGCGACCGTATTGTCGATACCAGACGGTGTTCCGTGCACGAGTTGCTCGCACTCGAAGGCGAGTTGGGAGACTTCTTCTTCTGAGACGTTGAGGCCAAAGCGATGGATGATCGCACGGATGACTGCCACCGCGAGCGCCGCTGAGGCGCCAAGCCCGCTCGCCCGCGGAAGCTCGGGCACCACATCGACGTGAACCGGGGTGTCGGCGACACCCAGTCGCTCGGCGATGAGTGCGGCGACGCGTTCGGCCAGTTGCGCGCCGGCCGGATTGTGAGCGGCCGGGTCGGAATCCCATCCGGAAATCTGAAGCTCACTCGTGGGGGTGAAGCCGGTGACTTCGGCGCGAATGGTAAGACTGAGGGGTGCTGCGATGGCGTGACGGCCGTAGACCACCGAATGCTCACCCAAAAGGATGATCTTGCCGTAGCCGACGTTCGCCTTGGGGTCCAGCTTTGCTGGGCGCAGTGGCGTGATATCGATGGTGCCGGTCGGCGATGCGCCGCCTCTCAGTGCTTCAATAATCTTCTGAGCCTTCCATACTTTGATATCTCCGCTGGCCACAAGCCAATCGACGACGTCATCGAATTCTTCCTCACTTGCACCGGCGGCAACAGCAACACTTCGCGCATGCAGTCTCATGTGACCCGGCTGAATGCCCTCCGTCGAGAGTGCTTTCAGCGCGGCCATGTTTTGCGCAAGCCCGACCGCTGCCATGACTTCGGCGAGTTCGCGCGCGGAGCGTGTGCCGAGGATGTCGTACGCGATTCCCACGACCGGGTTCGATTGAACTTGGCCACCGACGGTCCCCACTTTCAGGGGGAGCGTGATTTCACCGACGAGATTACCCTCGTTATCCGTGTGCCAACGAGTGAGGGGCTGGTAGGAGCCGGTCGTTGCGGCGTAGGCGTGGGCGGCGGCCTCGATGGCCCGCCAGTCGTTGCCGGTGGCGATAGCCACGGCATCGATGCCGTTCATCACACCCTTGTTGTGAGTGGTGGCACGGTAAATGTCTAGCTCGGCAAACTCGCCCGCGAGCACGATCCCATCGCGCACCTGTTCGCCGGAGAAGTGTTCGGTGCCCAGAAGCTCGGGGGGAATTACCGCACGGGATCGCACCATCGCTCGGTCAGCAAGGTTCGAGAGGATGCGCAGGAAGACGCGCCCGCCGCTGAGCTCTTCAACCAGCGGGGCGACCGCCTCGCACATGGTGTTGACCAGGTTCGCACCCATCGCGTCTTTCGTGTCGACGATGAGGTGCACGACAACGAGCTCTCCGTGCGTCGCGGTCGTTCCACGCCGATATACTTCCAGGTCGACGGCGCCTCCACCTCGAGCAACCATGTTGGGGTGCTCACTGTTGGCGAGGTTCAGGATGCTCTGTTTCGCGTTGACGATGCGGCGGGAGGCGGCATCCGGGTCTGGCACATCCAGCACCTGCACTTGTCCGATGAGGAGTGGTTCGTCGGCGACGCTCGTGAATCCACCGCACTTGCGCACAATCAGCGCGGCGGAACTCACCGCCGCAATGATGGAGGGTTCCTCGACGACCATCGGCACGAGGTGATCGCGGCCGTTGATGGTGAAGTTGAGGCCGAGGCCCATCGGCATGGAGAAGACGCCGACCACGTTTTCGGTGAGGCGATCCGCTTTCATTCCGGTGAGGATGTAGGAGCCTGTGCTGAGGGAGTCGTAATTTTCGCCGCTGAGTACGCCACGTTCGCGCAGCTCTCGCAATCGCTCCTCGACGCTCAGTTGGTAGAAACGGGGAATGCGTGAGTCGGTCATGCGGTCACCGCTTGTACCCCGTGAGAGCTAAACGGTACGGGTATCACGGTGGCTCCGGCTTCGCTGTAGACGGACTGGAGATGGCCCGCTGAGTCAAGCTTGGCAAAGACCAGCCCCACGTCGCCACCTCCCGCGCCACTGGTTTTGAAAACCGCACCGGATGCGGCGGCAATGTCGCGCAGTTCACGGTGGCGGTCTGTGACGATTCCGGCCTGGGCGTGTGAATCAAGAACCTCCACCCCGAGAAAGTAAGCGTTGGCGAGCGCAAGAAAATCGTCAGCGTTAGTCAGCGCCGTTTCTGCCTGCTCTGCTAGCGAACGGAGGTGGTGAATATCCCGGTCATGTGCGGCTGGATTTTGGTCGGCATACTCCGCTACCCGCGACACGAGGTCAACAGTGCTGCTGCCGGTGCCCGTTGTCACGGCAAAAAGTTCAAGGTTTTCTGGCCAACTCACGGTGAGTGGTTCGGAGCCCTTGCGAAAAAGGATGTGCCCGCCGTAGACGCTAGCGGCGATATCGCCACCGCTACCTTTGCCCCCCTGGGCGGCGGAATGGGCGCGCGCTGCGACAGTAAAGATCTCGGAGCGAGTGAGCTCACATCCACGACTTGTGGCAAGTGCGGCGGTGAGGGCTACAGCTACGGCGGCGCTGGAACCGAGCCCGAGCTTGTGTCCGTTCTGCAGAAACGCTGCGCTTTCGATGGTGATGGCGTAGGAATCCTTTGCGGGGGCGAGCGCATCCACGGCGGTGCGTACTTCATCGAACAGCCGCAGCTCATGCGCCGATGCGTCAGAGAGGTCAGCCGGCAACAGTGCGTCAGGGCCGAGCTCGAGTTGGTTGAGCCGCAATTCTGGCGCGGTGAGGCTCCAGCCCGCCTTCGTCTGCGATTCGCAGAGCGTCACCGTGACGCGTCGGTCCACCGAGCGGAGGAGCGCCGGCGCGCCATCGAGCACCGCGTACTCGCCGAGCAGGTAAAGCTTGCCCGGCGCAGAGAACGAGAGGGCGCTCACGGTGCCGTCATGACGTGTGCGGCCGGACAGAGGCCCGTGATGCGTGCTTCGTGCACGCCAGACACTTCGGAGAGAGCTTGTGCCACGGCCGAGGCCTCCTCGGGGCGACAGAGTGCTTTCACTTGTGGCCCAGCGTCGATGGTGAAGTAGACGGGTATACCGCCAGCCCTCAGCTCTCGTACCGCGTGGATGGCCGCCATGGTTGCCGCGTTCCAGTAGATGAGCGCGGGCCTTGTGGTGAACATGAGCGAGTGCAGGGCGAGGCAGCTGTGCTCGGTGAGTTCGCCCACCTGCTCGAGGTCGTTCGCGAGAATCGCGGCGCGCATCTGCGCCAGAAGAGCTTCTGACGAGTCGACCCACGCGGTATAGAAGGGGGATGTTGCGCTGGTTGCTGACATGCCTTCCGTGGACGAGACCAACTTCTGGCTGGTATCGGTGATAGCCACGACGACGCTCAGTGGCCAGTCGGCGGCATCCATGAGCTGCTCCGCGAAAGAATCACTGCCGTCAGTCGCGGTTCCCGCGTGAAGTTCCGCGTAACCTCCGAAGAGGGAGCGCGCGGCGGAGGCCGACCCGCGTCGAGCAAGAATCGACAGTTCCCGCGGTGTTACAGTCACCCCGGATGCGGCGCAGGCCGCGACAGCGAGCGCGGCAAAACCGGAGGCGGATGACGCGAGCCCCGCCCCGGTGGGAAAGTTGTTCGCAGAACGAATGACGGCGTGCCGTTCGGTGCCCACCACGTCGCGCACGAGATTGAGCACGATTCTGGTTCGCTTCATTCCCGCGTTGTCGGGACCCTGCAGGGCGCCGTTGAGCCACAACTCGTCGTGCTCGAGGTCATCGTGAAACGACACGGTGGTGTCGGTGTGCAAGCCATCGAGGGTGATAGAGATTGATCCGACGGCGGGAATGTTGAGTGCAGCATCCCGCTTTCCCCAGTACTTGGCGAGAGCAATGTTGCTGTGGGCTCGCGCCGTTGCGGTCAGGTCGCCGTGAGAGGGGTGCTCCACGTCCATTGTGTGCTCCACTCTGCTTTTGGTGTATTCCACCGTGGCGATCCCTTGCGTTCCCGGAATATTTTACCGGTCCCAGCGATTGATAAAGTCAGTAACAGATTTGGCGCCACGAGAGTGAGGAAGCGCGTGCTCCCAGGTATCAGCGGATTGTCCCTTTATTTGCCCCCGTACCGCGTGCAGTTGCAGGACTGGTGCACGTGGAATGACGAGTCTTGGGAGAAGACCCGCAGCGTTGTCGGGCGAAGCTTTCGCATGCGCGGTCCGGCCCAAAGCGTCTACACGCTCGCCGCGAATGCCGTGCTTCGCCTTATTGAGGACTACGAGATCGACCCTTCTCGCATCGGGATGTTGGCGCTGGGAACAGAGTCCAGCAGCGACAATTCGGCCGGGGCTATCATCGTCAAAGGGATGATCAATGACGCGCTTGCTCTGCAAGGAAAGCCACCGCTTGCCCGTGATTGCGAGGTCCCCGAGTTCAAGCACGCCTGCCTCGCCGGGGTTTACGGGCTCAAAGCTGCGCTGCGCTACCTCGCTGCGGATGGCGTTGGTCGTCAAGCGATCGTCGTTTCGGCGGATATCGCCGAGTACGCGCTCGGCAGCACGGGGGAGCCGACGCAAGGCGCCGGCGCAGTCGCGATGCTTGTCGAGGGTGAGGCGAAACTATTGGAGGTTGACCTCGCTGCCGGTGGCAGTGACTCCGATTACCGTTCCGTGGATTTCAGAAAACCGTTCGCTCGGTTCCGTCAGGCGCCGCGCGATGACGGCCAAATGCAGGATCTTCCGGTGTTCAATGGCCGCTACTCAACGAGTTGCTACATTGATGCGACGCACCACGCGATGATGGCGATGCTGGCCAAGCGTGATGGCAGAGCCTCTGACTATTTCACCGAGGTTGATCAGGTGTTTATGCACCGACCGTACAACCAGATGCCGACGACCGGTTGGGTCATGGCTTACCTCTTTGCGCTCGCCGCGGATGCTGTGGGCCGCCAGCAACTCGTCGACTACTGCGCGGTGGCTGGCATCGATGCCGATGCGTTGCTCGCAGAGCTCGACACCGCCTCTCCGTTCGACGACGCGGTTCTTTCTGGCGAAGCAGACGGCGATGTGTTTCCGCACTCCCGCAAGCTTCGTCAGCACCTGCGCGGGCTCGATCTCTGGCAGTCTCTCGTCATCGACAAGCTGAGTCTTGGCGCAGAAGCGATGCGTGACCTTGGCAACCTTTACTCTGCGGCGTTGCCGGCGTGGCTGGCATCCGGTTTGCGTCAGGCCGTGGATGACGGGCGGGATGTTGCTGGCCAGAGCTGGCTTGCCCTCGGCTACGGCAGTGGTGATGCGGCAGAGGCTATCCCGATGAGGGTCGTCGAAGGGTGGGAATATGCCGCACGGCGCATAAATTTCACGTCGGCACTAGGAACGCCCGTCGACCTCACGGAATCCCAATATATTGCGCTTCATGAGGGCCACCCCAGCGACCTCGTTCCGGTTCCCGTGAGCGGCGAGTTCGTCGTTGAGTCAGTGGGAGACATTGACGGCCCGGACTTCCACAACCTCGGAGTCGAGTTCTACCGTTACGTACCCGCTAAAGTGTGACGGGTGTTGAAGTACGCCATCGTCGGCGCGGGACCATCCGGGCTTGCCGGTGCCCGAAACCTGAGCAAGCTGGGGATCGACTTCGACGGCTTTGAGTCTGCCGGTGAAGCAGGGGGCCTCTGGAATATCGACAACCCTCGTAGCACGATGTACGATTCTGCCCACCTCATTTCGAGCAAAACCACCACGGAGTTCACCGAGTTCCCGATGGCAGAGGGCACCCCCGACTACCCCGGCCACAAGGTGCTTTGTAAATATTTCACCGAGTTTGCGCACACGTTTGACCTGCTCAAGTATTTTCGGTTCAACACCGAAGTGACATCTGTTGAACGCGTGAATGACGGGTGGAAGGTGTCGTGGAAAAGTAGCGGGGGCGCGGGGGCTGCCACGACGGGGAGCGCGGTCTATGCCGGCGTTGTCCTGGCAAATGGCACGCTCGCTGCGCCATCCATCCCGGCGTTCCCTGGTACATTCGACGGCGAAATTCTGCACAGCAGTCAGTACAAGTCGCCGGAGATTTTTCGCGGTAAACGCGTGCTGATTATCGGTGCGGGAAACAGCGGATGCGACATTGCTGTCGACGCTGTGCATCACGCGCACAGCATCGACATGAGTGTGCGCCGAGGGTAC
Organism: Terrimesophilobacter sp.; assembly: GCA_039927595.1. Classification (GTDB taxonomy): domain Bacteria; phylum Actinomycetota; class Actinomycetes; order Actinomycetales; family Microbacteriaceae; genus Terrimesophilobacter. The sequence goes on from JBDSUT010000174.1 coordinate 12,670, forward strand.
TACTTCGTTCCGCGATACATGTTGGGTAAACCCACCGATACTCTCAACCAGGGCCGTCCGCTACCCGCGAGAATCAAACAGGCTGTGGATTCGCGCCTCCTCAAGCTGTTCACGGGTGACCCGGTGAGGTTTGGGTTTCCCCAACCCGACTACCGCATTTACGAGTCGCATCCCATTGTCAATACGCTCGTGCTGCAGCACCTCGGGCAGGGTGACCTGCAGATTCGGCCAGACATTGATCGCTTCGAAGGCCATACCGTGCATTTTAGTGACGGCACGAGCGACGACTACGACCTCATCATGCTAGCGACCGGCTACGTGCTCGATTACCCGTTCATCGATCACCGCCATCTCAACTGGACGGGCATGGCCCCCACCCTATTTTTGAACATGTTTGGTGCGGATGCAGGCTCGAGTGGCTTCAACGGGATCTACGTTTTGGGTATGGTCGAGGCGTCCGGACTTGGATGGCAGGGCCGGTACGAACAAGCCGAACTGTTGGCGCGTTACCTCGCTGCCGACAAGCATGCGCAGCACGACTTTGAGTCCCAAGCGGAAAAACCGTGGCCAGATCTCACCGGCGGTTACCGATACCTTGCGCTTGAGCGCATGTCGTTTTATGTGAATAAAGACGCCTATCGCCGCGAAGTGAAGAAGAACATACGTAAATTTAGGCTGAGAAAACAACGTACAAAGGAGTACGAGTGAACCTGGTTATGCTCGCGGCGAATGCCCATTCCGCCCTGCTCGGGGTTGCCGGTGCAGCAAACGTCATCGATGACACGAGGTTGAATTTCAACGCCTCTTCGCTGCTACTGCTCGACATTGTTTTGGCCCTCATCATGTTTGGTATCGCGCTGGCGGTGAAGGTGGATGACTTTAGGGCAGTCGTGACGATGCCCAAAGCCATCACCGTGGCGATCGCTGCGCAGTTTCTTCTGCTACCGGCCATCACGTTCGCGCTCACGCTGCTTCTGCAGGTGCAGGCCTCCATCGCGCTCGGGATGATCTTGGTGGCGTGTTGCCCACCCGGCAATATTTCCCAGGTTCTCACTCATCAGGCGCGCGGCAATGTGGCACTGTCGGTATCGATGACGGCCGTGGGCAACCTGCTCGCAATCTTCCTCATGCCCTTGAACTTCGCGCTGTGGGGACACCTGCACCCCACCGCGTCCACGATTTTTGAAGCTGTGGAACTGAACGCGTGGGACATGCTGATCAAGATCGTTCTGATCATCGGTCTGCCCTTCGTGCTCGGGGTATTCATCGGGCATCGGTGGCCGAAGATTACGGCAAAAGTGCAGCCCTCGATTCGCATCATCAGCCTCGTCGCGCTGGTGGCATTTATCGTGATTGCCCTGGTCGGCAACTGGGCCAACTTCATGGCTGTGCTCGGAGTCGTTCTCATCGTCGTGTTCCTGCACGACACGCTCGCCCTCGCCCTCGGGTACGGTACCGCGCGGGCTTTCCGGCTCGACACCGCCAGTACCAAAGCGGTCACGTTCGAGGTCGGTATCCGAAACGCCGGCCTCGGACTCGGCCTTGTATTCGCTTTCTTTGACGGGCTGGGTGGCATGGCCGTCGTGGCCGGGTGGTGGGGAATCTGGGACATCATTGCGGGGCTCATCCTGGCCACCGTCTGGTCGCGTTTCACGCTGCGCAAACATCGTAAGGAGTCTGTGGTGGCATGACCCGCGTATACGTCACGGGAGGCAACGGCTTTCTCGGTAGCTCCGTCGTCGCAGGGCTCGCGGCCTCCAGCAGCACGGAGCTGGTGGTGAGCGGTGACGTGCGTGACCCCGTGCGCACGGTCACTGGTGTGGTGTACGAGAAAGCTGACATCACCCAGCCGGATGACCTCGTGGAGCACTTTCGCACGCACCGCATCGACACCGTGGTGCACCTTGCCGCGATCATGAACCCTGGACCGCACATCACGCGCGAGCACGAATACCGCGTTGATGTCGGCGGCACCCGCAATGTTCTTGATGCCTGCCTGGCCACCGGGGTGAAGCGCATTGTGGTGTCCTCGAGCGGCGCGGCCTACGGATACCACGCCGACAATCCGGAATGGATTACGGAAGACCAGGCAATTCGTGGCAACTCCGAGTTTGCCTACTCCGACCACAAGCGCATTGTCGAGGGGATGCTCGCGGAGGCTCGTGAGGCTCATCCAGAGCTAGAACAGGTCATCTTCCGGATAGGCACGATCCTCGGTGAGACCGTCAACAATCAGATCACGGCGCTCTTCGAGAGAAAGCGTGTGCTCGCCATCTCGGGAGCCGATAGCCCGTTCGTGTTTATTTGGGATCAGGATGTCGTGGGCTGCATGCTCCGCGCCGCCACCGAGGGACCCTCCGGTATCTACAATGTCGCCGGTGACGGCGCAGTAGACGTGCGTGTGCTCGCCTCGGTACTCGACAAAAAACTTTTCACGGTGCCGGCGTGGCTGCTCACGGCCGTGCTCGCCGTCGCGAAGCCGCTGCGGCTGACAGGTTACGGTCCGGAACAAGTCGGCTTTTTGCGTTTTCGCCCCGTGCTCAGCAACGCGCGGCTGAAAGATGAGTTCGGATACACGCCGGCAAAGACCAGCAGGCAGGCGCTCGAAGCGTGGAAGGCCGCGCGCGACGCGCGGTCAGCTGCAGAGCGCGGTTAGCTGCGTAGATTCCGCAACAGCACTGCCATCTCCAAGGCTGCCTGCGCTGCCTCTTCGCCCTTGTCTTCCTTCGAGCCGGGTAGGCCAGCGCGATCGATGCCCTGCTGTTCGTCATCAAGGGTGAGCACCCCGAAGCCGACCGGCTTGCCGGTATCCAGTGCTACGCGCGTGAGGCCATCCGTTGCCGCGTGCGACACGAAGTCGAAGTGGGGTGTGCCGCCGCGGATGATGACCCCGAGCGCGACCACGGCATCCGCTCCGGCGTCGAGGGCCGCCTTGCAGGCGAGCGGTAGCTCGAAGCTGCCCGGAACCCGCAGCTCAGAGACCGTCGCGCCGGAGGCATCGAGCACTCGATGCGCACCGGCCAGAAGACCGTTCGCAATCGTCTCGTGCCACCTGCCGGCGACAATCGTGATCGAGAATCCCGTTCCGTTGACGGCGGGGGCATCCGGATGATTGGGGGAACCTGCACCGCTCATAATGTGTGTCCTTCTCGCTCGACAATTCCCGAAAGGTCATCGGGAAGTTGATGACCCATACGGTCGCGTTTGGCCGCCATGTAGTCACTGTTAAATTCCCCGACACCGACCAGCAGCGGGATGGTTTCGGTGACGGTGAGACCATGCCGCGCCGAGAGCTGCTTGGCCTTGTCTGGGTTGTTGGTGAGCAGTCGCAACGAGGTGACGCCGAGGTCGCTCAAAATCGCTGCTGCTGCCCCGTAGTCGCGTTGGTCAGGCTGGAAGCCGAGGGCAATGTTGGCGTCGATCGTGTCGAGGCCCTCCTCCTGCAGCTTGTAGGCGCGCAGCTTATTGACCAAGCCAATGCCACGCCCCTCGTGCCCGCGAAGGTACACAACGATGCCGCCTTCGCGCTGAATGTGCTCGAGTGACTCATGCAGTTGCGGCCCGCACTCGCACTTGAGGGAGGCGAAGACTTCGCCGGTCAGGCACTCGGAGTGCACGCGCACGAGAGCATGGGGGCCCGGATTGCCGGCGATGATGGCGAGGTGATCTGAGCCGGTCATCCGGTCGCGGTATGCGCGGAATCGCAGGGTGCCATAGGCGGTCGGCACGGTGGTTTCGACCTCAAAAATGATGCGCGAAGTTTCGGGGATAGGCGCGGCTGCATCGACAGCTCCCGAACCGTGCTCCTCGATGAAGGTGATGAGATCCGCGATTGTAATCACGACAACAGCCTCCGCTTCACCAAACACGAGGAGTTCTGGCAGGCGCATCATTTCGCCGTCGTCCTGCACGATTTCGCCGATTGCGCCGACGGGGGAGAGCCCCGCAAGTTTCATCAAGTCGACGGCCGCTTCGGTGTGGCCATCGCGCTCCAGAACACCGCCATTCTTCGCGCGCAGCGGCAAAATATGACCGGGGCGGATGAGACTTGACGGGGTCGAGTGTGGGTTTGCGAGCACCCGCAGAGTGTGCGCGCGGTCGGAGGCGCTGATGCCCGTGCTCGCACGATCGGCCGCGTCGACGGAAACCGTGTAGTTGGTGCCACGCGGGTCCTGACTCTCCGCCACCATGACCGGAAGCTCCAGACGATCCGCCAACTCGTTTGGCATTGGAGCGCAGAGGTAGCCAGAGGAGTGCCGCACCATCCAAGCAACCCATTCTTGGCTGGCAAGCTCGGCCGAAATGATGATGTCGCCCTCGTTCTCGCGGCCCTCATCATCGACCACAATCACGGGCCTTCCTTTGCGCAGCTCATCGAGCGCGGTGGGGATGCTTGCGAGACTCATGACTCGCTCCTTTCATTGGCGGATGCCGGTGTCGCCAAGGGGATCGTGCGGGAAAGGATGTCGGGGTCGTGCAGGCCAACTTCGAGAAGGCGCGCAACGTGGCGGGCAAGGATGTCAGTTTCGACATTGACGAGGTCACCGGGCTGCTTCTGGCCAAGCGTGGTTGCACGCAGGGTCTCGGGGATAAGGGAGACCTCGAACCAGTGACTGTTCTTGTCGCGCCCGACCGCGCTGACGGTGAGCGAAACCCCGTCGAGGGCAATGGAGCCCTTGCGCACCACGAGACCGGCAAGGTCATCGGCAATGCTGAGGCGCACGACGCGCCACGCGCTGCCCTCGTTGAGCGAAAGCACTGACGCAGTTCCATCAATGTGACCCTGAACAATGTGGCCGCCGAGGCGATCACCCAGCCTCGCAGCGCGCTCGATGTTCACGCGATCTCCCGGCCGCGGGCCCGTCAGAGTGCTCATGCGGATCGTCTCGGCCATGACATCCGCGGTGAACCAGTCATCACCCTGATCAACTACGGTGAGGCACACGCCGCTCACCGAGAGGGAGTCGCCGTGTGCGGCATCTGACACGGCAAGGGGCGCTCGAACGGTGAGGCGCGCGGCATCGGCCGATGACACCCACTCCACGATTTCGCCGAGTTCCTCAATGATTCCGGTAAACATGGTTACACGCCTTCTTTCGCGGGAGGTTTATCAGCAGGGGCGACGGTGGTGTGAGGCCTCGCGGTCACCACAATGTCGTGGCCGCATCGCTCGACCCGCCGAATCTGTAACTGTGTGGCATGAGAAAGTGTTCCAATTCCAAGATCTCCGAGCGCGAGCCTGTCGCCGCCCAGCAAAATTGGTGCGAGATAGATGAGGTACTCGTCGACGAGCCCAGCCGTAACAAACGCGCTCGCGAGCGTGGGGCCGCCCTCCACGAAGACACGGCGGATGCCGCGGTCAAACAGGTCGCGCATCACGCTCTGGAGGTCGCGTGTGCCCATCGCGAGGAAGGGTACCGGGTGGTCGCAGAGTCGTGAGCCTGCCGGAACCGCGCGCTCGCCGATGATCACGGGCAGCGGTTGGTGGGGGAACAACGCGCCCTGAGCGTCGCGTGCGGTGAGGCTCGGGTTGTCTGCCAGTACCGTTCCGGTGCCGACAATGATCGCATCCGCGGCCGCTCGTTGTTCATGCACGTGGGCGCGGGCTTGCGGCCCGGTTATCCATTGGCTTGACCCATCAGCCGCCGCCGCCCTGCCGTCGAGGCTTGACGCCCACTTGAGTGTCACGTGGGGGCGGCCAAGACGCATGGCGGTGAGCCAGGGTCGAAGTAGCTCGGTGACTTCTGGTTCCACGACGCCAGAAAGTACCGAAACACCCGCATCGAGCAGCCGTGCTGCGCCGCCTTTTGCGGCCGGGTTCGGGTCGGTGACAGCAAAGACAACGCGGGCAATCCCCGCCTCAATGAGCGCGACACTGCACGGGGGCGTACGGCCGTGATGATTGCAGGGCTCAAGGGTGACGACGGCCGTGGCGCCTCTGGCCGCTCCCTCTGCCAGGTGCGACAGTGCATCGGTCTCTGCGTGCGGGGTTCCGCGCCCACGATGCCAGCCCTCTGCGAGGGTTTCGCCGGAGGGGGAGAGGATGACGCAGCCGACCTGCGGATTCGCGTCCGTAGCCGGGCCGCGGGCCGCAAGTTCGAGGGCGCGACGCATCGCGGCCTCGATGATGGGCTGCGCCCGTGGTGGAGCCTGTGGCTGCTCCTGCGGTTGTGGCATTCGTTCCTCGTGTCGTCTTTAGACGCCCTCCGGGAACGCAGGTGGAACACCTAGCGCCGTGCACGCTCGCGCGAACACCCGTGCCTCCTCTCATCCGGACTGAGAACCACAAGTGATTCATAACCGTCGGTGCTGGAATTTCACCAGCTCAACCGCTCTCAGCCTCAGTTTCTCAACTTCGGTCAATCGCGGGTCGCGGACTATCACCGCCGGTTCGGACTTTCACCGACCCCGGAGCACGTACTTCTTACAGTGTATCAATTCACCGTGAGTGCCACATATCTCTTCAGCGAGCTGTCAGCGACGTGAGCAGCTCGCTGAGCGAGTGGAGCACGATAACCCCGGATGCCGCTGCCTCGGCCAACTCCGTCTCTGTCGCAGAACCACGACGGTCCAGCCACACACCGGTGAGGCCAGCGTCGGCGGCGCCGATGGCATCCGTGTGCAGGCGGTCGCCAATGTACGCGGCCCGGACGGGAGCGACATCAAACAGCGCACACGCGTGGTGGAAGATGCGGGCATCCGGTTTTGTGATGCCGAACTCTCCAGAGGTGACGAGGTGCTCGATGTGTGGGGTGAGGCCCAGTGCCTCCACTTTCTCGGTTTGATAGTCGCGTTCACCGTTGGTGATGAGCCCGAACCGTACACCGGGAATAGTGCGACGCAACTCGTCAAGGCAGGGGAGCGTGTCGGGGTGCAGCGCCCACGCTCTCTCGTAATCGCGGTAGTACTCTTCGTACCAGCGCTGCGCCCCTGCGTCATCCACATCAATGCCGTACGCGGCAACGAAGTCGCGTGCCCGCGCGCGGCGTTGGCCGAGAAAATCAATTTCTCCGGAAAGATAGCGATGGTAGTGCTGCTCCTCGAGTTCGTGCCAACGCCTGATCTCTGAGGCATCGTCAGGGTCGAAGGCAGCCGAATCGAGGCTCGCGCGATGCGCAGTGATCCCGAGATCCACTGCCTCCCGGTGCGCGAACAGGGTGTCGTCGAGGTCAAACAACACCAGCGAGAGCTGCGGGGTGACACGTGCGGTGTCGATGCCGATCACCGCCCACCAAACTCGGTGAGATCTGGCCAGCCATCTTTGCGTGTACGTTCGTCACTCGCGTGCAACTCGGCCCGCCAACAGTCCGGGGTTGAGCCGTCCCGCGACGCCGTGAATGCCGGTCCAATGCCCGTGTAGCGCAGACCCATGGCGCGAGCGACAGCGAGTGAGCCGATGTTGCCGATGCGTGCTTCCCAGGTCACGATCTCGCTCCAGCCGCTGTCAAAAACCCAGTCGATGACTGCGGCAACGGCGCGCGACATGTGACCTGATCCACGGTGTTCGGCACCCATCCAGTAGCCGATCATCGAGCTCCCCGCACGCACACTGATCACCCCGAGAAGCTGACCGTCGAGACGGATCGCCCAGGTGAGCTCGTCGCCACTTCGCCACCCGGGCTGCACTATCTCGTGCACGAAAAATTCGGCATCTGCTTGGCTGTACGGCCACGGGATGGTCAAAAACTTTTCAAAAAGTGGGTCCTGGCAGTATTCGGTGATGAGCGGGATGTCTGCTTCGGTCGGCAGGTCGAGGGTGAGCTCTCCCGCCGTGAGCGTGAAGGGTTCCATCGTCACACCCGCGGCAGCAAGCCGATGCGGTCGTACACCTTCGCGAGCGTTGCGTTCGCGATCTCCGCGGCGCGGTCGGCGTTGCCTGCGAGAACGCGGTCGAGTTCGGCCGGGTCATCGAGCAGTTCAAGCGTGCGCGTTCGGATAGGTGCAAAGGTTTGGGTAACAACCTCAGCGAGGTCTTTCTTGAGGTCGCCATAGCCGCGCCCCGCATACTCTGCTTCAAGCTCGAGGATCGTCTTACCGGCCAGCACCGAATAGATTGTCAGCAGATTCGCAACGCCTGGCTTCTCGCCGCGGTCGAAGCGGATCTCGCGGCCGGCATCCGTCACCGCCGACTTGATTTTTTTCGCTGTGACGGATGACTCGTCCATCATCCACACGACGCCCGACTCGCTGGAAGCAGACTTGCTCATCTTGGATGTCGGCTCCTGAAGGTCGTAGATGCGCGCAGTTTCTTGCAGAATTACCGCTTCCGGCACGACAAACGTGTCGCCAAAGCGGGAATTGAACCGACCCGCGAGGTCGCGCGTGAGCTCAACGTGTTGACGCTGGTCGTCACCCACTGGCACAACAGCGGCGTCGTAGAGAAGAATGTCGGCCGCCATGAGCATCGGGTAGGCGAACAGTCCAACCGTGGTGCCGTCAGCACCCTGCTTGCCCGACTTGTCTTTGAACTGGGTCATCCGGCTCGCCTCGCCGAAACCCGTGATGGTGTTGAGCACCCAGGCAAGTTCGGGATGCGCGGCGACGTGAGATTGTACGAAAAGCGTCGACTGGGCCGGGTCGATCCCCGCAGCAATGTACTACGCTGCGGTGCGGCGGGTGTTCTCACGCAGCAGCACCGGGTCCTGTGCAACAGTCAGCGCGTGCAGGTCAACGATGCAGAACACGGCATCGTAGGTGGCTTGCAGATCTTTCCACTGCAGCAGTGCACCAATGTAGTTGCCGATCTGCAGGCTATTGGCGGAGGGCTGCATGCCTGAGAACAGGCGGGACTTCGAAGTCATGAGGTCATTCTCTCAGTGTCGGGAGGAAGGTACCGGGATGTTACTCGCCGAAACCCTCGCAGTGCTGTGGCTTAAATGCTGTAGTCGACGACGACGGGGGCGTGGTCAGACCATCGAGTATCCCAGGCGCTGGCCCGATCGACAGCGTAGTTTGTGACGGTTGCCGCAAGCGGTTCAGTGGCCATGTGGTAGTCGATGCGCCAACCAGTGTCGCTGTCGAAAGCCTGCCCGCGCTGTGACCACCAGGTGTAGGGGCCGTCAACCTCGCCTGCCCACTTTCGGCCCACATCCACCCAGCCGAGACCGGTCGCGGTGGAGCCGTCAGTGCACTCAATACTTTCGCCGTTCGGCCCAAAAAAGCGGTCGAAGTAGGCGCGCTCTTCAGGGAGAAAGCCCGCATTCTTGCGGTTGCCTTTCCAGTTGCGGATGTCCAGCTCACGGTGCCCAACATTCAGGTCACCGACGATGAGGGAAAGTTTGCTGTGCTCGGCAAGTTTCGGCAGGCGCTCGACCATGGCGTCGAGAAATTTGTACTTCTCAACTTGCTTGGGGGAGCCGACCTCACCGGAGTGCACGTAGGTGCTGACAACCGTGATCGTGCGGTCGCCAACCGAGTAGTCGGCTTCGAGCCAGCGCCCGGCGCTATCGAAGTCGTCAGCCCCGAGCTCGACGCGGTGGGCGAGCGGCGCGGTGCGGCTTGCAAGCGCGACCCCTGCCCGACCCTTTGTGGTCGCGGCGTCGTGGAGAATGTGCCAGTCGCTGCCGAGTAGGCCCTCGACGTCCTCATCAGAGGCGCGTACCTCTTGCATGGCAAGAATGTCGATGTTCCGGGCCGCCAGCCACTCGCTCATGCCTTTGCGGTAGGAGGCACGGATGCCGTTGACGTTGACGGAGGCGATGCGAAGAGGCTGAGGCACCCCGCTAGTTTACCGTTGGGCTAAACAGAAGGCTTCTTCACACTCTTTTTCGCGGCCTTTTTTGCCGTACTTTTGCGCGCATTCACTCCGGGTTTTCTCCCGATCAGTCTTGCGAACCAACTTCGTTGCTGAAAGGCGAGTGCGGCGCGTTCCTCGTCTTCGCGTTCTCGCTGGAGACGTTCTTCCTCACGCCGTTCGGCAGCGATCTTCGGATCTGCTGCGAGACCGGCATCCGCCATGCCGACAGCGATCCAGCTTGCCCCGAGAAGAATGACCACGCACGTGAGGTTGAACCAGATCAGCAGACCGATGATAATGGCGAAGCTCGCGAGCAACGGATTGCGACCGGCGCCCCCAAGAAGGAACCCACCCAACACTTTAAGAACACCCAACGCGGCGGCACCCAGCACCGAACCGATGATGAGCCGTCGGAACGGAATCTTGAGCCCAGAGAGCGTGCGATATAAACCAGCGAGCACGACCGTGTCGAGAAGGAGCATCAGCAGGAGGCCAGAGATGCGCCCGAGTACTGTCGAAGCTAAGGAGTCACCACTAAACCCAAGCCAGTCGAGTGTGAACTCCAGCGCCTGAGTGCTCAACACGGACAGCACCGAAGACAAGATGAGTGCGCCTCCAAAAGCGACCATCAGGCCAAAATCTTTGAGTTTCAGAAGAAAGAAGTTCAGGCGTTCACCAGGCAAGTCGAAGAGGGCACGCACGGCGTCGCGCGCAGACGCGAGCCACCCCACAGCGGTGAAGAGCAAACCGGCGGCAGCAATCGCACCCGTCCAGCCCAGTATTTCTACCCGCAAGAGGTCGTTGGGGTTGATGACCCCGGTCACTCCACCCCACGTCACAAGGCCTGGAACGGATCGCGCAAGAGTCGAGAAAAAGGCATGGCTGAGGTCGGGATTATTTTTAAGAACGAGGCCGGCAGTCGCGAAACCCACCCATATTCCCGCGAAGACGGCAAAGATTGACTGAAAAGATAACCCGGCTGCAAGAAGAAATCCACGGTTATTCTGAAAGTGCAGAAACACCCGCACCGGCTGCAACGCGCTCACCCATGCGATTGCAGCCGTCACGGCCCCCGTGATGCGCTTCACCGCTTAGGGTTTGCCTCGCATGATCGCCTGCTTTACCTCGGCGATCGCATGAGTGATCTGGATTCCTCGCGGGCATGCTTCTGTGCAGTTGAAGGTTGTGCGGCAGCGCCACACACCCTCTTTATCGTTGAGGATGTCCATGCGCACCTGAGCGCCTTCGTCGCGCGAGTCGAAGATGAAGCGGTGTGCATTGACGATCGCGGCAGGCCCAAAGTACTGTCCGTCTGTCCAAAACACGGGGCAGCTTGAGGTGCACGCAGCACACAGGATGCATTTGGTGGTGTCGTCGTAGCGGGCGCGCTCCTCGGGGCTTTGCAGGCGCTCCTTGCCATCCTTTGGCTTGTTTGCGGCCATCAGGAACGGCTGAACTTCACGGAAGCTGTCGAAGAATGGCTCCATGTCTACGATGAGATCCTTCTCAAGCGGCAGGCCCTTGAGGGCTTCAACGTAGATGGGCTTGGAGACATCCAGGTCTTTCAGCAGGGTCTTGCACGCCAGGCGGTTTCGGCCGTTGATGCGCATGGCATCCGAGCCACACACGCCGTGCGCGCAGGAGCGGCGGAAGGCGAGCGATCCGTCAATTTCCCACTTGATCTTGTGCAGGGCGTCGAGCACGCGGTCGGTGCCGTGCATCTGGAGGTCGTAATCGACCCAGCGCGGCTCTTCATCGACCTCGGGGTCGAATCGGCGCACGATCATGGTCACCGTGAAGGTCGGAACAGCTGCGTGGGCAATCGGCCCACCCTGTGCAAGGGTCTCGGATGCCATCAGTACTTTCTCTCCGTCGGCGGGTAATTCGTGACGACGACTGGTTTCCAGTCGAGCTTGATGTGATCGTCGGCGACCGCTGACTCTGAGTCGCCGGTAAGGTACGCCATGGTGTGCACCATGAGGTTCTTGTCGTCGCGCTCTGGGTAATCTTCGCGCATGTGAGCGCCACGACTTTCCTTGCGGTTGCGCGCGGAATAGACGACAACTTCGGCGAGGTCGAGCAGGAAGCCAAGTTCCACGGCCTCAAGGAGGTCGGTGTTGAAGCGCTTACCTTTGTCTTGAACCTGCACGTTTCGGTAGCGCACGCGAAGCTTCTTGATCAGGTCGCCGACCTCGCGCAGCGATTCATCGGTGCGGAACACTTGGGCGTTGCGGTCCATGGCGTCCTGCAGTTCCTTGCGGATGACAGCGATGCGCTCGCTCCCATCCCCACTGCGCACGTGGTCAAGCAGCGTGCGAACGCCAGCCGTGGGATCCTCGGGGAGGTCAACCCAGTCCGCGGTCTTGGCGTACTCGACCGCGTTGTTGCCTGCGCGCTTTCCGAACACGTTGATGTCTAGGAGGGAGTTTGTTCCGAGTCGGTTGGATCCGTGCACACTCACGCAGGCACATTCCCCCGCCGCGAAGAGGCCATGAACCTTGTCGGTGTTGTTGCGCAACACTTCGGCGTTGTTGGTGGTCGGGATGCCACCCATGGCATAGTGCGCGGTGGGGAGCACGGGCACCGGCTCGGTGTACGGCTCCACGCCGAGGTAGGTGCGCGCGAACTCGGTGATATCTGGCAGTTTTGCATCGATCACGGCAGGCTCGAGGTGTGTGATGTCGAGGTAGACGTAGTCCTTGTATGGACCAGCACCACGGCCTTCCCGAATCTCGGTGGCCATGGAGCGCGCCACGATGTCACGTGGCGCGAGGTCCTTGATCGTCGGTGCGTAACGCTCCATGAACCTCTCACCCTCGCTGTTGCGAAGGATCGCACCCTCACCGCGTGCTGCCTCAGACAACAGGATGCCGAGGCCTGCGAGCCCGGTCGGGTGGAACTGGAAGAACTCCATGTCTTCAAGTGGCAAACCCTTGCGCCAGACAATTCCGACACCATCACCCGTGAGAGTGTGCGCGTTCGAGGTCGTCTTATAGATTTTTCCGAAGCCCCCCGTGGCAAACACGATGGACTTACCCTGGAACACGTGCAGGTCACCGGTGGCAAGCTCGTAGGCGACGACGCCCGCTGGTCGCTCGACACCGTCCACCGTGTTCATGATCAAGTCGAGAACGTAGAACTCGTTGAAGAAGTTGATGCCGTGCTTGACACAGTTCTGGTACAGAGTCTGCAGAATCATGTGTCCGGTGCGGTCGGCGGCGTAGCACGCGCGGCGCACCGGGGCTTTACCGTGTTCGCGGGTGTGCCCGCCGAAGCGACGCTGGTCGATGCGGCCTTCTGGCGTGCGGTTGAACGGCAAGCCCATGTTTTCGAGGTCGATGATCGCGTCGATGGCCTCTTTAGCGAGGATCTCCGCGGCATCCTGATCGACGAGGTAGTCGCCACCCTTGACGGTGTCGTAGGTGTGCCACTCCCAGTTGTCTTCCTCGACGTTGGCGAGTGCTGCCGCCATGCCGCCCTGCGCCGCACCCGTGTGGGACCGCGTCGGGTAGAGCTTGGAAATTACCGCGGTGCTTGCCTTCGGTCCAGCCTCGATGGCAGCACGCATGCCTGCGCCACCCGCGCCCACGATGACCACGTCGTGCTTGTGGTAGTGAATTCCGTCAATGACTTCGCCCTGATCTGCCTTAGTCATGATTAACCACCCGTGCAAACGGAGGGGAGCAGGTTAGCTGCCGTGCCAGCGGGGCATGGATCGAAGGTGTAAATCACGAGTGTTCCCAGTATCAGTAGTACGACGGTGGCGACGAGGATGCCGCCCTTGAGGATGACCCCGACGAGCCGGTTGTGCGCGTAGTCGTTGGTGATGGTGCGCATACCGTTCGCGCCATGGATGAGGGCGAGCCAGAGTAGCAGGGTGTCCCACACCATCCAGAACGGATTGGCGAGCTTGCCAGCGACAAACGCGAAGTCGAGGCCCTTGACGCCCTCGCCGAGCATGAGGTTGACGAAGAGGTGACCGAAGATCAGTACGACGAGCACAACTCCGCTCAGCCGCATGTAGATCCAGCCCCACTTTTCCCAGTTGATTCCGCGACGGCGAACGCCGCGCTGGGAGCGGGGGGCTTCAATGGTGACAGTCATGGCGCTCACTCCCCAAAGACGTGCATGAGGTGCCGAGGCACGAATCCGATAAGAAGAATGACCCAAAGAATCCACACGATCCACTGCAGGAGTTTCTGATGCTTGGTTCCCCAGGCCCAGAAGTCAACGAGGATGATGCGAAGACCGTTGAGTGCGTGTAGGCCGATCGCGGCAACGAGGGCGACTTCGCCGAGCCCCATGATCGGGTTCTTGTAGGTGCCGATCACCGCGTTGTAGGCCTCAGGGCTCACGCGCACGAGAGCCGTGTCGAGGATGTGCACGAGCAGGAAGAAGAAGATGCCGACACCGGTGATCCGGTTCAACACCCACGACCACATGCCAGGGTCGCCCCGGTAGACGGTTCCCACGGGAGCTTTTGGTTTCTTAAATTTGGGGAGTGGATACCGGCCCTGTGGGGCCGGATTCGTCAACGTTCCCGTCGATTTGCCTGGCACGACCAACCTTCCTGCCGATGTGCATAATCGTGAAAAATGCTACGCGTTCGCAGCACGCTCTCACCCATCCTATTCCCGCGTTCGCTAGTCTGAGCGACATGGCCAATAGACCTGAAGGCCTCGACCGTTTCTACAGCGTTATCCCTGCTGGGGGTATTGGTTCTCGCCTGTGGCCGCTCTCGAGGGCCGATGCTCCCAAATTCCTTCACGACCTCACTGGGTCGGGAAAGACGCTGTTGCGTGCAACGTGGGAGAGGCTTGAGCCACTTTCTGGCGCAGAACGCATCATGGTGGTCACCGGTCGCGCCCACAGAGCTGCTGTTGAGGAACAGTTGCCTGAGCTCATCGACCGCAACGTTGTGCTCGAGAGTGAGCCAAAAGATTCGTCCGCCGCGATCGGGCTTGCCGCCGCAATTCTGATGCGTCGTGAACCGGATGTCATCATCGGATCGTTTGCCGCCGACCACGTGATTAGTGACATCCGAGGGTTCCATCGCGCGGTGACCGAGGCAGTGGTGGCGGCGGACGCCGGTTACATTGCCACGATCGGGATCACTCCGACCGAACCGGCAATCGGGTTCGGTTATATCCATTGCAATGGACCTCTCGGAATTTCTGGTGCACCCGGTGCTGTGGGTGCTGACCGTTTTGTCGAGAAGCCGAGCGCTGAGGTTGCAAAAAAATATCTCGCGGACGGCAACTATCTTTGGAACGCGGGCATGTTTATCTCCCGAGCAGACCTCCTGCTCGAGCAGCTTGGACAAAGTCAACCGGATTTGCTTGCGGGCCTTCTGGAGCTGGCTGAAGCGTGGGATACGGATCGCCGCGGTGCTGTCGTCGACCAGGTGTGGCCGAGGCTTGCAAAGATCGCGATCGATTACACGGTGGCCGAGCCAGCAGCGCTCGCGGGAAAGTTGGCCGTTGTTCCGGGGGCTTTCGACTGGGACGATGTGGGCGATTTTGCTGCCATTGCGAAAATTCATGCCGGTGGGCGAAAGTCAGATCTTGCAATTTTGGGTGAGGGTGCCCGGGTTTTGGCTGACGCTTCCAGCGGACTTGTCATCAGCCAGACGGGCCGACTGATCTCACTTATCGGTGTCCAGGACATCGTTGTGGTCGACACTCCTGATGCTCTTCTGGTGACCACAAGCGCGAATGCGCAGAGAGTGAAAGCGGTTGTCGATGCGCTTAAGGTCTCTGGACGTGGCGACATCCTCTGATCAGCGAAAACTCTGCGGTTGCAGCTTGGTAACCTTTGCGATTTGAAATGCCATAACAGTTGTCATGTGGCTCGTAACATTAGGTAACCTGTACGGATATGGCCGTGACGCCCATGTCGCGGCAGCACCTTGGAGGACACCTTGAGAATTACCTCGCGAAAGTCCGCTCTCAGCGGACTGGCGTTAATCGGAATCAGCACTCTGTTGCTTGCCGGCTGCGCCCCAGCACCAGAGACGCCAGGCGGAACGGATTCGCCTGCTGCGTCTGACTTCAAGCCATGCATGGTCTCTGACTCTGGTGGATTCGACGACAAGTCGTTCAACCAGGTTGGTAAAGAGGGACTCGACTCGGCTGCCAAAGACCTGGGTGTCAAGGCCAACGCTGTTGAGTCAAAGGCCGAGACCGACTACGCCAGCAACATCACCAACCTTGTTAACGATGGCTGCAACATCATCGTCACCGTAGGCTTCCTGCTCGCAGATGCCACGAAGGCCGCTGCGGAAGCAAACCCAGACATCAACTTTGCAATCATCGATGACAGCGGAATTAGCCTTCCGAATGTCAAGCCGATCGTCTTCGACACCGCGCAGGCCGCTTTCCTTGCGGGCTACGCAGCAGCGAGCTACACGAAGTCCGGCATTGTCGGTACCTTCGGTGGCATCCCGATTCCGCCCGTCACCATCTTCATGGATGGTTTCGTTGACGGTGTCAACTACTACAACGAGCAGAACGGTACGAGTGTTGTTGCACTCGGCTGGGATGTGGCAAAGCAGGATGGCGCGTTCACCGGTGGCTTCGACGCCAACGACACCGCAAAGTCCACCGCTCAGAACCTGATCGATCAGGGTGCTGACGTGATCTTGCCGTGTGGTGGCCCCATCTACAAGAGCGCTGCACAGGCGATCAAGGACTC
Organism: Terrimesophilobacter sp.; assembly: GCA_039927595.1. GTDB lineage: Bacteria > Actinomycetota > Actinomycetes > Actinomycetales > Microbacteriaceae > Terrimesophilobacter. The sequence goes on from JBDSUT010000174.1 coordinate 29,099, forward strand.
GGGCAAGGACATTGCGCTCATCGGTGTTGACGCCGACGTCACGCAGACCGACCCTGCCATTGCTGACATCCTGCTCACCTCGATCATGAAGGGCATCGCCGTTGGCGTGTCCGACGTGGTCAAGGCCAGCGCCGAAGGCAAGTTCGACAACAGCCCGTTTGTTGGCACGCTTGCAAACGGTGGCGTCGGCATTGCGCCGTTCCACTCCTTCGAGGGAAAGGTTGACCCGAAACTTCAGGGCCAGCTCGACGCCTTGAAAGCTGACATCATCAGCGGCAAGGTTAAGGTCGAATCGCCTTCATCCCCGAAGTAGGGTGACGGCAACACAGTAGAGCTCGGGGGGACCAGCGACATTGGTCCCCCCGAGTTCGTTGTAGTCTTCCCTCTTAGCCCCGAGTATTTTCTGGCAGCGCTGCCGGATGGACAGGATTGTGAAGAACCATGAAGCTCGAACTTCGCGGAATCACGAAAAGGTTTGGCAGTCTGGTCGCTAATGACCACATCGACCTGGTCGTTGAAGCTGGCGAGATCCATTGCCTTTTGTGTGAGAACGGCGCGGGTAAATCCACGCTGATGAACGTGCTTTATGGCCTTTATAAAGCGGACGAGGGCCAGATCCTTCTTGACGACAAAGTTCAGAATTTTTCCGGTCCTGGTGACGCGATGGCGGCCGGAATCGGAATGGTCCATCAGCACTTCATGCTCATTCCTGTCTTCACTGTTGCGGAGAACGTCATGCTTGGGCACGAGCCCACATCTTTCGGTGGCCGGTTGAACCTCGCTAAGGCGCGCGAGCAGGTGCGCGAAATTTCTGCGCGGTTTGGATTCGATCTTGACCCCGATGCGCTGGTCGAAGACCTTCCCGTCGGTGTGCAGCAACGTGTTGAGATCATCAAGGCTCTGTCTCGGGATGCAAAGGTGCTCGTCTTCGACGAGCCGACCGCTGTGCTCACTCCCCAGGAAACAGACGAGCTCATGCTCATCATGAAGCAGTTGCGCGATGGCGGAACATCGATAGTTTTCATCACCCACAAATTGCGTGAGGTGCGCGAAGTGGCCGACAAGATCACTGTTATCCGACTCGGAAAGGTAGTCGGTGAGGCCTCCCCGACCGCAAGCAACACCGAAATGGCATCGATGATGGTCGGCCGCGCGGTTGACCTTAAGATCCACAAAGACGAGGCAAAGCCAGGCGCGCCGGCTCTTGTCGTCGACAACCTCAGCGTGATCGACCCCGTCGGGCAGCTCGTCGTCAATAGGGTCAGTTTCGATGTGAAGGCTGGCGAGATTGTCGCAATTGCCGGAGTGCAAGGCAACGGTCAGACGGAATTGGTGGAAGCGATCATGGGGCTCCAGCACAATGTGACAGTGAGCATTAGCCTCGACGGTGAGTCGCTCGTGGGCTTGAGTGTTCGCAAGATACTGGACGCTGGTGTTGGTTTTGTTCCAGAGGACCGTAATGAAGACGGGTTGGTTTCTGAGTTCTCGGTCGCCGAAAACCTCATGCTTGACCGCGCAAACGGCGAACCTTTTGCGCGGCACGGCAACTTGCAACTCAACAATCTTGCAGAGTTTGCCGAAGAAAAATTGACGGAGTTCGACATCCGCGCTCAGGGGATCGGCACCCTCGCTGGCGAGCTCTCCGGGGGTAACCAACAAAAAGTGGTACTCGCAAGAGAGATGAGCCGCGAACTGCACCTTCTCCTTGCCGCGCAGCCCACTCGTGGGCTGGATGTCGGGTCCGTTGAGTTTGTCCACACTCGAATTGTGGAAGCCAGAGACAAAGGAATTCCTGTTCTTGTGGTTTCGACAGAGCTCGACGAGGTAGATGCCTTGGCTGATCGCATCGTGGTGATGTATCGGGGAGGAATTGTGGGCATTGTGCCCGGAGACACCCCACGAGATGTTCTTGGCCTCATGATGGCCGGCGAGACCCCCGGAGGAAAGGCAGCATGACCGATCACAAAGGGCCGGGCGAAAGCCAGCTCCCCAAGGTGAGTATGGAGCCACAACTTTCTGCGTCTCTCGAACCGGGTCAGGGAGATTTCGAGAACCCAGAAGTGGGTAAGAACTCTGCGGGCATCGAAGAGTCAGGACGTTTTTCTGCCGCCATGCGAGAGATTCTCTCCGGCAGCGCACTGATGTCTGTTCTCGCGGTACTGCTGGCGCTCGCGATCGGCGGAATCCTGATCGCCGTGACGGACACTCGTGTGCAAGAAGCCGCAGCCTACTTCTTCTCGAAGCCAGGGGATATGTTTTTCGCCATCTGGGAATCCGTCTCAGGCGCTTATATAGCTCTGTTCCAAGGGTCGATCTACAACTTCCGCCGACCAGGGTTCGAGAACGGCATTAGACCGCTGTTCGATACCCTGACCTTCGCGACTCCACTGATCGTTGCCGGACTTGGAGTCGCGCTTGGATTCCGCGCTGGACTTTTCAACATTGGTGGCCGCGGGCAGATGCTGTTCGGTGCCGCTGCCGCTGGCTGGGTCGCGTTTTCGTTTCCGCTACCGTTTGGAATTCACCTCTTTCTCGCCCTCGTCGCGGGTGTTGCCGCGGGTGCAATATGGGGTGGCATCGCTGGGCTTTTGAAAGCACGCACCGGTGCGCACGAGGTGATCACCACGATCATGCTCAACTATGTGGCGTACTACTTCGTGTATTGGATGTTGAGCACTCCCGGACTTTTGCAGGCGCCTGGGTCGAACAACCCGAAGACGCCGGCAATGATGGAGACCGCTGTGCTTCCGCCACTGTTTGGGCCGAAGTTTACGCTCCACTGGGGCTTCATCATCGCCATCGGAGCGACCTTCTTCGTGTGGTGGCTTCTTAACCGTTCGACGCTCGGATTTCAGTTCAAAGCGGTTGGTTTCAATCCCAATGCTGCGCGAGTTGCCGGTATCAACGTGAACCGAATGTTCACCTATGTGATGTTGTTCTCTGGTGCACTCGTGGGACTCGCTGGGGTATTTCAGGTGTTGGGTACGGTGAAGACCGGATTCAGCGCAGGAATTGATGCCGGAATTGGATTCGATGCCATTACTGTTGCGTTGCTTGGTCGATCAAAACCGTGGGGTGTATTTTCGGCGGGAATCTTGTTTGGGGCGTTCAAGGCTGGCGGCTTCACCATGCAAGCTTCGCAAGGTGTCCCGATCGACATCGTGCTCGTTGTCCAATCGATGATCGTTCTGTTCATTGCGGCGCCACCGCTCGTGCGCGCGATCTTCCGGTTGCCGGCTCCGAATATCTTGGGGACCGCGCGATCGTTGAAGCTTCAGGGTAAGAAGGCGGTGGTGTCCAAATGAGCGCGACAACCCATCAACCATTGAGGGCCGCACTAGATATTGCGGAGGTGCGGAGTTGGAAGGTGCCCGTCGCCTTCGGCTTCTTCGCCATTGTTTCGCTCATCGTGTTCGGTGTGTTCGGCCGAGCCGGTGTCAGCCAGTTCCGTCTCTCACAGGCGACTGACTTCATTCAACTTCCGGACGTATTCCTACCGACCACAACAACCGGGTGGGTGATTTCGGTCGTGCTCGTGCTCCTCGCGGGGTATTCGGCCTGGCTCGTCCATCAGGCGAAGAAGGTGCCGCTGTGGCTCATCATTGTCTTCGTCGTGCTGATTCTGGTGGCCTTCCTCACCTGGGTGTCTGCCAACGCGCTCATTCCGGTCCCTGGATTGCTGATCGGGGCGGTGAGTCTGAGTGTTCCGCTCATATTCGGAGCGATGAGCGGTGTGATCTCTGAGCGAAGCGGTGTCATCAACATTGCGATTGAGGGGCAGCTTCTCGCTGGCGCGTTCATCTCGGCGATGGTGGCAACGGCTACAGGCTCGCCCGTTGCTGGACTCGCGGCCGCCATGGTGGCTGGCACGCTCGTGTCATTTGTTCTCGCCGCATTCGCGATCAATTACATCGTCGACCAGATCATTGTCGGGGTGGTGTTGAACGTTCTGGTTGCGGGTCTCACCGGCTTCTTTTACTCCAAACTCATGGTGCCGAACCCTGAACTGCTCAATAGCCCCCCGCGGTTTGATCGCATAGACATTCCGATCCTCGGGCAGATTCCGATTATCGGGCCGGTGTTGTTCAACCAGACAATCATTGTTTACGTCATGTATTTGACGGTCGCCGCGGTAGCGTTCGCGCTGTTCAAGACTCGGTGGGGGCTGCGCACGCGGTCCGTCGGTGAGCATCCGCAGGCGGCAGACACGGTCGGAATCAAGGTCAACAAGATGCGGTTCTGGAACGTCTCGCTCGCAGGCGCGATCGCCGGATTCGGTGGCGCATACTTCACGCTCGGATCAGTGGGTGAGTTCACCAAGGACATGACCGCTGGGGCCGGGTTTATCGCACTTGCCGCGGTGATCTTTGGGCGCTGGGACCCCATCCGGGCAATGCTGGCTGGCCTGCTGTTTGGGTTTGCCACGAACCTGCAGAGTGTGCTGGGGATCATTGGTTCGCCGGTGCCCAGCCAGTTCATGCTCATGCTGCCGTACGTCGTGACGATCTTTGCCGTTGCCGGGCTGGTGGGGCAGTCGAAGCCGCCTGCGGCCGACGGTAAGCCGTACATCAAGTCTTGACGACGATCACAAAAAACGGGCCGGTTCGCTCGGTCTCTGGCGGAGTCTGGGCGGCAATTGCCGTCGTACTTGTCGCACTCAACCTGCGACCCGTGATCGTTGCGGTGTCGCCGGTCTTCGACACGATCAGTAGCGAACTCGGACTAACTTCGGTGCTCGCGGGGCTTCTCGTGACTCTTCCGGTGCTGTGTTTCGGGGTGCTTGGCCCACTGGCACCACTGTTGGCCGCCAGGATTGGCTTCGAACGCAGCCTCGCACTCGTGCTTCTGGCCATCATTGCTGGATCGGCTCTGCGGATTATCCCGACCATTCCTGCGCTGTTCGGTGGCACGCTGCTCGTGGGCGCAGGAATTGCCGTGGGCAACATCCTGCTGCCTGGTCTTATTAAGCGTGACTTCCCACACCGCCTGGGAATCATGTCTGGATTGTTCTCCATGTCCATGGCGGTGGGCGCAACTCTCGCTGCCGGTTTGACTATCCCCGTCGCGGAGGCTGTCGGCTGGAGCTGGAATGAAGTTCTCGCAGCGTGGGGATTATTCGCTGTGCTGGGCCTCGCCTGCTGGATCCCTTCGCTCTGGGGCGCCCGAGGTGCTGCCCGGATGCCGCGCACGAGCGGCCTCGCTCTTGGACGTGACCGCGTGGCCTGGTGGGTGACCATCTTTTTTGGGTTGCAGTCTTTCAACTTCTACTCCACGACCGCCTGGCTACCCACGATTCTGGTCGGTTACGGTTACGATCCCGTCTTTGCGGGTTTCATGCTTTCTCTCGTGAACTTTGTCAGCATCGTCCCGGCGCTCGTCGTTCCGCTCCTGCTTGAGCGAATCAAGAACCAAGCGGCGTTTACGATCCTGGTCTCGCTGTGCTATCTCGCCGCGGTGGGCGGATTCTTACTGTTGCCCGGAGTCGCCGTGGTCTGGATGGTGCTGCTGGGCTTGGCGCAGGGCGCGGGCCTCGGGCTCGGACTCACTTTCATAGTTTTGCGCTCTCCGGATGCGGCGCGCGCCACGAAGCTTTCCGGAATGGCCCAAAGCTGGGGTTACCTGTTCGCGGCGGCAGGACCGCTCGCAATGGGGGCGTTGTATGATCTCACCGCCGCGTGGGTCGTCCCGCTCTTGCTGCTGTTTGTGATGCTCGTGCCCCAAACGATCACGGCATACCTTTCTGGGCGGCCCAACTTTGTCGGGGGAGCGGTGATCCCGGCAGACAATGTACTTATCGACCACAACCACGGTTAGATGTAAATGAACGGAAGGGTCACTATGACTGACGTCGATTGGGATGGGCTGCGCGATATCGCGAAAGAGGCGATCACGCACGCGTATGTGCCGTATTCAAAATTTCCGGTCGGTGTGGCCGCCGTCGTTGATGACGGCCGCGTCATTTCGGGGTGCAATGTTGAGAACGCGTCGTACGGTCTCACGCTGTGCGCGGAGTGCGCGCTCGTGTCGAGTTTGCATATGACCGGTGGGGGAAAGCTTCTCGCGTTCACGTGCGTCGATGGGCACGGAAACATCCTCATGCCGTGCGGCCGGTGCCGGCAGCTTTTGTTTGAACACTCTGCCCCGGGGATGCTTCTAGAAACTGTCTCCGGAATCAAGACGATTGACGAGGTCATCCCTGACGCGTTTGGGCCGCGAACTTTGGAGGAGTACCGCTCGTGAGTGCACTCGAAAAATTTGACACCGTTGACCTCATCCACGCGAAGCGGGATGGTGCGAAGCTCAGCACCGAACAAGTCTCATGGATGATTGACGCGTATACCCGCGGGTTCATCGGCGATGAGCAGATGGCGGCGATGGCGATGGCGATCTTCCTCAACGGCATGGACCGAGAGGAGGTGCGCGACCTCACGCTGGCGATGATCGCTTCTGGAGAGACGCTGAACTTTGATGGGCTGTCAAAAAGAACAGCCGATAAGCACTCCACCGGTGGTGTTGGCGACAAGATCACGTTGCCTCTTGCGCCCCTCGTTGCCTGCTTCGGAGTTGCTGTTCCGCAGCTTTCTGGCAGGGGACTCGGGCACACGGGCGGCACGCTCGACAAACTTGAGAGCATCCCCGGTTGGCAGGCGGATATCAGCATCGAAAAGATGCGCGAACAGCTTGAGTCGGTGGGGGCCGTCGTGTGTGCGGCTGGTGCGAGCTTGGCGCCGGCAGACAAGAAGCTCTACGCACTTCGCGACATCACCGGTACCGTCGAGTCTATTCCGCTCATCGCCTCCTCAATCATGAGTAAGAAGATCGCTGAAGGAACCTCTGCACTCGTGCTTGACGTGAAGTTTGGTTCCGGCGCCTTTATGAAAGACAAAGAAAAAAGCAGGTTGCTGGCCGAAACAATGGTGGCATTGGGCACAGATGCCGGTGTGACGACGACAGCGTTGCTCACGAATATGAATGTTCCACTGGGACTCACCATTGGCAACGCGAACGAGGTGAGGGAATCCGTGGAGGTGCTCGCGGGGGGAGGGCCCGCGGACGTCGTGGAGCTCACGGTCGCACTGGCACGCGAGATGCTGACGTCAGCCGGGCAGCCAGACGCGGATGTCGAGGCCGCCCTCAAGGACGGCCGTGCCATGGACACGTGGCGCGCCATGATCTCGGCCCAGCACGGTGACCCGGATGCTGCGCTGCCTACTGCGAAAGAGACGCACGTTGTTAACGCTGAGCGTGACGGCATCCTCGTTGAGCAGCTCGCGCTTCCGTTTGGGGTCGCAGCGTGGCGCCTCGGCGCTGGCCGCGCGCGTAAGCAGGATCCGGTGCAACACTCCGCCGGGATTGACCTGCATGCGAAGCCGGGCGACGTGGTGAAGAAGGGTCAACCTCTGTTCACGTTGTGCGCCGACGAGCCTGCCCGATTCGAGCGTGCTCTGGAAGCGCTCCAGGGCGCCTACCGCATTGGTGCAGCCGGGGACGACGTGCATGATGGCGGTCCGCTCATCGCGGACCGCATCGTCTCATCATCATCGTCTCATCAGCGGTGACTTAATAGTCTGAGACCCTCAATGACCCCGCGAGGGGTTTAGCCAATCCGCTCAAGAGCGTCGACTATAAGGCCCCAGAACTTGGGTGCGTCAATGTCGATGGCCGCATGAGTTGTACAGTCTGCCGGGGCCTCGGCGCGGAAGTCCGCAACCGTCATTCCGAGGGTGAGCGTGCCTGTCAATTCGATATCGATGGGCACGCGAACCACTTTCATCACTGAGGGATCGATGACCAGTGCTACTGCGCATGGATCATGCACTGGCGGGTATTCGAACCCTTGGCTTTCTCGATATGTCTCCCCGAAAAATTCGAGCAACTCGAGCACAAACTGGGCGGGTTTCGTTCCAATAGCCGCGATCGCTTTGACCACCTCAGGTGTGGCGAGGGCATGGTGTGTGACGTCGATACCCACCATCGTGAGTTTCCACTTTTCATTAAAAACGATGTGAGCGGCTTCGGGGTCTATCAGGATGTTGAATTCTGCGGCTGCCGTCCAGTTGCCGCCGTGATAGCCACCACCAAGGAGCACAACCTCTTTGACGCGCTCGGCAATGCGAGGTTCTCTTCGCACCGCGAGGGCAATGTTCGTCAGTGCTCCGGTGGGAACAATAGTGATGGTGCCTGGCTCATTGCTCATCACGGTATCGATGATGAGGTCTACCGCGTGTCGCGAGTCAAGAGTCAACGTCTGTTCTGGAAGCTCTGGGCCGTCCATTCCTGAGTCACCGTGAATGGCCTCTGCGACCTCTGCGTTTCGCACCAGTGGTCGGTGTGCGCCGGCCGCAAAGGGAACACCGGTGATTCCGGCTACCGTCGCGACGGCGAGCGCATTGCGCGTGACCTTCTCAAGCGTTTGATTTCCATGCACAGTCGTCACAGCAACAAGGTCGATATCGGGGTTCCCGTGAGCAAGCAGGAGTGCGATAGCGTCATCATGACCTGGGTCGCAGTCGAGGATAATCTTCTTAGGCATCCGGACATCATACGTCGTGGTCAGCCGCACAGGGTTTGCCCGAACGCACGGTGTTGCGGCCGTCGTGAGAACTTTCCGCCAGGGCCATCTCAGTCATTCAGACTAAGCTGATTTGGTAGCCACGTGAGTTGGGTATCAGAAAAGTTTGGGGGCTTGGTGTCGTGAGTGCCACGGAGAATAAAAATGTGGTCGTTGGAGCGGATTTCGCAGGATTCCCTCTGAAAGAGGCCGTGAAGAAGCACCTGGAATCCCGGGGCTGGACAGTCACCGATATGACGCCAGAGCGGGAGAACGTCCCCATGTATCACCGTGTGGGTTTCATGGTGGGGGCCCAAATATCCGAGAAGAAGTTTGAGAAGGCCTTGGTCTTCTGCGGATCTGGCATGGGTATTCACATCGCAGCGAGCAAGTGCCCAGGGGTGCACTCCGCGGTCTGTGAAAGTGTTGCCTCTGCGAAACGAGCGTCCACGGCCAACAACGCTAATGTGTTGGCGATGGGTGCTTTCTTCACCGCACCGCGGCTAGCCAATGCAATGGCTGAAGCGTTTCTTGAGAACTCCTTGGGGGACGGCTACGAAGACTGGGATGGCTTCTACGAGTACCACAAGCTCGGTTTTGACGAGTGCGAGAACTTCGACTACGAGGCCTACAAAGCCAATGGTTTCTCGGTTCTTGACCCTCAGGAAGTAACCCTCGGCCCAGAACCGCGCGGTTTGGCCTTCTAGCAAAACCAGCCCGACGAACGAATCAGAGAGTGCCCACCGTGAAAGATGACTGTGCCCGCGCCCGCTGAAAGGCTCTCGCTCTTAGCGCGCGAGCTGGGGCGGATGGACCGCGAATGGGCAATCCTGGCGGAAGGCAATTGTTCCCTACTCACCGAAAACCTCGAGGTTCACGTCAAGGCCAGCGGCGCCGAGATGGCGAACGCGACCCAAGCCGATTTCGTTTCCGTTCCCCATGCCGAACTCCTCGCGCTGATCGATGACCCCACTGCCGGTGACGACGAGGTCCGTGAGGTTTTTGACGCGGTGCAAGCTCGCTCTGCTGGCCGACGCCCCTCAGTGGAGGCACTGTTGCACGCGGTTTGTCTGGATCTGCCAGGCGTTGCCGTCGTCGGCCACACACATCCGATCCCGGTGAACGCCATTCTCTGCTCATCGACACCAGACCTCCTCACCCGAGGTGCACTGTTCCCGGACCAAATCGTGGTGCTGGGCACTTCTCCTCTTTTAGTCCCGTATGTCGACCCAGGCTTGCGCCTCGCACAGGAGGTGCGCCGCATGCTTCGCGACCGAGAAACGGGAGTTCCGCGGGTGATTTACCTGCAGAATCACGGAATGTTCGCCCTCGGGCGCCACGAAGCTGAGGTGCTGCAGATCACCGAGATGGCCGTCAAGGTCGCCCGCGTTCTTATCGGCGCAGCGAGCATTGGCGGCCCCTCTTTCATGGAGCACGCAGAAGTGGCAAGAATTGACACTCGACCCGATGAGTTAATTCGTCGTGCGGTCCTCACCCAATCGGTGGGTAGCGCCACCACCGCGCGGCCCTCCAGCTCATAATTTTCTCACCACAACTCGATCACCACGGACGGAATCATGGGCAACGCCACGACCAATGACCTCATCGCGAGGTCGAATCGGCTCGGTGCCGATCCGAAAAACACCAACTTCGCGGGCGGCAATACGTCGGCGAAGGGCTTCGAGACGGATCCTGTCACGGGAGAGCCCATCGAGTTGCTGTGGGTTAAAGGCTCTGGTGGAGACCTCGGCACAGTGAACGAAGCGGGCCTCGCCGTGCTGCGCATGGACCGAGTGCGCGCGCTCGTCAATGTCTATCCGGGCCGTGAACGAGAAGACGACATGGTTGCAGCGTTCGACTATTGTCTGCACGGCAAAGGAGGTGCTGCGCCCTCGATCGATACCGCGATGCATGGCCTCCTGGATGCGGTGCACGTTGACCATCTGCATCCGGATTCTGGAATCGCGATTGCTACCTCGAAAGACGGCGAGAAGCTGACAAAGAAGATTTTTGGCAGCGGCGATTCTGATCAACGTGTGGTGTGGGTGCCGTGGCAACGCCCCGGTTTTCAGTTGGGCTTAGATATAGCGGCGATAAAGGCGCAGAACCCGGATGCCGTTGGCTGCATTCTTGGCGGCCACGGCATCAACGCGTGGGGTGACACCTCGGTCGAAACTGAAAAGAACTCATTGTGGATCATCGAAACTGCGCAAGCGTATATTGATGCGCACGGTAAGAGAGATCCGTTGGGTAAGGCCCGCACAAAGTTTGTGGCGCTTCCCGAGGAGCCACGGCGTGCAAAGGCAGCAGCCATAGCCGCCACCATTCGGGGAATCGCATCTCACGACAATCCAATGGTGGGGCACTTCTGCGACGACGAGAGGGTGCTTGAGTTTCTTGCTTCAGCACGGGCGCCAAAGCTCGTGGCTCTTGGGACCAGTTGTCCAGACCACTTCCTGCGCACCAAAATCAAGCCCATGCTTCTCGACCTTCCTTCCGCGGCCCCGGTGGAGAAGGTCATCGCTCGCCTGAAAGAGCTCCACGAGGAGTACCGCGCCGAGTACTCGGCGTATTACACCAAGCACGCCACAAAAGATTCGCCGGCGATGCGCGGCGCCGATCCTCTCATCGTGCTTGTTCCGGGCGTCGGAATGTTTTCTTACGGTGCCAACAAGCAGACCGCACGAGTTGCTGGAGAATTTTACCTGAACGCAATTAACGTAATGCGCTGCGCTGAAGCAGTGTCAACCTACACTCCGATCAGCGATGCCGAGAAGTTCCGAATCGAATACTGGGCTTTGGAAGAGGCCAAAATTCAACGGATGCCGAAGCCGAAGTCACATCAAGGCCGAATCGCCCTCGTCACCGGTGCTGCCTCCGGTATTGGTAAAGCCATCGCTACCCGACTGGCCAAGGAAGGTGCCTGTGTCGTCGTCGCAGACCTGGATCTCGCCAAGGCACAGGCCGCAGCATCCGAACTCGGCGGCAGCGATGTCGCGATCGGTGTTGGGGTGGATGTCGCGGATGCCGGGGCCGTGCAAGCGTGCGTCAATGAGGCAGTGCTCGCGTTTGGTGGCCTGGACCTCATCGTCAACAACGCTGGCCTTTCGTTATCAAAGCCGCTCTTGGACACCACCGAACACGACTGGGATCTGCAGCACGATGTGATGGCGAAAGGCTCGTTTTTCATCTCGAAGGCCGCGGCAACGGTGCTCGTGGAGCAGCAGATGGGCGGAGACATCATTTATATCTCCTCCAAGAACTCTGTTTTTGCCGGCCCCAACAACATCGCCTACTCCGCTGCCAAGGCGGATCAGGCTCACCAAGTGCGCTTGCTTGCGGTGGAGCTGGGGGAACATGGGGTGCGTGTCAACGGCATCAACCCTGATGGAGTTGTGCGGGGCTCGGGAATCTTCGCTAGCGGGTGGGGCGCGAACCGAGCTAAAACTTACGGGGTTAAAGAAGAAGATCTCGGGCAGTTCTACGCCGACCGCACGATTCTTAAGCGCGAAGTTATACCGGAGAACGTGGCGGATGCCGTCTACGTTCTCACTGGTCCCGAACTTTCGCGCACCACTGGTTTGCACATTCCCGTCGACTCCGGCGTCGCTGCCGCATTCCTCAGATGAGCGACAGCACGGTCGCTGCGGTTGACCTCGGCGCAACAAGTGGCCGAGTCATCGTTGGTGCCGTGCGCGATGGAATGGTGCGCTTAGAGTCCACCGCCCGGTTTCCTAACATTCCGGTCCGTACAATAGATGGGCTGCACTGGAACACCCTTGAGCTGTTTCGCAACGTGGTCGACGGCCTCGTAGAAGCAAGCCGTGAGCGCACTATTGTGAGTGTTGGCATCGACTCGTGGGGTGTTGACTATGGGCTCATGCGGTGCGGAGAACTCGCCAGCATCCCCTTCCACTACCGCGATGAGCGCACCGAGTCGCCCTCTCGCCGACTTCTTGAAAAGGTCAGTGTTTCTCACCTGTACCAGCGCACTGGAATTCAGCATATGGCGATTAACACGATCGTCCAGCTGGAGGATGACCGTGAGCGTGGCCGACTCACCAACGTTGATCGCGCGTTGCTCACCCCCGATCTCATGGGGTACTGGCTCACGGGTGTACAGATTACGGAGCGCACGATCGCCTCGACTACCGGGCTCCTTAACGCGAGGACCCGAGAGTGGGACGGTGAACTGCTTGCCGTGATCGGCCTACAGAGTGGTTTTTTTGCAGACCTGGTTGACCCCGGAGTAAACGTTGCACCTCTTCGCCCGGAGCTGGGGATGCTGGGGAAGGCGGTTCTCACCACTGTTGGCTCACACGACACCGCCTCTGCGGTCGTGGGCATCCCTGCTGTCAGCGAGAACTTTGCCTACATCTCCTGCGGTACGTGGGGAATTGTTGGCGTGGAGGTGGCGCAACCCATCCTCACAGAAGTGAGCCGTGAGGCGGGCTTCACCAATGAGGGTGGCGTGGATGGCCGCATTCGATTCCAACGAAATGCGATGGGCTTGTGGGTTCTTAGCGAAATGATTCGCACGTGGGAGGGCGAGGATGGGTGCGCCATTGACCTCCCTTCTCTGCTGAATGCGGCCGAGAACGTCTCAGAGACCGTGTCAGTTTTCGATGCAGACGATTCAGTTTTTGCAGCACCCGGCGACATGGCGGCCCGAATTGCTGAATGGCTTTCTCGCCACGACCTGCCAGTGCCTCACAATCGAGCAGCCCTGACCCGCTGCGTTGTCGAGTCGCTCGCCGAGGGGTTCGCTCAGGCAGTCCGTCAAATCGGGGAACAAACCGGGCGCGAGATTCCCCTCATCCACATTGTGGGGGGCGGCTCGCAGAACAGATTGCTGTGCCAGGCCGTCGCAGACCGCTCTGGTAGGAAAGTTCTGGCAGGGCCCGTCGAGGCAACCGCGACCGGGAATGTACTCGTTCAGGCCCGCACTGCCGGACTCATCTCTGGAGGGATTGACGCGTTACGTTCCATCGTCGCGGCATCCGCTTCGCCGCGCGAGTTCACCCCGAAGCTTGCGAATAGGGGTTGAGCAACCAGCTCAGCCAATGCGCTTCAACGCGTCGACGATGAGAGCCCAGAACTTCTCGTGGTCGAGGTCGGTGGCAGCGTAGGTGGTGCAGTCCTCCGGGGCCGCGGCGCGAAAGTCTGCCACCGTCATGCCGAGGGTGAGCGAGCCGGTGAGTTCCACATCGATCGGAACCCGGATGACCCGCATGACAGTCGGGTCGATGACGAGGGCGACAGCGCAGGGGTCATGTACGGGAGGGTAGTCGAAGCCCTGGGCCTCCCGATAGCTTTCGGTGAAGAAGTCCATGAGCTCCAGAACAAACTGTGCTGGCTTTGTACCGAGGGCAGTGATCGCTGCAACGACATCCGGTGTGGCAAGCGCTTGGTGGGTGACATCGAGGCCCACCATGGTGAGTTTCCACTTCTCGTTGAAGACGATGTGTGCGGCCTCTGGGTCAATCACAATGTTGAACTCGGCCGCGGCGCTCCAGTTGCCGACGTGGTACCCGCCGCCCATGAGCACGACCTCTTTGACGCGTTGCGCAATCCGCGGCTCTTTGCGCACCGCGAGAGCAATGTTGGTGAGAGCTCCGGTGGGAACGAGAGTGATTGTGCCTGGCTCGTTGTTCATGATGGTGTCGATGATGAGGTCGACGGCGTGACGTTCATCGACGGCGAACGCCGGCTCTGGAAGGGCAGGCCCGTCCATTCCTGAGTCGCCGTGAATGGATTCTGCGACTTCTGCCTCACGCACGAGGGGTCGATGTGCCCCAGCCGCGAAGGGCACCCCGGTGATCCCGGCGATGGTTGCCACCGCGAGAGCATTGCGCGTGACCTTGTCGATCGTCTGGTTTCCGTGCACCGTCGTGACAGCCACGAGGTCGATGTCGGGGTTGCCGTGAGCCAGAAGCATCGCCACCGCATCGTCGTGCCCAGGGTCGCAGTCGAGAATGATCTTTGTAGCCATGACCACATCATAATTGGGCTTGCGCCTGACTTCTGGGCAGTGAGGCGGTCGGCTAGGTTTGCATCATGACAGTTGAGAGTTTCGCGCCGGCAGCTGGTCGTCAGTTTGTTCTTCCCGGCGGGGTTGCAGTGAACTCGTTGCCCAAGGTGTCACTGCATGACCACCTCGATGGTGGCCTGAGACCCGCAACCATCATCGACCTTGCCGCTGAGTTCGAGCTCGACTTGCCGACCCATGACCCGCACGAACTGGGGGCGTGGTTTGCGAACCAGGCAGATTCTGGATCCCTCGTGGAGTACCTCAAAACTTTTGACGTCACACTTTCGGTCATGCAGACCGCGCACGGCCTCGCGCGGGTTGCGCGCGAGTTTGTTGAAGATCTGCATGCCGATGGGGTGATCTATGGTGAGGTTCGTTGGGCACCAGAACAGCACCTCACGCGCGGACTCAGTCTTGATGAAGCGGTGGAAGCGGTGCAACAGGGCATCGAGGATGGAACTGCCGCGGTAACCAAGATGGGCGGGAGCATTCGCATCGGGCAACTGGTCTCGGCGATGCGTCACGCCGACAACGGTCTCGAGATTGCCAAGCTGGCCGTGCGACGCAGAGATAGGGGAGTCGTCGGTTTCGATATCGCTGGGCCGGAAGATGGATTCCCGCCGAGCAGGATGCTGCCAGCATTCGATTACCTCGCCGAGCACTACTTTCCGGTCACCGTTCACGCGGGGGAGGCGGCGGGTCTCGACAGCATCCGCAGCGCGCTCTTGGACGGCCGTACGCTGCGCCTCGGTCATGGCGTGCGCATTGCGGAAGACATTGAAGTCGAGACTGCGGGAGCCAGCAGTATCGTAACGCTGGGCTTGCTCGCCGAATGGGTGAAGGACCGCGAAATCGCTCTCGAACTGAGCCCGTCATCGAATCTTCAAACCGGTGCGATTGCGGCATGGGGAACCCAGCTTTCTGACCACCCGTTCGACATGCTGTACCAGTTGGGTTTCACCGTGACGGTCAACACGGATAACCGGTTGATGAGCAACACGACTCTCAGTCAGGAGCTTTCACTGCTCGCCGATACGTTCTCGTACGACCTTGGCGATGTCGCCACATTCCAGCTCAACGCGGCCCTCTCCTGCTTTCTTCCGGTGGAAGAGCGGGGCGAGCTTGCTGCACGGATCACTGAAGCGTTCGACGCAATCTAAAGACTTGCTCCGGCTGAATATACGGCGGTTGTCGTTGGCGCAGCGTGCGTGAACGCTACTTGAGCCTCATGTAGACCGGGTTGCCCCAGATACGGTGGTACTCGACGTAGCGACCCCAGGTGGGCGAGTCGAGCAACATGCCGCCGCCCGCATAGATTCCCACGTGCTGACCCGGCCACCAGAGCAAGTCTCCTGGCTGTGCATCTGCGGGGGAGATTGCCACAAAGTGGCTCGCCAACGCGTTGACCGTGCGAGGAAGAGAAATTCCGAAGTTGCCAAAAACGTATTGCACAAACCCGTCGCAACTGAAGCTCGTCGTGGGGCTATTGCCACTGCCGTAGGGCACAATTCCAACAAACTGCATACCGAATTGCACAACTGCGCCCCCGCTATATGATTGCGCGGGCGGGTTGAGGGTCAAGAACCGGTTGACCATTGCGGCCCTGACGGGAGCGGGCTTCGTGGCGGTGTAGTTGTCGCGAGTAACGGAAAGCTCGATCGATGCGGATACCGCGACTTCTTGTAACGGCTCGGCAGCAGGAGCGATCTCGGCCACGCTCGACGTGTCTCCGGCCGCGGCAAACGCAGCGTTCGGAACGCTTTGCGATGAGTTGTTGAACGCGTTGGCTGGAAGCGCCAAGGCGGCGACTAATCCGCCAGAAACCGCGATAACTGCCAACTTTGCGACAGCCTCTCGTGCCTTACTGGAAATCACGCGATGCAAACCTCTCTCAAGCACGTACCGAATAATCGGCGCGATGCCGGGCACAAAAATCTGAACGTCAGTTAATAACTGTACCGTGATGAGATGCTGGAGCCCAGCTGAGGTGACAAAATCAGGACTTTCACAGCCGGGACCAGCCCTTATTGCCGCGTGAGGTCGAATCGAGCCAAGGCATCTGCGTCGCGTGCGTACGTCGCGGAGCTCCGCGCCGTGTCGAGGGCGGCTACTGGATCGGTTTCTGCCTCCGCCACCATCAGCAGGCGTTCGGCCTCGGCAAGCCTCGTGCGGGCTTCAGCGCCGACGCCACCACGGCGGTTGTCAATGAAGTTCTTGGTGGCTTTGAGTTGGCTCCTCGCCCCCACAAGTGCACCGACTAAAGCGGTTCGGGCGCCCTCAAGACGCTGAGTCTGGTTTCGTGCAACGGCCATACTGGCATCAAGCTCCGCGTTTGCCTCTCGCAGGGTTTCGAGAGTGGCAAACGGATCCTTTGCCTCCCGGTCTGTGGCGAGAGCCGCCTCGACGATGCCGATCGCGCGGTTCACTGCGACACCCGCATCGGGGTTTGGTGGCGTGTCCCGCACGGATCGTGCCCCGGCGAGGCTCGTCGTTGTCGACTCGCGTAGGGCGGCAAGTGCGTCGCTGGTAGTGATGAGTTCATCATGAAGCGTGTCGATGGCGTCGAGAAACTTGCCCGCGCGATAAATATGTTCCGCTGCGGACTGGATGAGTTCGGTTGCGGTACCCACTTTTGCCGCAGAGCCTGTCTCGCCGAGAGCCTTGCTGGCTCGCTCAGCGCCCTGCGCGGCATCGGCTCGCTCTTTCGCCGCGTGGTCGATGTTGTCCGAGATCGTGGAGAGTGCTCTCGCGTTGTATCGGGCGGTCAAAGCATCGAGTGTCGCGGTCGCTGCCGCCATTCTGGCATCGACACCGTCAATGGCAGTTCGCACCGCGGATAGATTTTGTGGGGCGTTCTTCTCCAGTTCACGAAGTGTTGCAAAAGCGACTTCTTGGGTCTGCAACGAGTCTCGTGCCGTCTCGCAGAGATGGATGATGCGTCCATTCCAATCTCGACGCTGCGTTTCCGAGTCCGTGTATGCGTCGTCGAGTTTCTGCTGCAGCCCGAACGCTTCCTTGAGCTGACTTTTTGCCGAGCTGAGTACGAGCTCAAACTCTTGGGACTTCACATCACCAAACTGGGCGATCGCAAACGCGAGTTCATCTTCCGCCGCCTTGATCGCGTCATCAACCCGAACCAGAAGAATGTTGGCTCGCTGCTCGAGTGCGCCGAGGGCATCCGGAGTGTGGCGGACCTTTTTGCGTCGAGAAAGCAGCCAGAAGCCGCCACCAACAAGGAGGGCGAAGATCACCGCGACGGTCATCACCACGGTCCATGCAGCGCTGAGAAGTTGGCCACCCATGGGGGATATCCTACGGTCGACCTGGCAAATAGGGCACGGCACGTGGAGAAATTTGATGCGACAAGAGCTGAAAAAATGGTCGCGCCTCCCCGCAAAACACTCAACTTGCGCTTAAGGTGGCATCGTGTGGCGGGCCGGCAATCATCATGACGACTTCCTGGATGAACCAGAGGAGGAGTTCGTCGACCCTGTGCGAGTGCAGCACCAAGTCACCTCGCCCCACGCGCTGAGTCTCGGTGACCCGAAATTCACTGCGATGAATGTGGCGGAGCCGACGTGGGGTGACTGGCGAGCCGACCTCGACTCGATGGGCGGCGAGAACCCCCTCCTTCACTTCGTCGACGGGCCATCGACCCGTATTGAGCTTGGCGCGACGCACCCGGGTGGGCTCGCTCAGTTCATCACGGGTAAAATCACTCTGCTCTCCAGCCTTATTCGCGACGATGTGGCGCTTCGTGCCGCAAAGCTTGCAGCCGGCGCGATTGCTGCGAAATCGATGGAGCTTTCCACGACACGAGGAATTGACTCCGTGCACCTGGGAATCGGCGTCGCGGAGTGGACGTTCGACGATGTCGAATACCGGGCTCCCATTTTGTTGAGGCCGCTCGCCATCCGTCGATATGGGAACGACTTCGAGCTCAGGCTGCGCGGCGAACCGGTGCTTAACCGTGCGCTCGCCGCCGCCCTGGAACAGCAACACGGCATCGTTCTTGACGCGCGTGGCTTCGTTGCGCTTGCCGAGGAAGACGGATCGTTCAAACCGAACCCGGTGATCGACCGCCTCCGGGGGCTGACTCGTCACCTCGAGTGGTTCAGCGTGCAACCGAGGCTCGTCGTTTCCTCATTCGCGGATGTCGCCAGAGCGCTCGCCGCCGATGCGAGCGCACTCGATCACCCCATTCTTGATGCGCTCGCGGGCAACCCGAGTGCTCGGTGGGCGGTGGAAGAGAGTCACGCGCCCGCTGGGGTGCAGGACCCCGATCATCGTGCGCCCGAAACCGACACCCTGCTGCTGGACGCTGATTCTGAACAAGAAGGCGTTATTGCGCAGATCGCCGCGGGTAATTCCGTGGTGGTGAAGACGCTTCCCGGTACCGGCAGCACACAGACGATCGTCAACGCAATTGGTGTGCTCGTGCAGCAGAATAAGCGAGTTCTCGTCGTGAGCCCGCGTCGAGCTTCGCTTCAGGGTATTGCGCAGAGGCTCTCTGATATTGGTTTGGCGGGGTTGCCTGTAGCGTCGGCAACACTGCGGCGTGACGTCATCCGGGCAATCGGGCGCAACGAGAAGGCGAAAGCGCCCAAGTTGGGTGAAGTCGACGCGGCCCTCCTGCGTTTGCGGTCCGTACTGCTCGACTACCGAGGTGCTGTATCCCAGGTCGACCCCGACTTGGGTGTCTCTGTCTTGGATTGCCTCACCGAGCTTTCGCGTCTCGCGCTGCTTCCACAACCACCGGCCACCACAGCGCGGCTCAGTCGTGCCTCTGTTGAGCTCATGGCGAAGGGGCGGGAGACCGCGTCTGCCACCATGCTCCAGGCTGCGAGGCTTGGGGAGTTTAAGTACGGTCCCGGCGACTCTGCTTGGTATGGTGCCTCGTTTGCGAACGGCGAGCGGGCGACGAGGGCGCATGCAATAGCGAAGCAGCTTTTTGCCGTGGAGTTGCCGCGGCTTCTGCAACGGGCGACAGAACTCGTTGCCGGCACGAGGATGCGACCGTTTGAGACAGTTTCTGAGCTGGGCGTGTATTTGCGTTTGCTCACGGAGATCCGTGACTCCCTAGACAAGTTTCTTCCCGTGGTATTCGATCGCTCGCTCAGCGAGTTGATCGCCGCCACGAGTTCGCGTAAAGAGTCGGCACACATGTCGTCGGTGAACCGTCGACGCATGAAGAAGCTGGCTCGCGAATACCAGCGGCCGGGTGCACACGTTGGGGATATCAACGAAGCTTTACGGCGCATTCAGCAGCAGCGTTTTATGTGGCAGCGTTTCACCTCCGAGGGTGTTTCCCCGCAGATTCCGGTCGGAATTGCGGACGTGCAGGTTGCCCACCAGCAGGTCATGCAAGATCTCGCAGAACTCGATGCGCCGCTCGGTAGGCACACTGAGGCGAGTAAACTTTCGAACTTGCCAGTGCGCGAACTCATCGAAACCCTGAGTGGGCTCGCCGCTGATTCGGATGCCCTGAACAACCTTCAGGAGCGCAGTGTGTTGCTGTCAACATTGCGCGAGCTGGAGTTGGATCCACTGCTCTCAGACCTTTCTGAACGCCATGTGCCGGAATCTGAGGTTGCTGCAGAGCTTGAACTCGCGTGGTGGCGTTCCGCGCTCGAGTCTCTCCTGGAACGTGACCGTGCTCTTCTCGGCGCCAACACTGACGTTCTTGACCGGCTCGAAGCGGACTTCCGCTTGGTCGATGAAACTCACGCCTCGGGTAGTGCATCCTTGCTCGCGTGGCAGCTCGCGGAGAATTGGAGCGTTGGCTTAGCGGACTGGCCGGAGGAGGCCACCGACCTCAAGCGGTTATTGCGCGGCTCTTCGGTGACCTCCCGCGACCTTCAAGAGGCGGCACCGCACCTCTCTCGTTCTGTGGCTCCGGTGTGGATTGCCTCGCCGTATGAGGTGCCAGAGATTGTTGACTCGTTGCGGTTCGACGCGGTGCTTCTCGTCGATGCTGGCGCCATCACCGTGGCCGAGAGCATCGGCAGCATCCGCCGGGCTAAGCAGGTTGTGGCATTTGGTGACCCGGTGACTCAAACCCCTTCAGCTTTTACGATTGCCTTGGGCGACGGTGAGCCTGTCACGCACACCGCTGAGGAATTGGATGAGTTGCATGCGGGCTCCGCTCTGGCTACCCTCGGCAACCTCTTGCCGACGATGACCCTTACGCGAAGCTATCGCGCCGGCGGCGAGGATCTTGCTGAGTTGGTCAACCGTCGCTTCTACGCCGGGCGTATCGAATCGATTCCGTGGGCCGGAAGTTTTCTCGGTCACAGCAGCATCCGAATCGACTTCATCGACAATGGTACCGGCATGCCAGAGGAAGACACCGGTGCAGTGGAAAGTGTCGACGCCGAAGTCGATCACGTCGTTGAGCTGGTGATCGAGCACGCAGCGGAGCGGCCCAAAGAGTCACTCATGGTGCTCACCGCGAGCCCGAAGCACGCAATTCGGGTGCAGCGTGCGGTGCTCTTGGCCCTCTCAACCAGGCCAGAGTTGCACGAGTTTATTCTTGGGGATCGCGCTGAACCATTCCTCGTGGCAACGATTGAGCAAGCAGTGGCGGAAAGCCGGGATCGGGTTATTTTCTCTATCGGATACGGTCGCACTCCGCACGGTCGCGTGTTGAGTGACTTCGGTGCGTTGGGACGCCCGGGTGGAGAGCGGATGCTCGCGGCAGCGATGACGCGCGCGCGCCGCTCGATGGTGGTCGTCACGTGCTTCGAGGCCTCCGATATTGACGAAGACCGCATGCAGTTCGGGGCGATTGCTCTTGCAGAGGTGCTCACCGATGTGAGTGCTCGAACTCGCATCGAGGCTGTTCCAGATGACAGTGACCCGATGCTCGTCGACCTCGCGCGACGTCTCGAAGCTCGAGGGCTCCGTGTGGCGCTCGGTCACCGGGGAAAGCTTGGACTCGTTGTGAACCACCAGGGAAAGTGCCTCACCATTGAGACCGACTCTGTGTTGCACAGCACGAGTCTGCGGGAGTCACTGCGCCTGCGCCCGGAGCTGCTGCGTCGACTTGGTTGGCACTATTTGAGAGTTCACGCTTTCGAATTGTTCAGTAACCCCAACGCAGTGGCCGACCGTATTGTTGGAATTCTGGGTGTGAACACCGCGCCAGTGACAGAACCCATCACGGTGGTTTCGTCGGTAAGCAATCCTTCAGCCCACGCGATGAATGGCTGAGCATGTACCCGGGCAGGCACGAAGGTGATGGTCCGCCGGATGCTGGCGGGACAGAGAGTGCACACGGAGGTGAGCCCAAATCCGATGAGGCGGAGGGGCAAAGCCAGGGGGAACATCGTCAGCGAAAACACCGCCGCGTGAGAACGAAGCCCGTTCCCGGCTCAGACCCGACTCCCCAGTCGGAGCCCCCTCGTCACTCCGACACCGAGAACGATGACCGGCTGAGGGCAGATAAGCCACCGCACTGGGGCTAGCGAAGCACGGCGAACCAGATCAACAACATGGTGGCGAGAAAGCCGACCGCGTAGTTGATCCACAAGAACTTATCCCAGCCGCGCGTAGCCACACCAGACGCCGCATCGGAGACCGACCAGAATGGTGCAGCGGCAAGGATATATGGCACGGCGAGTGCGACGGCGAGCGGTCCGGGCCACGCAGTGGCGAGCATAAGTAGCCCGGCCAGCGCCCACAGCACAATGGCCAGCCGCACCGTCCTGCGCGCTCCGATCGCGGTCGCGATCGAGTGGATGTTGGCGGCGCGATCAGGCACGACATCCTGCACTGCCCCGAACGCGTGACTGGCCATTCCCCACAAGAAGAAGGCGGCGAGAATTGCCCCGAGTGGCCAGGTGGGGGTAGCTGCGGCGAGCACCAGGCCATAAATGGCGGGGCTCACGAAGTGAAAGCTGGAGGTCATAGAGTCGACGTAGGGTCGCTCTTTGAACCGCAGCACTGGTGCAGAATAGGCGACGACGGCGAACATGCTGAGGGCGAGTACGAGCCAGCTCCACGGGTCGCCCAGAGCAACCAGGGCGATGATGAAAGGCACGGTGCTCACGGCCGACGCCACCAGAATCGCGCGGTGGCGGTCCCGCGGGAGCACTGCGCCGTGCGAGCCACCCTTGCGAGGATTGGCGAGGTCGGATTCGAAATCGAACACGTCGTTAATGCCGTACATTGCGAGGTTGTAGGGGATGAGAAAGAAGATCGTGCCGAGAACGAGGCGCGCGTCGAGGGAACCTGTCGTGAGCACGTACGCGGCGGCGAAGGGGAAGGCCGTGTTGATCCAACTCAGCGGCCTCGAGGAGAGCAGCAGATAGCTCAGGAGGCCAGGAAGTGCACCCGCGGCTCTGGCCGTGTTCTCGTTCGCCGATCGCTCACTCGCTGAGTTCGGTCCTGCGTCGCCCTCAGGCGGCGAAGTCTCAGTCATGGTTCTTCTCCGGCGTGCGTTTGCCCAGCAGCAGCCACAGCGCGGGCAACAGAATGAGCCCCGCGAGGGGGTAACTGAAGTCCTCGAGAGGGGCGAGCCCGACCGAGATTCCGGTGACGTGGGTCTGCGAGTACACCATGAAGCCGAGCGCGATCATGATGTTGTCGAAGACAGCGGTGAGGATGACAAGGGCAACCCCCGTGATGATGACCGGTGCCGTCCAGCGGCGGACGAGTGCGCGACGCTGCTGGGCGCCGGGCCTCGCGAGTGCGAGCGCGAGGATGAGACAGGCGACCATAACAAAAACGATGCTCAAAATCAGGTAGATCATGATTGCTTCCTCGCCCGCAGGAGCCGATCCGCGCCCATCAGGACCACCATGGTGAGGTAGCACAGGAAGGTGAGGAAGAAGAGTTCCTCGAGAGGGAACTCCGGGGCTAGCACGATGCCAGACATGAAGTCGGTTTCTCCGCGAGCGAAGATACCAAAGGAGATTCCGAATGCATCCCAGGCAAGAAAGAAAGCGAGCCCGATACCCAAAGTGATAGCAGCGCGCTGAGGGTCCCGCCACAAGAACAGTCGGTACCGAAAGTCGAGCAATGCAATGCAGCCCAGTGTGACGATCAGCGCAGCGAGGTACAACAAATTCACGGTGCTTCCTTCGCGAGTGGCGCGGGTGCGAGTGGCTCGTGTAGCGGCCCGGTGGAGGTGTCATTGCGCAAGCGTTTGATCACTAACTCTGCACTGATCAGACACATCGGCAGACCGATTCCCGGCACCGTCGTGCCGCCAGCATAGTAGAGCCCAGCAACTTTCTTGGATTGGTTGCTGCCGCGCAAAAATGCGCTCTGTTTGAGCGTGTGGGCTGGGCCGAGTGCACTTCCTGACCACGAGTTCAGGTTCGTCGCAAAGTCGCCGGGTCCGTAGGTACCTCGAACCACGATGCGGTCGGCGAGGTCGGGAATGCCGGCCTTCTCGGCTATGAGTTTGATGGCAGCATCCGCTGTTTTTTCCACGAGCGGATCACCTGCCTTTCCGATCGAAATGTCGGCGGGCACGGGAATGAGCAAAAACAGGTTCTCGTTGCCGTCCGGCGCGACGGTCGAGTCCGTTGCACTTGGCCGGCAGACATAAATTGACGCAGGGTCGGGAATCTTCGTGGGGGTCTTGAAAATGTCATCAAAGTTGCGACGCCAGTCAGTGCTGAAGAACAGCGAGTGGTGGGCGAGCTCGGGGAGGTCACCTTGTACTCCGAGCATGGCGAGCACCGCGCCGGGGCCGGCAAGGCGGGACTCCCACCAGGACTCTGGATAGGTCTGCAGCGCGGCAGGCAGAAGCTCAGTTTCGGTGTGGTGCAGGTCGGCGGCCGAGACCACAATCGTCGACTCGAGAGTGTGCTCGTTGCCGTGCTGGTCACGGTAGCGCACCCCGATAGCGCGAGGGTTTTTGCCGTCGCTCGTGAGAATCTGTGTCACGGGTGAGTTCGTGCGGATCTCCACACCCTCCGCGCGCGCCAGCACGAGCATCCGTTCGATGATGGTGCGAAAACCGCCCATCGGGTAGAGAACACCCTGCTCCAAATCGAGGTGACTCATCAGGTGGTAGAGGCTCGGTGTGAGGTAGGGCGATGAGCCGAGGAACACCGCCG
Source organism: Terrimesophilobacter sp. (assembly GCA_039927595.1). Taxonomy (GTDB): domain Bacteria; phylum Actinomycetota; class Actinomycetes; order Actinomycetales; family Microbacteriaceae; genus Terrimesophilobacter. The sequence goes on from JBDSUT010000174.1 coordinate 53,751, forward strand.
GGTAGCCCAGAATTTGCCGCAATCGGTTGTCAGAGAATCGGCTCGCGATGAAGCGGTCAAGGGGCTGCAACAGCAGGCGAAACAGCTTGCCGCTTCGCTGAAGCACATCCTTTGTCATCATCGTGCTCAGCTTCGTGAAGTTGCTGTAGAGAAACCGCGAGAGTGCGATGCGGTAGGTGTCGCCCGATGAGTCGAGGTATCGCTCTAAGGCTCTGCGAGCTCCCGGCTCGATTGACTCGAACATCGCGAGGTTTGTCTCAAGGTCGGAGACAACCTCTAGAGGCTCATCGTGGTCTTCGAAGAACACGCGGTAGCTCGGGTCGAGCCTCACAATGTCCAATTGCTCTGCAGTGCTCGTGCCGAGCAACGTGAAGTAGTGGTCGAAGACTTCTGGCATCAAGTACCACGACGGTCCGGTGTCGAAGCGAAAACCAGACGTCGAGAGCGAGCCAACTCGCCCGCCCGTCTGGGCTGCAGCCTCCAACAGGATGACCGCATAGCCGTCACGGGCAAGCAAGCTCGCGGTGGCAATGCCGGCGATTCCGCCACCGATGACGACGGCACTGCGTTCAGCAGAGCCTTGGGGGTGAAGTGCTGTCGTGCTCACGAGGATGCTCCGTATCTGCGGGTAAGTTGTTTGCCCCAGAATCGGGAGCCGAGAAGAATTTTCGCTTTTGTTGCGGCAGGAACGCTGACACGTGTGGTGAGGAGTTCAGCGGCCGGCGTTGCACGCACGCGGCGGGAGAGTTCCCCGAAAAGGGCGTGCGCTGCACGCACAGCGCGTTGGGAGCCTTCGGGGAGGTTTTCTATCTCGCTCGCCGCCTCGGCCAGATCTGCGTCAATATCATCGACGAGGGTGATCTTTTGTGCCTCGGTGAGGCGGGCAGGGTCGATTCCAGGAAAGTAACTGCGGCCCAGTTCACGCCAGTCGGTGGCGAGGTCGCGCAGAAAGTTGATCTTCTGGAACGCGGCACCCAACTTGCGGGCGCCGTGCACGAGGGAGGGGGGAGGGCCGCCCGTCGATGGGCCGAGGAAAACATGGAGGCACATGACGCCGACGACCTCTGCGGAGCCGTAGATGTAAAGGTCAAGCTCTTCCTGCGTGAAGTCCACGGGCGAGAGGTCACGTCGCATGGAGGCAAAGAAGGGTTCGATGGTGTCGCGGCCGATGCCGGTCTCGCGCGCGGTGCGGGCAAAAGCGTGAACGACCAGGTTCGTGCTGTAGCCCGAGTCGATTGCTCGAAAAACTTCGCTCTCGAGGTCATCGAGCACTGCCCGCTGCGCGGCGACGTCCAAGCCCGCCTGTTCGGCGGCGCCATCGACAATCTCATCTGCGATGCGCACGAGCGCGTAGACATCTTCGATTCCTGGGCGCATCGATCGTTCCAGGAGGCGGCTGGATCGACCAAAGCTTGTCGAGTAGTCGCTGATGATGCGCGATGCGCTGTGGTGCGCGGAGCGAGAGTACTGGTCGATCGCGTCAGTCAGAGCCGTGGATACTGAGCTCTTCGGCGAAGAGTGCGGCGAGGCGGGTTGGTTCGGCGTGAACTTCTTCTGGGTCATGCCGCTCGTTCTGTGCTCGTGTGGGCGACGCTGACGAGCCCCTTGCGCAGGCCATCCGGTAGGTTGGCGGCGGAAATCAAACCGCATGCGTCGCCCGCGTACGCTGCAATGAGGTCTTCAACGTAGTTTCGGGCACCGCAGAGTTCGAGCATGCCCCTGAGGAGTTCTCCGTCTTCGGTGCTGAGATCCGGCTTGCCCATTAAATGCGAAACGGATGCCCACGAGCGCGTCGTGCGCGCGAAAGCGATCAGGGGTGTGATCTTGTTCTCTCGGAGGTCGTTGAGGTTGCTTTTGCCGGTGACAGATTCGTCACCGAAGACGCCAAGCAGGTCGTCACGAAGCTGGAATGCGGTTCCCACAAGATCACCGTACTCGTGGAGCACCTCGAGCACGTGACTATCTGCGCCGGCAAGAATTGCTCCAGCCTTGAGCGGACCGCTGAACGAGTAGTTGGCCGTCTTGTGGGAGATCATTGCCAGAACCTGGGGGAGCTCTGCTGGCGCGAGCCCCGCGCTGAGTGCGACGTCGGCGAGTTCTCCGGCCGCGGTAACGAACATGCTGTCGTCCAGGAGGTCGAGCAGCGAATTGCGGGCGTGCTGTGGCACCTCAACTCTGGCCACCATTGACTGTGCGAAGTGGATGAGCAAGTCTCCCGCGAGAATGGCGGACGCCTCGCCCCACTGCCGTGCAAGTGTGGCGTCAACCCCGGCTGCGCTGGCGCGGAGTGATTCGCCTCCGGCGAGGTTGGGGATTCCGCGACGCAAAAGGTCGTGATCAATGAGGTCGTCGTGGATCAGAAAGGCTGTGTGCAGCAGCTCAAAAGCGGCAGCGACATCGAGTGCCGCAAAGTCATTTGTGCCGCCCAACTCGTTGTGGGTGTTGATGACGAGCATGGGTCGAAAGCGCTTGCCCCCATCACTGGCGCGTCGTGCGGCATCCCACAGGTGCGGAAACTGCGTTCCGTAGTCACGCGCATGGTGGCGACGTTCGTTGAAAAATTCAATGAGACGGGCGTCTACGTCGTCGGCGATGTTCTGGCTGAGAGCAGTCAACAGGGCGGTGTTCATCCGGTGGCTCGTTCCTTGCTGAGAACGAGATGGTGGATTGCGGGAGTTGTTGCGCCGAAGAAGGGCACATGGTTTGCTTGCAGGCCGAGTAGGGCGCTGTAGTGGCTGGGGTTTCGGCGAGCCTGTCGGCCCAGCTCCTTCGGATGAACCCATTGGGTTTCAACGCCGTCAGCCACTCGCGGTTTCTCGTCACTCGTAACGAGGTAGCTGGGGTGCACTTATACTGTTCCACCCGCCGAGAGTGTGTGGTTGCTCAGGGTGGGCAATAGCGGGGTGATGCTGAAAGCGTGAATGCCGAGGTCGCGCTCCGCGGACCGTCTGACTGCTGCAAGAACGGTCTCGGCTGGCCGCGGACTGCCCGCAAAGGAGTGCTTCCACACGGTGGCCGTTCGAGCAGAGGAAACCACGCGCACGATCATGACGCTCCCGTCGCTTCGTTGCAACGTTCCCGAGAACGAAAGATGTTCGGGATCAAACAAATCTAGCCCCTTTGTTTAATAGCTAGCCAAGGAAGATAGTAGCGTAGCATGAATCTTGCCGATGCAATAGGATGATGAGATGCGCAAGGAGCCGGGCAGCAGCCCTCACGGAATCGATCCACTGATCGACCCCAGGACACTCGACCCTGACCAGGTGCTCATCTCTCGAGAGGGGATGGCGGACGGCGAACTCGAGGCGATCATGGAGGTGCTCTCCGCGGTGCGGCGCTGGCGTGAAGCCGAGCACAGAATGAGCGAGAAATCACGCAGTGAAATGAAACTGGGCGACAACGACATGAAGGCGATGCGCTTCATCATCGTGTCCACCAACCAGGGAAAGACCGTTACCCCGGGCATGATTGCCGAACACCTCAAGATCTCCACCGCCTCCACCACAAAACTTCTGGACCGGCTCGCCTTAGCGGGCCATATCTCGCGATCCCCACACCCCTCTGATCGTCGCGCCGTCGTCATCACCGTTAATCCGCACGCTCACGCAGAAGTGCAAGAGACCATCGGGCGCCTTCACGCCCGGCGGTTTCAGGTCGCCGCCAAACTCCAACCTCACGAAAGAGAAATAGTGATCCGTTTTCTGGATGAACTTGCAGCAACCGGAGAAGTCGCATCGTGACGCGGTCTCCGCGCGAAACCGTGCCATCCGACAGGACTCAGTCGAGCGCCACGCCCTCGGGAACCCCGACGCGCACTTCGTTGCGCTGGGTGCGCATTGCTCTTCCCGCCTTCCTGCTGATCGTGTGGTTTGCGGCCGCAGCCATCGGAGGCCCTACCTTTGGCAAACTCTCTACGGTCTCCAGCAACGACCAAGCATCATTCCTGCCTGCCTCGGCCGAGTCAACGGAGGCACTCGACTGGCAAAAGAAGTTCACAGACTCCGGTTCAATTCCCGCCGTCATTGTCATTGAATCGGACGCCACGATTGATCGCTCCGCGTTGACGAATTTCGTCGAGCTCGGAAAGAAGCTCGGCACCGTGGACGGGGTGGAAACTCCGGGCTCGGGCCAGGACACCTCCGTTATCGGACCAATTCCCTCAGCAGACGGTTACGCGATCGAATTCATTGTCCCCATCTCGGGAACAGACGGCGTGAAGACTGTTATTGCAGACCTGCGCGCCATGGTGGCCGCGGAAGTGCCCGAAGGGATGAAGGGTTATGTGACGGGCCCCGCTGGGCTCACCGCAGATCTCGTCAACGCCTTCGGGGGAATCGACGGCATCCTGCTGCTCGTTGCCGGGGGAGCGGTCTTTCTCATCCTGCTGCTCGTGTATCGTTCCATCATTTTGCCGTTCCTTGTTCTGCTGACCGCCGTGTTCGCACTGTGCGCAGCAATTTTGATCGTTTTCGCTTGTGCAAGCTGGGGCTGGATATCACTGAGCGGACAAAGTCAGGGCATTCTCTCGATCCTCGTCATTGGTGCAGCAACGGACTATTCGTTACTGCTTGTGGCGCGTTTTAAAGAAGCGCTGGGGCGCACCCAGTCGCGCTGGAGCGCCATCATGATTGCGTGGCGTGCCGCGTGGGAGCCGATCGTTGCTTCTGGCGCGACGGTCATCATTGCGCTTTTGTGTCTGCTGTTCTCTGACCTCAACTCGAACAAGAGCCTCGGGCCGATCGCTGCGATCGGCATCGTCTTCTCGCTCTTTGCGGCGCTCACCTTGCTCCCCACCTTCCTTGTGCTCTTTGGGCGAGTCGCCTTTTGGCCGATCATGCCAAAGTTTGTGGCTGACTCTGACCGCATTCCTGAGGTAAAAGGTGAGCTTCGTGGGCTCGTCGGGGTCACCGGAATCTGGCGCCAAATCGGCACACTCATTGCGCGGCGGCCCCGCATTACCTGGATTTTTGCCCTCGTCCTTTTGGTTGCTGGCGGCTCCGGCATCCTGCAACTTCAGGCAAATGGGGTTCCACAAACCGATCTCGTTCTCACGCAGTCGGATGCCGTCGACGGTCAAGCCGTGCTCGCGAAGCACTTCGATGCCGGTTCGGGGAGCCCCGTAGTTGTCGTGGCCGACGAGGCCTCTGCCGACAAGATTGTGGCCGCACTCGATGCGACCGAGGGCGTCAGCTCCGCTTCAGTTTACACCGGAAGTTCTCGGCCGAGCATGGATCCGTCGGCGCCGAAACCCGCCCCCGTGGTGCGAGACGGCAAAGTTCTCGTCAACGCCGTGCTTGATTACGAAGCAGACTCTGCCGAAGCGGAGGCCCTCGTGCGTGACCTCCGCACAACGCTTCCCACGATCGATGACGCGGTCTTGGTCGGTGGGGTCACCGCAATTGCTCTCGACACGACCGACACGTCGCAACGCGATCTGGTCAAGATCATCCCCATCGTGTTGCTCGTCATTCTGCTGATTCTCATGCTGTTGCTTCGCTCGGTGCTTGCGCCCGTGCTGCTCATCGTGAGTGTGGCGATTTCCTACGCCACGGCACTCGGTGTTTCTGCTCTCGTGTTCAACCACATCTTTGGCTTTTCGGGAGCAGATGCGGCAGTGCCGCTCTTCGGATTCGTCTTTCTCGTTGCGCTGGGCGTCGACTACAACATCTTCTTGATGACGCGCGTGCGAGAAGAATCATTGCGCCTCGGTACCAGGGCGGGCATCCTTCGCGGGCTCGGCGTGACCGGTAGCGTGATCACCTCAGCGGGAGTCGTGCTGGCGGCAACGTTCGCGGCGCTGGGCGTCATCCCCATTCTGTTCCTCGCGCAAATCGCCTTCATTGTGGCGTTCGGCGTGCTCGTCGACACGATCATCGTGCGTTCGCTCTTGGTTCCTGCGCTGTCGTATGACATCGGTAAAGCTATTTGGTGGCCGTCCAAGCTCGCTCGAGCTGAGGACTAACACCCTCTCAGCCGGTAAAGCTCGTGCGGGGTGAGCCCGTTGGCAGCGAACTATTCGGCCGTGCCCGACTCCGTTGTGTGACGGCCCTGGGGGTGTGCGGCGAGCAGGTCCCGAATTTCGGTGAGCAGCTGCAACTCGTCTGGCTGCACAACTGCGTCGGGGGCCCCTGCCTTGCGCTTGGCCTCCGAGCGAGCCTTCAACTTGTTCACCGGCATGACGAGTGCAAAGTAAACGGCTGCAGCCACGAGAAGGAACTGGATGGCGGCAGCAACAACTGCGCCGAACATAATCTTTGCCTCGCCACCGGAGAGAGTGGGGATGGACACTATCCACGCCTTGTCGAGATTCTCGGCGTTGAAGAGCGCGCCAAGCGCTGGGTTGAAAATGCCTGCGACGAGCGCGTTGACGATAGCGGTAAACGCCGCGCCAATGACGACTGCAACGGCGAGGTCAATAACGTTGCCGCGCATGATGAACTCTTGGAAACCCTTGAACATAATGACTCCCTACGTCATTTCAGATTGTGCTCTCAGAGCGCAGCTTTTTGTGTACTGAACTTTACCCCTCAGGTTGCGGGTTTGCTCGTTACGTTTTTGCTGCCCGCGGAGCCCGCGGGGGAAGACGATCCGGGTTTCTTGGGCGGTGACGCGGAAGCCTTAGATTCGGAAGCGACGGAGGAGCTCGACGCTTTGTCAACAGACTTGTCTGACGACTTCTCCGACGACTTTTCGGACGATTTTTCCGACGCCGAGCCGGAGGAGTCAGCGCCGTCCTTTGTCTTGCCGGGGGTTGCCCGCGAGTCGTTGCGGTAGAACCCTGAGCCACTGAAGGAGACACCAATCGGGCTGAAAACTTTGCGCAGAACTCCGCTGCAACTCGGGCAGACGGTCAGGGACTGGTCCGTGAAAGATTGCTGCACGTCGAAAGCTTTGCCGCACTCGGTGCAGCGGTAAGAATAGGTCGGCACATCGTTCCTTAGTTGAGCGTTTCGGTCAGGTGGGTGATCGCCACAGGAGTCACCACTCCGTTAACGCTTTTGTCATGAAGTTCGGTGGGTACTGTATCAACGAGCTCGTTGTCAAAGATCACCGCGTACACGGGTGGGCACTTCTTCATTGATCCGAGCGTGCGGTCAAAATATCCGCGGCCCCAGCCCATGCGCATTCCGCTGCGGTCGACAGCAGCTGCGGGAACAAGAATGAGGTCAACGTCGTTGATCGCGATCGGCCCAAGAAGGTCGCCTACGGGCTCGGGCATCCCGTGCAGGCCTTCTTGTTCGGCGTCACTCAGCACGGCCCAGTCGAGAAGACCATCGTCCCTGCTGATGGGCAGCAGAATGCGGATGTCTCGCTCACTAGCCCAGACCAGGAACGGTCGAATATTGGGCTCATCTTGAGTCGGAAGGTACGCTGCGATAGAGCGAGCGCCCATGCTGGTCGTGAGTTCGACGAGGTGCGCAGTGAATCCTGCTGTCGCGTTCTCGAGCTCTGAGGATGTCATGGCGCGGCGTCGCCCACGCAGCTCAGCGCGCAGTGCGCGCTTCTGGTGGCCTTCGTCACCGATCATTCACCCAGTTTACGGGGCGTGGCCGGGTAACCTTGCCCCATGGCATTTCAGATCACTAAAGCGGTCATCCCGGCAGCGGGGCTCGGTACCCGTTTTTTGCCTGCAACAAAGGCGATGCCGAAAGAAATGTTGCCCGTGGTGGATAAGCCGGCCATCCAGTACGTGGTGGAGGAGGCGGTCGCTGCCGGGCTTCGCGATGTGCTCATGATTACCGGACGAAATAAGAGCGCATTGGAGAACCATTTCGATCGCGTCGGCGAACTTGAGGCAGCGCTCGAAACCAAGGGCGACACGACGCGGCTGCGTACGGTCAACTATTCAACCGACCTCGCCGACGTGCACTATTTGCGTCAAGGCGATCCCCTGGGACTCGGGCACGCGGTGCTGCGCGCGAAGATGCACGTGGGCAACGAGCCGTTCGCAGTGCTGCTCGGCGATGACCTCATCGATCCCCGTGATCCACTTTTGAGCCGGATGATCGAAGTACAGGTGCAGCGCAACTCCTCCGTGATTGCGTTGCTCGAAGTTGACCCAGCCCTCGCTCACCTTTACGGTATCGCCACGGTGGAGGCCACCCAAGAAGACGACATTGTTCGAATAACTGGCTTGGTGGAGAAGCCAGCAGTGGGTACCCAACTGTCGAACCTCGCCATCATTGGTCGCTACGTTTTGCGACCCGAGGTTTTTGGGGTGCTCGAGAAGACTGAGCCGGGCAAGGGCAATGAAATCCAGTTGACGGATGCGCTGCAAACTCTTGCCACTGACCCAACCATTGCCGGTGGCGTGTACGGGGTCGTGTTCCGTGGCCGCCGGTACGACACGGGTGATCGGCTCGACTACATTAAGGCGATCGTGCAGCTCGCTTCAGAGCGCCCCGATCTGGGGCCGGAGCTTCGCCCCTGGTTGAAGAAGTTCGCCGAAACTCTGGACTGATCATGGCCATTCCCACTCTGAGCGACGGCGACATCACGATTCGTGGCGTGCGTGTTCGGGATGCCCGCAAACTCGAACGCGAACTGATGGGCAACCGAGGCTGGTTGCGCAAGTGGGAGGCGACCAGCCCGGGCAGCATGGTGAGTTTTGACGTGCGTTCCAGCATCCGGTGGCTACTTTCTCAAGCACGGGCCGGCGCCGGGCTACCGTTCGTTATCGAGTACAAAGGCGAGTTGGCGGGGCAACTGAATGTGTCGTCCATCGTTCGCGGGAGTGTCTCGATGGCGACGATCGGCTACTGGGTTGCCGAGCGGTTCGCGGGCAAAGGCCTCACCCCCACCGCGGTGGCGCTCGCGAGCGACTATTGCTTCTTTGAGATGGGCTTGCATCGCATGGAGATCTGCATCCGGCCCGAGAACGAGCCTTCGCTGCGCGTGGTGGAGAAACTTGGGTTTCGGTACGAGGGATTGCGTCAACGGTTCATCCACATTGACGGAGACTGGCGTGACCACTTTTGCTTCGCCCTCACCGTGGAAGAGCTGCCGGTCGGCGTTCTTCGACGCTGGAAGGATGGCAAAGTACCTGCCGGCGCGGGAGTGGTGTCTGCTGACGAGCGTGAGCTGGCTCGGCGCGCCAGAACGTAGTTCTGCTGTGCCCGCTTTACCTTTGGTGCATGGGTATTGACGGAATCGGTTCGAGCGTCATCATCGCGCTCGCGGCGGTCATGTGGTTCCTCTATCTGATCCCCACCTGGTTCAAGCGCCAAGAGTATTTGGCCACGGAGCGCAACGCCGTACGCCTGCAGCAGACGATGCGCATTCTCGCGGAGAGCGCCGAAATGCCTTCCGTCGTTCGTGTGGAAGCGACCGCGCGCACCGTGGCGGCCCAGCAGCGCGCTCTTCGGATGCAGCAGCGCAACACGGCCCGCACCGTTTTTGCCCGCACGACAGAATCGATTTCTGATCAGGCTCAGCGCACCGTGGATTCCGGAGCTCGCACGCGCCGCCGCCTGCGCCGATCGCGTGCGCTTGCCACCATCGTGCTCATGGTTTCACTCGCCGGTGTTGGCTTTGGGATGCCGGCGGCCACAGCCGGCAACTGGCTGTTGTTGCTCGTTTCAGTCGCAGTCGGGGCTGGCTCTATCGCTCTGCTCGGGCAGGCCGCAACGGTGACGCGAGCGCGTACGGACCTGCGGCGGGCCTCGCTCGCCTCAGCCTCGCCGAGCGCGCTGCACGATCAGGCTGACTACGCGCCCCAGCGCCCTGCGGGTTGGACCCCTGTGCCGATCCCCAAACCGCTGTACCTCTCGGGCCTGGCCCCCGCGCCCCGCTCAGCGGTGTCGCATGTTTCGGCACAACCTCGGTCAACGGAGGTTGCGGCTGAGTTCGATCACGCCGCAGCGCTGCGAGCAGCATCCGTTGAATCCGAACGCGCACTGCGTGCAGCGCAGGCGGCCCCCGAGGTCGCGCGCATCAGCAGACCTGTTCAGGCCCCGGCAGAAGCTCCCAGCCGGTTCGCTTCGATGGGCGTGCTCGACCCGAACGCCAGCAACGCTACCGATCTCGACGAGATCCTGCGTCGTCGCCGCGCCGCGGGCTAGTTGTCAACGCTCTCTGGATAGCGCGTGGCTAGAAGCGAACCTGCCCGCTGCTTTCAGCATGATAAGTTTGCTACGCAACAGTGAGGGGCTATGGCGCAGTTGGTAGCGCGCTTCGTTCGCATCGAAGAGGTCAGGAGTTCGAATCTCCTTAGCTCCACCACGGTTTTTAATGCGCGTCGAGCGCCTTGTTTTCTCCGCTTTAATGAGCGCGCGGTTCGAGGTGGGGCCGGCCGTCCACAAGCGAGCCCGGCTGAGTGCTTGTGGGCGAAAAAATTACTGTCCGTGGCGATGCTGATGCCTCCTAGAACGTCGACTTCGTAGGCGGTGCGAAACAGACGATGGTCATCTATGCAGGGGGTGCGCCGCACGAGTACATCGCCTGAATGTACGGAGGTCGCAGATCCGAATGCGTCAATCGTGTTGCCCGCATCGGCGACCGTCACCGCCCCCTGATTCGTGGTGGCATCACAACCGGAAGCACGCTTTGTCAAAGTCGTGGCTGTTGACGCGGGTGACGCCGCCTCGATTATGGTGAGTCTGGCTACGGCGATCAGCAGACTGCGTTGCCCCTCCTTATCTGCCGTCTTTCGGAGCAAAAGCACTTCCCCATACTTTGTCGGGGGTGAGAAGATGTTATAGTTTGAAATTACAGTGCAATTATGATATATCCTCTGCCCTCACACGGTCGCGGTCGCAATGTTAGGAGCGCGATATGAAAAGCACGTCGGGACGCACGGGACGAAAGGTTGCCTTCTCCACGGTTGCGGTTGCGTTGGGCCTCGCCATGAGTCTAGGTGCCATCGGCCAAGCGAACGCGTACACCAACCAGCCATCTACTGTAGACCTCGGTGCGGCCTCAAGTTTCGCGGTCCTCGGTGCCGAAACCGTCACCAACACTGGGCCGAGCACCATAAGCGGCGACGTCGGGCTCACTGCGGGAACAGCCATTACCGGCTTTCCTCCCGGGGTGATAACGGGGCCGTACGGGCTTCATTCGAACACCACCGCAGCCATCAACGCGAAGGCAGATTTGCTTATCGCTTATGGCGATGCGGAAAGCAGAGGCTCCGACGAGGCGTTGTTGGTTCCTGAGCTTGGTGGTTTGACCCTCGACCAAGGCGTGTACTCGGGGGGAGCGCTCCAGATCACCGGAACCCTTACCCTCCGAGGTGACGAGAACTCGATATTTATCTTCCAAGCCACCAGCACACTCATCACCGACTCAGCGAGCAAAGTAATCCTCGAAGGCAACGTGAGCCCATGCAACGTGTTTTGGCAGATAGCATCTTCCACCACTCTGGGCACTGGCTCGACCTTGGTTGGCACCGTCATGGCGCAGCAGTCGATTGCAGCGCAAACCGGGGCAACCGTGCAAGGGCGCCTGCTCGCGCTCAACGGTGCAGTGACTCTTGACAACAGCACCATCAATCCTGGGGCATGCGCGGGACCCGCGGCCGAGGGCGGCACGAAGCCGATCCTGATCGATACTCCAAAGCTGGCGCGCACCGGTACGGATCTTGGGTTGCCGATCATCGCCATTCTGACGCTGCTCGGTGGTGGCGTCGCGCTGCTGATGATGAGCGGAAGCAAAGCTCGCAGACGCCGTGATGGACAACTCAGCGAGTAGAGCGTCGCAAACAAGGATCCCTACAAGGGCGGACTCGCATCCTGAGCTTAAATTACCTCTTGATCGCGCAGTCTCGGGCGGCCGATACCGTGTGAGCTCATTGACCGGTTAGCGGCCGGGTCGCGACATCCATTGACGACGACGGCAGAAAGAAGTTCGACCGAGGGCGCGCCGAGATCGGTCTGTATTTCATAGTTGCCACGAAGTGGTAAGTATCGTGGGGTCAAACATGCGAATGGGCGCAGATTCCTTGCCATGAAATTGTGGGCTTCTCGTGAAATGTTGACCCCATTGTTGACCCCGAATTAGATCAAATAAAGCTAGATGCGTGCAGTGTGCAGCGAATCTATAGGCACCGAAGTGCTTCCACGCATCGAAGTTGTCAGGAGTTCGAATCTCCTTAGCCCCATTAAATATCTAGCATTCTCTGTGCGGTTTCAGTCTGCTTCAGCACGGTGCAGCTCGGTCGTCCTCACGCCAGAAGTGTTGCTCACTCTCGCCTGGGGGAATAAAAAGTGCCGTTCTGGCCTTGCACTTGTATATGACCATCAACGCTGAACTTAAATCCAAATACATCAAAGGCACCTGGAAGATCGACCCCGCACACTCCGAGGTCTCTTTCTCGGTGAGGCACCTCATGATCGCGAAAGTGCGTGGCGTGTTCGAGAAAGTTGACCTAACCATCGTCACTCCAGAAGACCCCAAGAACACCACTATCGAGGCAGTCATCGATGTCGCATCGGTGAACACGAACCAGTCTGATCGCGACAACCACCTTCGAACGAGTGATTTTTTTCTGATCGAAGAGCACCCGACCATGACGTTCAACTCGACGTCACTTGCCGTCGACCGCGAGAACTTCACCGTTGAGGGAACCCTCACCCTGCGCGGCGTCACAAAGCCAGTCACTCTTAAGGGTGAATTCGGCGGTCTCATCGTTGACGGGTACGGCCAAACAAAGGCTGGAGCCACTGCGACAACCACCATCAACCGGCACGACTTTGGCGTGAGTTGGAATGCAGCTCTGGAGGCCGGAGGCATGACGCTCGGCGACAACGTAAAGATCGACATCGACATTCAAGTCGTTCTGCAGAAGTAGTTCACCTCTAGAAACCATTCCCTTCACTCTTCGGAGAGTTCAGGATCGAGGGGTTAGTGTGCGTCGTTGTCCGCTACCATCTCCTCATGCGCAGTGCATCGTCACGAGACCCCAAGATTTCGGAGGGTGAGCGCGTTCTCGTCCTTTCCGCAGGTGTGGGCTCTGGGCACAACAGCGCGGCGGAGGCGGTGCGGCAGGCGAGCGCCGCGCGCGCCGACATCGCCGAGGTGCAGGTGCTGGATGTGCTGCAGACGAGCAGCGCGCTGTACCGCAACGTGTTGGGGAAGGGCTACTTCGTCCTAGCCGAGGAACTGCCGTGGCTGGTCGAGTGGGGCTACGACTTTAGCGACAAACCGTTCCGGCGCCGCGGCCCGATTGACCCTTGGACGCGAGCGAACGCGCTTCCCGTCATCCGTGAGATCAAACGATTCAGGCCGACCGCGATCGTGTGCACGCACTTTCTACCGGCCCAACTGGTGGCGTCACTGCTCCTTCGCGGTGTGATTGATGCCAAGACGGCTGTCGTCACGACGGACTACGACTTTCAGGGCCTGTCGCTGACGGGTGCGTTCCACGCGCTCTTCGTGGCCAGAGAAGAGGCAAGGGTAGGGCTCACAGCGCTCGGTCTGCCTCCCGACCGCGTTGCTGCGACCGGCATCCCCGTCAGCACGCAGGTGCAGGGAACGGCCACGCGTGACGTCAACGAGCCACCGATGCTGCTGATCTCTGCGGGCGCGTCCGGCGGCGACTACGCCGTCGCGGTCGTGCAGCAGACGCTGCACATGAGCACCTCCTTTACGTCAACGATCATCTGTGGCCGCAATGACGCCCTGCGGCAGCGCATCGAACAATTGGTGGCCCCCGCAGGCAACCGCTACCGCGTGCTCGGGTTCACGACTGAGATGCCGCTACTGCTGCGCAGCGCCGACCTGTTCGTGGGCAAACCGGGCGGGATGTCGTCGGCGGAGTGCATGGCTGCAGGACTACCCATGGTGCTGGTGAACCCCATCCCGGGGCAGGAGGTTCGAAACGGCGACTACCTGATAGAACAGGGCGCAGCCGTGCGCTGCAACACGGTCGCGACGATCGGCTGGAAGATTGACAAGGTGCTGAGCGATCCGGGCCGGTTGCAGCGGATGCAGGCGGCGGCACGAAGAACGGGCCGCCCCGCCGCGGCGGCAGACGTACTGACCAGGCTGCTGGACGGGCCGACTCGTCCGCTGGTTGTCACCCGCGGGGCGCAAAAGACAATCCTCGCAGCGAGCCAGCGGCGACTCGTCGCGAGCGATCTGAGGGGGCCAAGCGCACTGGTGCGCCTCATCGACCCGGTTGCCGGTAGCACGATCGCGCTGCTGCGTGCCGAAGAGTTGGACGACTTGCATCAGCGGTACTCGACTCCGCGGGGGGAGCTGGTGCTGCGGCGCGACCAAGCGCACGCCTCCCACCGATGGGAAGAGCGGCGTTTACTTCGCGCGATCTTGGGCGGTGACGACGAGCTGCACGTCAGCGTTGAGGGGCTCTCTGTGCCGCTCGAATTTCTCCCTGGCTGACCCACGGTGCCGAGAGTCACACCTCGGGAATTGCGTCTTTCGGTAGCTTGCGCACGCGCGCACGGCGACGGCGGCGCTCGGGAATCATGGAGCGCATCTCCTCGAGCTTGCCGAAGCACAGCAGGCGGTCACCGGCCTCAAGAACCTCGTTCTTTTTAGGGTTCGGGATGACGGTCGTTCCGCGGTGCACCGTGAGGGTCGTGATGTCGCGCTCCCACAGCCCCGCCTCGCGCATGGTCTTGCCGACGAGGTCCGCGCCCGCGTGCACGAGAATTTCGGCCACGCCGTACCCGGTCGAGACGCTCAGGCGCTGGCGCACATCCACCTCGGGGAAGGCCACCTGGTTGCCGATGTGGTCGATGATGGCGCCCGCGACATCCAGCCCCGTCGCGCGCTCGATGCCCTCGAGACCAGGTGAGGAGTTGACCTCCATCACGAGCGGCCCGTCGTTACCCTCCAACATGTCGACACCGGCCACGCGCAGACCCATGATCTGGGCTGAGCGCACCGCAGCTTGCTCGTAGGCGGGGGAGAGCTCAACCTTCTCGACCGTGCCACCGCGGTGCACGTTGGAGCGAAACTCGTCGCCCACCGCCACGCGGCGCATTGCTGCGACGACGCGGTCGCCCACGACGAGGGCACGGATGTCCCTGCCCCGGCTCTCCGAAATGAAGCTCTGAATGAGCACGTTTTGCTTTGTGGAATGCAGGGTCTCAATGATGGCCTCAGCGACCTTGATCTCTGGTGCAAGAATCACGCCGATGCCCTGCGTGCCCTCCAGAAGTTTGATAACGACGGGCGCGCCGCCGACACGCTCGATGGCTCTGCGCACATCCGCTCTGTTATTCACGAAAGCGGTCGCAGGCATGCTGATGTTGTGGCGGGAGAGAATTTGCGAGGCCCGCAACTTGTCGCGCGAGTTCGTGATGCCGTTCGCCGTGTTGGGCGTGTAAACATCCATCTGCTCGAACTGGCGCACCACCGCGGTACCGAAGTAGGTGATCGAGTTGCCGATGCGCGGCAGAATCGCGTCGTAGTCGGAGAGCAGCTTTCCGCGATATTGCAGGTCGGGCTCGTGGCCAGAAAGGTCGATGGCGAAGCGCAACGTGTTCAACACTTTTACCGCGTGACCGCGCTGTTCGGCGGCCGTGCGAAGTCGAATCGTCGAATAGGCGTGCGGCGCTCGCGAGAGAATGGCCAATTTCATGGTGCAGTCCTGCCAAGATAGTGACGTGAAGGAAGACTCCCATTCAACCACCATCGTCGGATGGCGTGAATGTGTGAGCCTACCCAGCATCGGCGTTCCGTGGATTAAAGCCAAACTTGACACCGGCGCTCGCAGCTCTGCGCTGCACGCCTTCGACATCGAAGAGTTTGACGACGGCAGGCGCGTGCGCTTCAAAGTGCGGCCGTGGCAGCGATCCATGGAAGACATCGTCGAGGTCGAATGCGACGTGCACGATCGTCGCGTGGTGCGAAGCTCGTCCGGGCACGAAGAGAACCGCATCGTGGTTCTGATCGACGTGAAGATTGGCGACCGAGTGGTGGTCGCCGAAACTACGCTCAGCCAGCGCGACCAGATGGACTTTCGCATGCTCATCGGGCGTGAGGCACTGCGTCAAGGGTTTCTTCTCAACCCGCGCAAATCCTTCCTCACCGGGCGTCCGGCCAAAATTGTTCGTCGCCGCAATCACGCTAGGGCCTAAGCAAGTGCCTTGCACCTCACACGGGTGGCGCGAAGTCTCGCCAGCGGGGCGACTGCTCCGTCACCCATAATCGAAGAGTGACTGACGAACCAGAAGACAAACCTTCGCTACAAAGCCTGGGCCGAGAGATCGAGTTGCTCGCGTCTGCCGCGGTAGCTCAACGGCACTCCTCCGACGAAATATTCGACCGTGCCGCCGTGTTGCGTGACAACGCCATGGGCATCATCTACAACGGCGATGGCTCCACCGACGAAGAACGCATGGGCCGCCTGCTCGCACTCGTGCCCGCGCTCCTCACCGTGGTAGAGGAGGCGAGGGAAACTATTGGCAGGTTGCGCGAATTGGCGGGCGAAGCCGACCCGGAGAAAGCCCTAAGCCCGTGGGATGCTGCAGGGCGTTCTGCTCCGGGTCGACCCGACTGGAACGGCTAGACCTACTTTGCGGGAGTCCCCGCGGAAGGGCCCTCCACGGGAGCAGTCGCTTCGGGAGTGCTCCCGGCGGCCGCGCTTCGAGCCTCAGCCCTACGGCGACGCGACCGCTTGACCCAGACAGTCACGATCAGGGTGATAAGCCCCGCGGTAATCAGCCACGGCACGAGCACGCCAAGGGCAACAAGTACGCCAGCCCAGAAACCGACAAACCCGTTCCACCCACTGACGAGACCCGTCCAAAACGTATCGGGCTCTGTCGCTGGCGTGTCCTCCTCAGACACCAAGGAGAGGTTCACTGTCGACAGCTGCACCTGGTCTTTCAGGTAACGCTGTTGAGCTTTGAGGCTCTCAAGTTCAGCCTGACGCTGCGAGAGCGCTGACTCGACCGCGAGGAGGTTCTCCGTCGATGTGGCTTGAGACATGAGGGCAAGCAACCGGTCAACCGAGGTCTCAAGAGACGTGATGCGGGCGTCAAGGTCGGTGACCTCAGTCGTCACATCAATCGAGCTGATCGAAGTATCGAGGGCAACACCGAGCTTTTTTAGATCGTCGAGTGCTTGTGAGACCTTCGCTGAGGGGATGCGCAGAGTGAGACGTGCGCTTCCGGGTGCACCATCCTTTGCCGCATTCTCGGTGCGATAAGAAACAGTTCCACCGAGCCTCTCGGCGATCTTTGCTGCGTCATCCGCCGCGGTGAGCGGCTTCTTGACCGTCACCGAGAGGTCGACTGTGGTGATGATCTGTGGACCAATAACGTCAGTTTTGACGTCGCTCGATGGCCCCGACATGTCGGGACTGCCGCCATTAGTGGTGCTCTGTTGAGCTTCGGGGCCGCGATAGCTGGAATCGCCCGAGGACGGGAGGTCGTAGGAGGGTGAGACCGCGCACCCGGTCAATAGGGCCGCCGAAAGTGCGAGGGGAACAAGAATCAAGGATCGTCTCATGCGTTCACGATATCCGTGAGTGCACGCCGTGCACCACCCAACGTTTTGTGCGACTCGTGCGTCAGCCCACATTGGCATTCGGTGGGAGACCACTGGGAGCCGTCTGGAATATCGAAAAAGCGACTGACCCCCGTAATAGGGTCAAGATATCCAGAACACGATGAAAGCGAGGAAAGATTATGGGAATCTTTGAAAGCGCTAAAGATGCGGCCGAAGCTACGGGCGAGAAGGTCGGCGAGTGGGCCGGAGACATGAAAGATCGCGCCGAAGACAAAATCGACGAGATCAAAGCCGACGCCGAAGTGAAGAGAGCCGAAGCGGATGTCAAGAAG
>JBDSUT010000175.1:0-14645 GCA_039927595.1 Terrimesophilobacter sp.
CGCCTTTTCAACCATGGATCAGGCCATCAACGCCGCTGTTTCCGGCGGGCTTCAGCAAATCATTGAGGATCGTCATGTTGTCGGGGTCACCACTAATCCGACAATCTTCGCCAACGCCCTCGCCAAGGGCGACGCGTACGACGCCCAGGTGGCCGAACTCGCCGCGAAGGGAAGCAGCGTCAGCGACGCGGTTGTCGATATCACCACTCACGATGTGGCGCGTGGGTGTGAGATTTTCAGACCGCTCTATGACTCAACCCACGGTCAAGATGGACGCGTTTCCATTGAAGTAGAGCCTTCTCTTGCTCACGACACTGCCGGAACCATCGCTCAAGGGCGCATGCTGTGGGAAACCGTTGATCGCCCCAACGTGATGATCAAGGTTCCGGCGACGCTCGAGGGTCTTGGCGCAATTACGGAGTTGACTGCGATCGGCATCAGTGTCAACGTCACGCTCATCTTCAGCCTCGAACGACACCGCGAAGTAGTGAACGCTTACCTTTCTGGAATTGAGAGAGCGAAGGCTGCGGGCATTGATCTGGCCGGTATTCGTTCCGTCGCGTCGTTCTTCGTTTCTCGGGTAGATACGGAGGTCGATCGCCGCCTTGACGACATCGGCACGCCAGAGGCCCTCGCTTTGAAGGGAAAGGCTGGGATCGCCAACGCGCGCCTCGCCTATCAGGTGTTCGAGCAAGCGTTTTCTACTGAACGTGCGAAGAACCTGATTGCGCAGGGGGCGAACCTGCAAAGGCCACTGTGGGCATCCACCGGTGTGAAAGATCCCGCGTTCAAGGACACACTTTATGTGGAAGAGCTTGTCGCGGCCGAGACCGTCAACACCATGCCAGAGAAGACCATGGAGGCGACGTTCGATCACGGTGACATTCGTGGTGACACCATTACAGGCAACTATGAGGATGCCAACAGAGTCCTCGATGCCCTTGATGGTCTCGGTATTTCCTACCACGAGGTGACCGCTCTCTTGGAGAAAGAGGGCGTGGACAAGTTCACTGTTTCCTGGAACGAGCTCCTCGATACCGTTTCTGCCGCGCTGGATGCAGCTCGAGGTGAGACAACGTCATGAGTTTCGACATCACTGTGAGTGGACCAGCCCGTGCTGCTGTCGACCTCATCGTTCCCGGACTTGTTGCCGATCTTGTTGCCTCCCGCATTGCGGGACAAGACTCCACACTGTGGGGTCCGGAGGCTGAGGCGGAGGCGGAGAAGCGACTCGGCTGGACCGAGGCTGTCGCCGTGTCGGAGCCACTCGTACCTGAAATCCTCGCCCTGCGTGACACACTGCGCGCCGAGGGTGTCAATCACTTCGTTCTGGGAGGCATGGGCGGCTCTTCTCTCGCCACCGAGGTCATTACGCGCACCGCGGGCGTGGAACTCACGATCCTTGACACCACTTCCCCCGGCCAAATTCTTGCCGCGGTGAACGATCGTCTCACGACGACGGCAGTAATCATCTCGTCAAAGTCTGGTTCTACCGTCGAAACTGACAGCCACAAACGCGTGTACGAGAAAGCCTTCCGTGACGCGGGGATCGATCCGGTCGAACGCATTGTGGTCGTAACAGACCCGGGGTCTCCCTTGGACGTTTCTGCTCGCGCCGATGGTTATCGTGTCTTCAACGCAGACCCAAACGTTGGTGGGCGCTATTCTGCCCTGACGGCATTCGGCCTCGTCCCTTCCGGGCTCGCGGGCGCCGATATTGCCGCGCTTCTCGACGAAGCATCCTCGGTTGTCGGACGCGTTTCTGTCGACAGGCTTGATAACCCTGCCCTCGTTTTGGGAGCAGCGATCGCGGGCACCCAACCGCTCCGTGACAAATTGGCGATCGTCGCAGATGGCACCTACATCTTGGGATTCGCGGACTGGGCAGAGCAACTGATCGCTGAATCCACGGGCAAGAATGGCAAAGGCCTGCTTCCCGTGGTGATCACCACGGAAGCCCCTGAGCTCGGCAAGGCCATGCCTGATCTTCACGTCGTGCGCCTGGTGGAAAGCGCAAGAGCAACCGAGGAGGTTCTTGACGGCGAGATTGAAATCAGTGGCACTCTTGGTGCGCAAATGATCGTGTGGGAGACCGCAGTCGCGGTCGCCGGCCTGATCTTAGACATCGACCCCTTCAACCAACCTGACGTGGAATCAGCCAAAGATGCCACCCGCGGCTTGCTTGACAACCGTCCCGAACCGGCCGCTCCCGCGTTTGTGGACAAAGGCATTGAGGTTCACTCGAATGACAAGGCCATCAATGCCGCTGGATCCATTGAGGGGGCAATCGAGGCGCTCCTCCTGAAGCTGCCAGCCAACGGTTATCTGAGCATTCAGGCGTATCTCAATCGCCATGCGCTCGCACAGGCTGCACGGTTGCGAGATCTGTTGGCTGCTCGGGTTGATCGCCCGGTCACGTTCGGATGGGGGCCACGCTTCCTGCATTCGACCGGTCAGTTCCACAAAGGGGGCCCCGCTGTGGGCGTCTTCCTGCAACTCACCGCCGACGAGCCGCAAGATCTCGACATTCCTGACCGGCCTTTTACCTTCGGCCAACTCATTAAGGCGCAAGCGCAAGGCGATGCGTCCGTGCTTGCGCAGCACGGACGACCGGTATTGACTCTCAATTTAACCGACCCTGAGCAGGGTCTGCGCGCTCTCCTCACCTCTTTCGGCTGAATTGATGTCGCCCGTCAACATTGCAAAGGATGCGAATCCGCTGAGAGTGGCATCCGATAGGCGGCTCAACCGCATTGCGGGGCCGAGTGCTCTCGTCATTTTCGGTGTAACCGGCGATCTGGCGCGTCGCAAGCTCTTGCCCGCTGTTTACGATCTTGCAAACCGGGGGCTCTTACCGCCCGGCTTCGCGCTCGTGGGTTTTGCTCGTCGCGACTGGAGCACGGAAGCTTTCGCTCAAGAGGTTCACGATGCAGTCAAAGCATATGCACGAACTCCCTTTGACGAGGACGTGTGGATGCAGCTTTCGCACGGCATTCGGTTTGTGCAGGGTGAATTCAACGACGCACAAGCATTTGACCGACTCAAAGTCACCCTCAAGGAACTCGACGAGCGTCGAGGAACCATGGGCAATCACGCGTTTTATCTCTCCATCCCACCCAAGTCTTTTCCCGAAGTTACCGAGCAACTGAGGCGGTCAGGGCTGGCCGAACAGCAGAACGGCCAATGGCGTCGCGTAGTCATAGAGAAGCCTTTTGGTAGCAACCTTGCCACTGCGCGGGCCCTCAACGACGTCGTACTCTCTGTCTTCCCTGGCGACTCCGTCTTTCGTATTGATCACTACCTTGGTAAAGAGACAGTGCAAAACATCCTTGCGCTTCGCTTCGCCAACCAGTTGTGGGAACCGATCTGGAACGCACGCTCGGTGGATCACGTGCAGATTACGATGGCCGAAGATATCGGAGTGGGAGGTCGGGCCGGGTATTACGACGGGATCGGCGCGGCGCGCGACGTCATCCAAAACCACCTTCTGCAGTTGCTTGCGCTCACGGCAATGGAAGAGCCGGTCTCTTTCGACGCTCGGGATTTGCGTGCAGAGAAGGAGAAAATTCTCTCCGCAGTGCGCATCGGGAGCGACCTTTCACTGACGACAGCTCGGGGCCAGTACTCGAGTGGGTGGCAGGGCGGTGAGCGGGTGATCGGTTTTCTTGAAGAAGACGGCATGGATCCAAATTCCCGCACCGAGACTTTCGCCGCCATCCGTCTCGGGATCAACACCCGTCGCTGGTCTGGCGTGCCGTTTTACCTGCGCGCAGGCAAACGACTTGGACGACGAGTCACCGAAATTGCGGTCGTTTTTGCCCGTGCCCCTCAGTACCTTTTTGCGGAGAGCCAAACGAGTACACTCGGCCAGAATGCGCTCGTTATTCGAGTTCAGCCCGATGAGGGTGTGACGATTCGGTTCGGCTCCAAAGTGCCAGGCGCTGGAATGCAGGTTCGAGACGTCACAATGGACTTTGGATATGGGCACGCTTTCACCGAAGCGAGCCCGGAAGCCTATGAAAGACTCATTCTTGACGTGCTTCTCGGAGACCCTCCGCTGTTTCCGCGGCATGAGGAGGTCGAGTTGAGTTGGAAAATCCTCGATCCGATCGAAGATTTCTGGGAGACGCAGGGTAAACCCGAGCAGTACCGACCTGGAACTTGGGGGCCGAGTTCCGCGGATTCGCTTCTCGCGCGCGATCGTCGGGTCTGGAGACGCCCATGATCGTCGAACTGCCGTCCACGACAACGAGTGGAATTTCTCGAGCGTTGGTCAAGATTCGGGAAGAGGGTGGCGCAGTTGCGCTCGGACGCGTACTTACGCTCGTCATCATCACGCACCATGGGGCCGAGGAAGACGCTATCGCCGCCGCTAATGCCGCCTCCCGTGAACACCCCATGAGGGTGATCGTGCTCTCCACGTCAACGAGGGGCCCTGAGGGTGACGAGTCCAGACTTGACGGGCAGATTCGGGTTGGTGGTGATGCGGGGGCGAGCGAGGTCATCGTTCTTCGCGCATATGGAGACACCGCGAAGAACGAAGAAGGTCTCGTCACAGGACTTCTCTTGGCTGATGCGCCCGTCGTAGCGTGGTGGCCAGCGGATACACCAGAATCGGTTTCCAACTCCTCAGTTGGGCGCTTAGCGCAGTGCCGGATCACCGATGCAGCCTCCCAGGCCGACCCGCGCGGTTTTCTCGGTCATTTAGCGGAGACATACTCGCCCGGTGATACGGACTTCGCCTGGACGCGACTTACTCTTTGGCGTGCACAGTTAGCTGCCGTGCTTGACCAGCCGCCCTACGAATCGATTACCGCGATTGAGGTGCATGGGGCATCGGATTCACCATCGACTCCCCTGCTAGCTGCCTGGCTTCAGACTCAACTTGATGTCCCGGCCCAGCAGTACCTGTATGACCCTTCCGGCGCGCGGGCCGGACTGCACGAAGTGAGGCTCGAGAGAGCCTCCGGAGTGATTACTCTGGTCAGGACTCAACCAAACATCGTTACATTGACCCAGCCTGGGCAGCCAGTGCATGACATCTCATTGCCTCGTCGTGGCCTTCGCGACTGCCTTTCGGAAGAATTACGACGACTCGACCCGGACGAACTCTTCGGTAAGGTGCTGCAACAGGGCCTTAGTGCACTGAGTGATCCTAAGACCTCACTTGGACGATTCGTTGAAACAAGAACGGACTGACATGACCTCGAAAACTCTCGTGACCGTATTTGACAATAGGGCCGCACTCATTCAGGGTCTTGCCGACCGATTCGTCGAAACTGTTCATGGAATTCTCGAAGGGCAAGCGGAAACGCACGTTGTTCTCACGGGCGGCAGTGTGGGCATCGACTCGCTGGCCGCAATTGCTGCATGCAACGCTACTGCCGATATTGATTGGGCCCGAATTCACCTGTGGTGGGGCGATGAGCGATGGCTTCCGGCCGGAGACAGTGAACGTAATGACGCACAGGCGGAGGCGGTCTTTCTTTCCAAGATCGCCTGTCCCCCAGCCAACATCCATCGATTCCCCTCCGCTGATGGGGGCCTTAGCCTCGACGCAGCAGCTCGAGCCTACGCTTCTGAACTCACCGCGCACGGCACAGAGGGCGCACGCTATCCCGCGTTTGACCTCGTTTTTCTTGGGGTCGGACCGGATGGCCACATCGCCTCTCTCTTTCCTGGGCACGAAGGTATCAAGGAACGCGAAGAAACTGTGATTCCCGTACGCAACTCACCTAAGCCCCCACCGGAGCGACTGAGCCTCACCCTCCCCGTTATCAACTCCGCGGCACTCGTCTGGTTGTGTCTTTCCGGAGCAGACAAAGCGCCCGCTCTCGGGCTGGCGCTGGCCGGAGCAAACGTCGCAGAGGTACCGGTGGCTGGAGTCAAGGGAACCAACAAGACGGTCTTCTTCGTTGATCGATCCGCGACGGCAGAAGTTCCCGAGGACCTTCTCGAAGCGAGCCTGAACGCTTGACGTCGCCAAACTTACGTTTCGCTCGGCTCACGTGCTCGCTGAGGTCACTTGCTCGCTGAGGTTACTTGCTCGCTGAGGTTACGCAGTCGTGCGACCACGCCGGGCACGCAACTGCTCAAGGGCTTCATCAAGCAGGGACGCCGCCTCTTTCTCAGTTCTGCGTTCCTTCACGTAGGCCAAATGGGTTTTATAGGGCTCAAGCTTCGTGACCGACGGCGGGTTCTCTCTGTCCTGCCCCGACGGAAGGCCGCAGTTGGGGCAATCAAGCTGCTCCGGAATGTCATCCCGATCAATAGTCGCGAGAAAATAGGGCTTCAACTCATGACCGTTTGCGCACCAATAGTTGACCTGAATTCGGTCGGCATGAAAGCCGCGATCCTGCTCACCCATGGGGCCCGCTCCAACGCGAGAGCCACGGATTGCACTGCCACCAGATGCCATGATTGACCCCTTAAGCGCCTTCGAACTTCATGATGAGCCCCAGAATGATGATTGACGAGACCCACACCAGTCCCAAAAGTACGGTGAATCGGTTGAGGTTGCGCTCCGCAACACCCGAAGCGCCGAGGTTTGAGGTTGTGCCGCCACCGAACATATCTGAGAGCCCACCACCTCGACCCTTGTGCAAGAGAATGAGGAGTGTCAGCAGAAGGCTCGTAATTCCGAGCACAACCTGCATGATGACCTGAAGTATATCCACGAGTTTTGGTGCCTTTCTGGGGGCGCTGGCCGTTGACTAGTATAACTTGCGGCGACGCGCACTGGAATCTTGTGTCACACTCCGACGTGACTCTGAAAACGCACGATTTTGGCGAACTCGTCGACGACGAGGCTCGCCCCGCCGACTAGGGCTCCATCAATGTTAGGTTGCCGCATAAAACTTGCGATATTGCCGGATTTCACGGACCCTCCGTAAAGGATTCGCGTACGTGCGGCGGCATCGCCCCCCCACGAGTTTTTGAGAACATTCCTCAAGGCGGAGGTGACGTTCTCTGCTTGCTCTGGCGTGGCGGCCTGTCCAGACCCAATCGCCCACACTGGCTCATACGCCACAACGATATCTGCGTTTTTGGGCATCGCCTCGAGTGCTACCTGGAGCTGTTCGATTGGAACTGCGCTTGCTCCGCGACGGTCGAGATCCTCCGCGGTCTCCCCCACGCACACCACCGGAGTGACCCCGTGACGAAGTGCAGCCGCGGCTTTCTCCCCCACGAGCTCGTTAGATTCGTGGTGGTAAGTTCTGCGCTCGGAGTGGCCGACAATGACGTATCTGCAGTCCAGTGCTTTGAGAAACGCACCCGAGATTTCCCCCGTGTAGGCGCCCGATTCGTGAGCGGAGACATCCTGAGCCCCGTAGGTGATCGAAAAATTGTCGGCGGCGATCAAAGACTGTACGGATCGCAGGTCAGTGAACGGTGGGAACACCGCGACTTCGACGGTGCGGAAATCCAGTCGAGCGTCTTTCAGCACCCACGCCAGTTTCTGCACGAACGCAATCGACTGTAAGTGATCGAGGTTGAGCTTCCAGTTTCCCGCGATGAGCGGGACTCTGGTGGTTTCTGCCGTTACTCCCACCCGAGAGCCTCCAATCCAGGAAGGCGTTTACCTTCGAGGAACTCGAGGCTCGCACCGCCGCCCGTGGAAATGTGCCCAAAGTCACTGTCGCTGAAGCCGAGGGCTCGCACGGCGGCGGCAGAGTCACCACCACCGACAACAGAAAGACCTTCAACGCGGGTTAGCGCAGAAGCAACGGTGCGCGTTCCCTCTGCGAACGGGGGGAACTCGAAAACGCCCATCGGACCGTTCCAGAATACGGTCTGTGACTTCTCGATGATGCTCGCGAAGTGTTCGGCAGACGCTGGGCCGATGTCCAGGCCCAAGCCCGAAGCCCCCCACGGCGTATCTTCGATCATCTCCACTGATTGCACCGCGTGCTCGGCATTGGCGGCGAACGTGGAGGCGACAACAACATCCGTGGGAAGAACAATCTCCACCCCCAACTTTCTTGCCTCGTCGAGGTAACCCTTCACCGTGTCAAGTTGGTCTGACTCGAGAAGACTCTCGCCTACGGCATGACCCTGTGCAGCGAGAAAAGTGAACATCATTCCCCCACCGATGAGAAGTGAATCGACCCTCGGTAGCAGATGTTCAATGACGCCCAATTTATCTGAAACCTTTGAACCTCCCAGAACGACGGCGTACGGCTTCACCGGATTCGCTGTGAGTAGGTTAAGAACGTTTAGCTCAGCTTCGATGAGACGGCCTGCAGCATGAGGAAGGATCTCGGCGAGTTCCACGACACTGGCTTGATCACGATGAACAACACCAAACCCGTCGGAAACAAAAACGTCACCAAGCTGCGCGAGCCGAGCCGCGAACGCGTGGCGTTCACTCTTCGACTTCGCCGTCTCGCCAGCATTAAATCGAAGATTCTCGAGAAGAGCTATGTCCCCGTCACGCAGCTCCGAAACGGCCGCAGCCGCTCCGGCCCCCACGGTGTCACTCGAAAACACCACGGGTTTGCCGAGCAGCTCGCTCAGCCGTTGAGCTACTGGGGCAAGACTGAACTGCGCATCTGGGGTGCCTGAGGGTCGTCCGAGGTGCGAGATAACCACAACTCTGGCACCCGCATGGATAAGTTCATTCAGGGTGAGGAGCGACGCGCGAATTCGGCCGTCATCCGTAATTACACCATCGTCAAGTGGCACGTTGAGATCGCACCGCACGATCACACGCCGACCGGCTAATGGGCCTAGGGAATCAATCGTGGTCAACATGTCGAATCCGCATTCAGCCGAGACGAGCCGCGACGAACTCGGTCAAGTCGACGAGCCGATGTGAGTAACCCCACTCGTTGTCATACCAACCGGCAACCTTCACCTGGGTTCCCATTACTTTCGTCAGTCCAGAGTCAAAGATGCACGAGTGTGGGTCGCCAACAATGTCGCTCGAGACGAGGGGTTCCTCTGTGTAGCTCAGCAAGCCCTTAAGGGAACCCTCCGACGCCTTCCTGTAGGCGGCATTGATGTCATCCACCGTGAGCCCAGCGCGAGTTTCCAGTGTCAAGTCGACAATAGATCCGGTGGGGACGGGAACACGAAGCGCATAACCATCCAACTTTCCCACTAACTCAGGAATGACGAGACCAAGGGCTTTCGCTGCCCCCGTACTAGTCGGGACGATGTTGAGTGCGGCGGCACGGGCACGCCGCAGGTCTTTGTGTGGTCCGTCTTGCAAGTTCTGATCCGAGGTGTAGGCATGCACCGTGGTCATCAGTCCACGTTCGATCCCGAAGCTTTCTAGAAACACTTTTGCCATAGGCGCAAGGCAATTGGTGGTGCAGGAGGCATTCGAGATGATGTGGTCGGTCGTGGGATCGTAGTCCTGCTCATTTACGCCCATTACGAACGTTGCACAGTCACCCTTCCCAGGCGCGGAAATGATGACCTTTTGCACGCTGCCACGAAGGTGCTTTCGCGCATCCTCAACTTTCGTGAAACGCCCAGTAGATTCAACAACGATGTCCACCCCGGCGTCTTCCCACGGAATCTCGGCCGGATCAGCGCTCTCGAATACTCTGATCGACTTGCCATTGACCACAATATTGTCGCCGTCAACTTCTACCGAAGCCTCAATGCGCCCGCCAACGGAGTCAAACTTGAGAAGGTTCGCGAGCATCTCATTGTCTGCCAAGTCATTGATCGCCACGATTTCGAGGTCAGTGCCTTGCGCAAGGGATGCGCGCAAATAGTTGCGGCCAACGCGACCAAATCCGTTGATACCAATTTTTACAGACAAAAGGTGACTCTCCTCGATGCTGGTTGAACAAGACCTGAAGCGACGAAACTTGCTCGGTGTGGCTACCTCAGGATCAGAAGGCCTGATGTCTTCTCACGTGCAACGGCAAAGCGCTGTGCAACGTTTTCCCAATGGGCAATGTTCCAAAACGCCTTGATGTAGTCGCCCTTCACGTTGACGTAGTCGAGGTAAAAAGCGTGTTCCCACATGTCGAGCATGAGAAGCGGCACGGTGCCAGCCGCAAAGTTGGTCTGCTGATCAAAGAACTGCTGAATGAGCAGTTTTTCACCAATCGAGTCCCAGACAAGCGCTCCCCAACCTGAACCCTGGATGCCCGCGGCGGCCGCGGTGAAGTGTGCAAGGAACTTGTCGAACGATCCGAAGTTGTCATCAAGAGCGGCAGCAAGTTCGCCTTCAGGCGTTCCACCACCGTTAGGCGAAAGGTTCGTCCAGAAAATTGAGTGGTTGACGTGACCGCCAAGGTTGAATGCGAGGTCTTTCTCGAGCTTATTGACGTTCGCGAAATCTCCGGAATCACGAGCCTCAGCAAGCTTCGCGAGAGCAGTGTTAGCACCTGCGACGTAGGCCGCGTGGTGCTTACCGTGGTGAAGTTCCATGATTCTTGCGCTGATATGTGGCTCGAGCGCCGCATAGTCATAGTCGAGTTCCGGAAGTGTGTAGTCAGACATCAGTGAAGTTCTCCTCGCGTTTCTCTTGCTCTCACCTTTAAGAACTGTGGAGCATATTGCACACTCAGTCTATCGCCGCAGGCTTAGCCCGTTCTGGGCGGCTAAAGCCACGTGCTGCTAAGCGTCGTCGTAATCCGGTGGAAGGTTCGCGTCCGTACCGGGGATGCCCTGCTCGATCGCAACTTTGTCGGCCATGGCGAGGAGGCGTCGAATTCTGCCGGCCACGGCATCCTTCGTCATTGGCGGGTCTGCGTGATGCCCCAGTTCGTCCAAACTGGCATCACGGAAACGAAGGCGCAATTCTCCGGCATACCTCAAATGGTCCGGGATAGTCCCCTCAAGAATCTCCATCGCGCGCTCCACACGTGCACACGCAGCAACGGCCGCCTGAGCGCTCCGTCGTAGATTGGCGTCATCAAAGTTCACTAAGCGATTCGCCGTTGCTCTCACTTCACGCCGTTGCCGAAGCTCTTCCCAAGCGACGACCGTTCCCGTCGCACCCATGTTCACCAGCATCGTGCTGATTGCTTCACCATCACGGATGACGACGCGGTGCACGCCGCGAACCTCACGGGCTTTCGTCGAAATCTTGAGTCTGGCAGCTGCGCCGACCAAAGCCATGGCTGCTTCATTCCCAGGGCAGATCACTTCGATTGCTGCTGACCTGCCGGGATCGGTGAGTGAGCCTCTCGCGAGAAATGCACCACGCCACACTGCGGCGAGCTCCTCGTGGGATCCTGTGGTCAACCGATTGGGTAGCCCTCTTACCGGGCGTCTTCGAGCATCGAGGAGTCCCGTTTGACGCGCAAGAGTCTCTCCATCCAAAACTCGCACCAAGAACTGATTGGTGCGTCTCGTGCCGGAAGCGGAGATGACCGCAAGCTCACTTCGCACGCCGTAAAGTTCCGCAAGGTCACGTCGCACCCGTTTCGCGATCTCTACCGTATCGAGTTCAGATTCCACTGCAATGCGGCCCGAAATAAGGTGCAGCCCGCCAGAGAATCGCAAGATCGTGGCGAGTTCTGCAGCCCTCACCGTGGTTTTGCTCACCGCAACAACTGCTAGTTCTGCCTTGACGTCAGCGGTCAGTGCCACGAAAGGTTCCCCTTCTCTT
Source organism: Terrimesophilobacter sp. (assembly GCA_039927595.1). GTDB lineage: Bacteria > Actinomycetota > Actinomycetes > Actinomycetales > Microbacteriaceae > Terrimesophilobacter. Next base: position 11,579 of record JBDSUT010000175.1, read on the forward strand.
TGTCGTTAACTAAAGGATTCACTGTCACTCGCGACCAAGGTCACGATGCTTCACATTAACTGCGACTCCAGGAAGCCCTCGAATGACAGTGGCAAGTTGCTCGACCGCGGCGACTGATCGATGGCGCCCTCCGGTGCAACCGACAGCAATCGTCGCATGACGTTTGTTCTCTCGCTGGTACCCCGCCAGCACCGGCTCCAAGGCGGTGGCATAGGCGTTAATAAACTCCCGCGCACCCTCCTGAGAGAGAACGAAGTCACTCACTTCTGCATCGAGTCCTGTCTGGGAGCGCAACTCTGGAATCCAGAACGGATTGGGAAGAAACCGCATATCCGCAACCAAATCTGCGTCGGTAGGTACCCCGTATTTGAAACCAAAGCTGAGAATCGTAATCTGCACACCAGGGGTGTCGTCTGCGGCAAAAATTTCGGTCACTTTGGTAGCGAGTTGGTGAATATTCAGCCCAGAGGTGTCGATGATGATGTCGCTGGATTCCCTCATTTCCAACATTTGAGCGCGCTCCGCAGAAATTCCATCAAGGATTGTGCCCGTTCCCTGAAGTGGGTGTGGTCGGCGCACCTGCTCGAACCGACGGACCAGGGCGTCGTCGGTCGCTTCAAGAAAGAGAACGCGGATCTCGGATGATTCCTTCAAAACCTCCACGATCTGCTGCAGGTCTGAAAAGAGTCTGCCACCACGCACGTCCGTGATCGTCGCGATCTTGGGAATCGTATCCGCGGCTTTCGTCGCGAGTTCGACGAGAGGAGTGATCATCTGAGGGGGCAAGTTGTCGACGACATACCAGCCGAGGTCTTCAAGGGCGTTGCCCACCGTGGACCGGCCAGCTCCGGACATCCCCGTGACGACGAGCACCTCCTGGCGCACACTTTCCGTTGTCATTATTCGATCATGCCCTTATTCGATAGTGCAGAACTGCCCCGCTGGTGAACCAAAGCCTACCGACTTCAGGAACCATCGGGGACCGAAGTGCCGAGTCTCTCCACAATCTCCTCGGCAATCACGGGGCCAATCCCATGAACCTCGGCAATCTGATGCGCGCTCGCAGAACGAAGACGGGTGACAGACCCAAAGTGGCGCAAGACTTCACGCACTCGTGCCGGGCCAAGACCAGGAATCTCCGATAGAACACTCGTGATGTCGGCCTTCCGCTTTTGTCGTTGAAAAGAAATGGCAAATCGATGTGCTTCATCTCGAATACGCTGAAAAAGGAAAAGCGCATCGCTGTTTCGCGGCAAGATTACAGGAAAGTCAGAGTCTGGTAGCCATATTTCTTCGAGGCGCTTTGCAATTCCACACAGCGCGATCCCCCCTGCTGCCGTCGGTTCGATGCCAACCTCCCGCAGTGCCTTCATGGCAGCCTGCACTTGTGGCTGACCCCCATCGACGATGAGAAGATTGGGGCGGTACGCAAATCTCTTCTTTGGCGGGGTCACGCCGGCATCCTCCGAGTCCACCGGATCATCATTCAGCCGCGCGAGGCGGCGCACGAGCGTCTGATAAATCGACTCGGTGTCGTCAGTAGACTCGGGAATACTAAAGCGTCGATACTGATCCTTCTTCGGGAGGCCATCCTCAAACACCACCATGGACGCAACGATGTTGGTGCCGCTCAGGTGAGAGACGTCGAAACATTCCATGCGCAAGGGGGCGTCCTGCATCCCCAGCGCTTCCTGGATATCGGCAAGCGCCTGAGAGCGTGAAACGAAATCGCTACTTCGTCGAGTCTTGTAGCTTGCCAAGGCACTCTGAGCGTTCCTCTTGACTGTCTCCGCGAGTTGGGCAAGGTCACCACGCTGGGCAACCCGCAGGGACACTCGACCTCGATTGCCTTTGACCGCGCGCAACTCCGTCAACAGTCTCTCGAATTCCACCGCGTCATCTGGAAGAGACGGAACCACAACGAGTCGAGGTGGAGTGAGATTGCCTTCCATATCCCGCTGGCGGGTGGATGCTTGTTGATAGGCGTTGTAGACAACTGTTTCGACTAGGTCTGGTTCAGGCATATCTAACTCTTTGTCGACAACCCAGCTTCGCACTCCACGAATTCGGCCTCCTCGCACAGAAAACAGTTGAACTGCTGCAGCCAATTCATCGTGGGCGATCCCAAACAAATCTGCGTCAACGGTGTCCGGCAGCACCACGTTGTTTTTGGAAAGAACCGTGTCAATCGCGACAAGCTGATCCCGAAACTTGGCCGCCGCCTCGTAATCAAGAGACTCGGATGCTTGCTTCATCCTCTGCGAAAGGTCAGCCACAAACTGAGAGTCATTGCCCGCCATAAACGAAGCAAAATCTAAGGCGATGGCCTTGTGATCTTCTCTACTGATTCTTGAAACACAGGGAGCAGCACACTTTCCAATCTCACCGAGCAGGCACGGCCTCCCGGTCTGTTGTGCGCGCTTAAACGTCGCATCGGAACAGCTCCTCATGGGAAAGACCTTCAAGAGCAAATCCAGGGTCTCCCGAATTGCCCACACTTTTGTGTACGGGCCGAAATATCTTGCCCCGGGGATGGACCGATTACGTGTGATGAGAACCCGGGGCACATCGTCGGCAAGCGTTATCGCGAGATATGGGTAGGACTTGTCATCTCGGAACTGCACGTTGAACGGTGGATTGAATTCCTTGATCCAGCTAAATTCGAGCTGGAGTGCCTCAAACTCGCTGCCCACCACCGTCCACTCCACAGAGGTCGCCGTCGTCACCATGCGCCTGGTGCGCTCGTGGAGGCTTGTGAGCGGCGCAAAGTAGTTACTGAGTCGGGCACGCAGGTTTTTTGCCTTGCCAACGTAAAGAATGCGTCCTGCGAGGTCGCGAAAGCGGTAGACACCCGGCGACGTCGGGATCTCTCCCGCCTTCGGGCGGTAGCTCACTGAGTCAGTCATGACCCCTCACGACAGCGGACTTCATGATCGCTCGCGCTCCAACACTTCCTTGAGAAATCGACCCGTGTGACTCTTCTTGGATCGCGCGAGTTCCTCAGGAGTGCCTTCGGCAACGACCTCGCCCCCTCCCGCGCCACCTTCGGGGCCAAGGTCAATGACCC
>JBDSUT010000176.1:0-17515 GCA_039927595.1 Terrimesophilobacter sp.
CCATTCGGCGCGCGAGTTACGGTTTACTACGCGGGCAAAGCGTTTCTTTCAGCCGAGGTTGCCCGATGGATGATCGAGGAGGGTCTCTCCATCGATGTTGCCAGCGGCGGCGAACTCGCCTTGGCACTCGCGGCCGGGGTTCCACCAGCACGCATCGGGTTCCATGGGAACAACAAGAGTGAGCCCGAAATAGACCGTGCTGTGGCCGCGGGTGTCGGGGTCATTGTGGTTGACAGCCATCGTGAAGTTCTGCGCGTTGCGCAGTCTGCCGAGCACCACGGCACCGTTCAGCGCGTGCGGGTGAGGGCGAACACCGGCGTCAACGCCCACACCCACGAGTATTTGGCAACCGCGAGGGAAGACCAGAAATTCGGTATCGCGTTGTCGGATATTCCTGAGATCGTGGCCAGCATCCGTTCCCAGCCATCACTGAGCTTTGTCGGGATGCATTCCCACATCGGTTCACAGATATTTGATGCTGGCGGCTTTCTTGAAGCAGTTTCTCGGCTCATGGAAGTGCACGCCCTTTTGTTGCAGTCCGGGCCAGTGCCAGAGCTCAACATCGGCGGGGGGTTCGGCATCGCCTATACAACTGCCGACGACGTTCCACTGGTGTGTGAACTCGCAAAGGAAATTGCCGCTGCGGTTGAGAAAGAGGCGAATCGGTGGGGGGTCGAGGTTCCCGCTATCGCGCTCGAGCCTGGTCGCGCCATCATTGGCCCCGCTGGGCTCACGCTGTACACCGTGGGAACAGTGAAGGACGTCGACGTGCAAACAGAATCAGCGACGGCCGTTCGCAGGTACGTTAGCGTCGATGGCGGCATGAGCGACAACGTTCGTGCGGCCCTCTACGCGGCCGACTACTCGGTGCGCATCGCCAGTCGCAGGTCGGATTCCGAGCCCGCCCTCGTGCGCGTCGTCGGAAAGCACTGTGAAAGCGGTGACGTTGTCGTGCGGAACGACTACCTCCCGGGTGACGTTCGACCCGGCGACCTGCTGGCGGTTGCGGCGACGGGCGCATACTGCTGGTCTCTCGCGAGCAACTACAACTACCTAACGCGACCGCCGGTCGTCGCGGTGCGAGACGGTTCTGCACGTGTGATCGTGCGGGGCGATACTGAGGCTGACCTTCTGGCGAGAGATGCCGGATTAGATGTTGTGAGAAGAGAAGAGGGAGTGACTCGATGATCGAGTACCGGAATGTTCGTGTCGCGCTGCTGGGTGCAGGCAACGTGGGCGCCGAAGTTGCTTCCCTGCTGCTGGAGCACGCCGATGAGCTTGCCGAACGCGTCGGCGCAGGAATCGACTTGGTGGGAATCGCGGTCCGCGATGTTGATGCGCCTCGCACCACAGAGCTGCGCAGTGAACTCTTCACTACCGATGCAGAGTCGCTCATCCTCAGCGCCGACATCGTGATCGAACTCATCGGTGGGCTGGAGCCTGCGCGCACTTACATTCTTCAAGCGCTGAATTCCGGGGCCGACGTGATCACCGGCAACAAAGCACTGCTGGCCACTCACGGCCCGGAGCTTTTTGAAGCCGCGGAGCAGGTGGGTGCCCAACTGTATTACGAGGCGGCTGTCGCGGCGGCGATCCCTATCATCCGGCCCCTGCACGACAGCCTCGCGGGCGACCAGGTGCGGCGAATTCTCGGGATTGTCAACGGCACGACGAACTTCATTCTTGACCGCATGCAGCTTCAGGGTTCCACTCTCGATGAAGCACTCGCCGCGGCAACGGAGCTCGGTTTTGCTGAAGCAGACCCGACCGCAGACATCGAGGGTTTTGACGCAGCGCACAAGGCCGCCATTCTTGCGAGTCTTGCGTTCCACACCGTTGTGCCCTTGGAGTCGGTGCACCGTGAGGGAATCACGGGCATCACGCTGGAGCAGGTGCAGGCCGCGAAACGCGCGGGTTATGTTGTCAAGTTGCTTGCGATTTGTGAGCGGCTCACGGATGCCGAGGGAGTGCAAGGGGTGAGCGCGCGAGTGTATCCTGCACTTGTTCCCGATAACCACCCACTCGCGGCCGTCCATGGCGCTAAGAACGCGGTCTTCGTGGAAGCCGATGCGGCCGGAGACCTCATGTTTTATGGCGCCGGGGCCGGTGGCAGAGAGACGGCTTCTGCCGTGCTCGGGGACCTGGTTTCTGCCGCGAGGCGGCACGTGATCGGCGGGCCGGGCATTGCCGAGTCTCGGCACGCGGATCTCCCCATTTTGCCGATGGCGAGCATTACTACGAGATACCAGATCACCCTCATCGTGGCAGACCAACCGGGTGTGCTCGCGGTCATTGCCAACCTTTTCCGCGACCACGGGGTTTCGGTCGAGACACTGGTGCAATCCACCGCAGATGATCCGGCGACAGGCGCACCAACAGCTACCCTTGTCATTGGCACTCACGAGGCGTCCGAATCTTCCCTTGCAGCGACCGTTACCGCGTTGGCCGCAACATCCGTCATCGAATCCGTCGTTTCTGTTTTGAGAGTTGAAGGCCTGTAACTATGTCCCATCAGTGGCGCGGTGTTATCCGCGAGTACGCGGATCGGCTTGACGTGAGCGAAGCCACCCCCATTGTGACGCTGGGTGAAGGCGGCACACCGCTGGTTGAGGCGTTCCCGCTCTCGGAGCGCACGGGTGCTCGCGTGTGGGTGAAGGTCGAGGGGATGAACCCCACCGGGTCCTTCAAAGACCGCGGTATGACCATGGCCGTTTCCAAAGCGGTCGAGCACGGCGCGAAAGTTGTTGTGTGTGCGTCGACGGGCAACACCTCCGCATCCGCTGCCGCTTATGCTGCGCGGGCAGGAATCGCGGCCGCAGTGCTCGTACCGGAGGGCAAGATTGCTCTCGGAAAGCTCAGCCAGGCGATCGCGCACAACGCACACCTGCTTCAGGTGCAGGGCAACTTTGATGACTGCTTAGCTATCGCGCGTGAGTTGGCGGAGAAGTTTCCAGTGCATTTGGTCAACTCGGTCAACAATGACCGCATTGAGGGTCAAAAGACTGCAGCATTTGAAGTCGTCGACGTGCTCGGCGACGCGCCCGATTTTCACTTTTTACCCCTGGGTAACGCCGGTAATTACACGGCGTATCACCGTGGTTACCGCGAAGAAGTTGCGCGCGCTGCCACGTCGAAGTTGCCGCGCATGTTCGGATTTCAGGCTGAGGGTAGCGCGCCGATTGTGCGTGGGCATGTCGTCGAACACCCCGAAACGATTGCCAGTGCCATTCGAATTGGTAACCCTGCTTCGTGGGAGCAGGCGCTTGCTGCTCGTGACGATAGCGATGGCTATTTCGGGATGTTCTCCGATAGCAAGATATTGGAAGCCCACCGTCTGCTCTCGGCTGAGGTGGGGATCTTTGTCGAGCCGGCATCTGCAATTGGAGTTGCAGGGTTGCTCGAACGAGCAGAAGCCGGATTGATTCCGAAGGGTGCCAACGTGGTGATTACCGTCACGGGCCACGTGCTCAAAGACCCGCAGTGGGCGCTGAAGCGTGCTGATGGTTCCGAAGCGGCTCCCACCATTGTCGCGGCAGATACCACTGAGGTTGCCAGTGCCCTCGGGATGACCGCAACCGATGCCGGAACCGAAGGGTCGCGGTCATGACAACAACTCCGCAGATCCCTGTGGGAACATCCCTGTCGGTGAAGGTGCCAGCGACGACCGCGAACCTCGGGCCCGGCTTCGACACGGTCGGCATGGCGCTTTCGCTGTATGACGAACTCGAGGTCACGGTGCGTGGTGACAAGGTCATTCACGTGACCGTGCATGGCGTGGGGGAGGGCGAGGTGGCCACCGACGAGACGAACCTTGTCGCAACAGCGATTGCGCACGTGTTCTCCAAGTACGGTTTTGAGCTTCCTGGTCTTGAGATTGTGGCGAACAATGCGATCCCGCACGGCAGGGGCCTCGGGTCCAGTGGCGCCGCGATTGTCGCCGGCGTTATGGTCGCAAAAGGATTACTCGAGGGCCTCGTTGATATCGATTCGGCAAAGCTGCTGGAGCTTGCCACCGATCTCGAGTGGCATCCCGACAACGTCGCGCCCGCCCTCTTTGGCGGTCTCACCATAGCGTGGGTAACGGATGACGGCCCCAACTACAAGAAGTTGGTCGCCCACCGTGGTGTTTCCACCGTGGTCTTTGTGCCAGAAGCCGTCATGTCGACAGCCTTGGCGCGAAGCCTACAGCCGGCATCCGTGCCGCACGAAGACGCCATCTTCAATGTCTCCCGAAGCGCGCTGCTGATCGCCGCACTTATCCAGAGCCCCGAGCTTTTGCTCGCTGCTACCGAAGACCGGCTGCACCAGAGCTATCGGGCAAGCGCCATGCGTGAGACCGACGACCTGATCCAGATGCTGCGCAAAAATGGGCTGGCCGCTGTGGTTTCGGGCGCGGGACCTTCTGTGCTCGTGCTCGCAAGCGAACCAAGCCAGCGTCTTCGGGCCGCGGAACTCGTGGCGAAGCATTCGACGTCGGCCTGGACGCCGCTCATGCTGGCTGTCGACTTCAAAGGTGCTACAGTGATGGTGCATCCGGTAGAAGGCTCCGTCTAACCGGGCCCCTGATCTCTAGGGTTTACCTAACAAGACGAAGCTCCCGAATGGCATCACCAGCACTCGTCAAACCCCCCACTCCTCCACACCCGTGTAGATCTGTGAGGAATTCAGACGACAATCTCCGCTGCGGGTTGCACTGCACCGAATAGGTGCTCCACTCGTCAGGGGAAAGGAATCCCTCCATTGACTGACCACAACGTTCGCGCTACTGCGCAGAGCGACGGTACGACGCTTTCCGCCTTGCGGTTGCCTGAGCTTCAGGCGCTTGCTGCACGGCTCGGCATCGCGGGTACCACCAAACTTCGAAAAGGAGAACTCGTGGATATCATCTCCGAGACCCAATCGGCTGCCACATCGGCACCTGAATCAAGCAACGGTGCTGCAGACGCTGCACCCAAGAAGCGTGCACCGCGCCGGGCAACCGCCACTGCTGGTGTCGTGACCACAACCGCAGGTGTTCAGCCAGCTGCGGAAGCCAAGTCGTCGCCAGCCAAAGAACCGCAGGCCAAAGAACCGCAGGCCAAGATGGCCGATGCGCCTGCAGCGGAGGCTACCGTGCCCGTTAACACATCCAGCGAAGCTGGCGCAACCGGTTCGGTTGTGAGTGATTCAGAGCTTCGCGTGGCGGCCAAGGGCGCCTCGCGCCGAAGCACCAAAGCCAGCACAGTCGACACGTCAGACCCCGCGGTGAGCGCGGAAAGCGCTGACAAGTCCAATAAAAATGATGGCGCTGACAACGCTAACGGCGCTGACAAAGCTGATGGCGCTGACAAAGCTGATGGCGCAACCAACGACGCGAAGGCCGGCCGTTCGAGCCGTGGCCGCGCATCAGAGAAGTCAGCAGAGGCTTCACGCTCCGGTGAGTCTTCCGAAGACTGTGAGAAGTCCGGCGAGGGTGACGGCGAAGGCTCCAGCAACCGTAACCGCAACCGCAACCGCAGCCGTAACGGCGGCAGCAACGGCGCAGATAAGCAGCAGGGTGATCGCCAGCAAGGCAATCGTCAGCAAGGTGACCGTCAGCAGGGCAATCGCCAACAGGGAGACCGCCAACAGGGTGACCGCCAACAGGGTGACCGCCAACAGGACGATCGCCAGATGGATGACGGAGACGACCGTGGTGGCCGCGGACGTTACCGCGACCGCAAGCGCCGCGGACACACTGGCCAGGACGACGTCGAGATCGAACTGACCGAGGATGACGTGCTCATCCCGGTGGCCGGTATCCTCGACGTGCTCGACAACTACGCTTTCGTGCGCACGAGCGGCTACCTGCCGGGCAATAACGACGTCTATGTCTCGCTTGGTCAGGTCAAGAAATACAACCTGCGCAAGGGTGACGCCGTCGTCGGTGCCATTCGCCAGCCCCGCGAGGGCGAGAACCCCGGCCGCCAGAAGTACAACGCGATCGTCAAGATTGACTCGGTAAACGGGCTTCCACTTGACCCCACCGCAGAGCGCGTGGAGTTCGGCAAGCTCACACCGCTGTACCCGACTGAGCGTCTGCGCCTCGAGACCGAGCAGGGCAAGCTCACGACCCGCATCATCGACCTCGTGTCGCCGATTGGTAAGGGCCAGCGTGGCCTCATCGTTTCACCGCCGAAGGCGGGCAAGACGCTCGTTCTGCAGGCCATCGCTAACGCGATCGCCAAGAACAACCCAGAAGTTCACCTCATGGTGGTGCTCGTCGACGAGCGCCCAGAAGAGGTCCCGGACATGCAGCGCACGGTCAAGGGTGAGGTTATCGCCTCCACCTTCGACCGCCCAGCAGAAGACCACACGACCGTTGCTGAGCTCGCCATCGAGCGCGCTAAGCGTCTCGTCGAGCTTGGCCATGATGTTGTCGTGCTGCTCGACTCAATCACGCGACTCGGCCGTGCCTACAACCTGGCTGCCCCGGCATCCGGTCGTATTCTCTCCGGGGGTGTCGATTCGTCAGCGCTCTACCCGCCGAAGCGTTTCTTCGGTGCCGCGCGCAACATTGAGGATGGCGGATCACTAACGATCATCGCCACCGCGCTCGTGGAGACCGGGTCCAAGATGGACGAAGTCATCTTCGAAGAGTTCAAGGGCACCGGCAACATGGAGCTTCGCCTAAGCCGTCAGCTCGCCGATAAGCGCATCTTCCCTGCCGTGGACGTCAACGCATCCGGTACGCGACGTGAAGAAATGCTGATGGGCGTCGACGAGACCAAGATCACCTGGAAGCTTCGTCGTGCCCTTGCGGGGCTCGACACCCAGCAGGCATTGGAAATCGTACTCGGCCGGCTGAAGGACACGACCAGTAACGTCGAGTTCTTGATGCAGGTTCAGAAGTCGATGCCCGCTGCTGGCGGAGCAAAGGAAGACTAAAGCGCATGTTCGAGTCGGTAGCAACGCTGCTGGCCGAGCATGAGGATCTGCAGACACAACTCTCAGATCCCGCCGTTCACGCGGATGCGGCCAGAGCCAAGAAAATCAATCGTCGGTACGCCGAACTGAGTCGAATCAAGGCCGCGTACGAGCATTGGCTTCAGGCGCAGGATGACCTGGATGCTGCGCGCGAACTAGCCAAAGACGATGACTCTTTTGCCGCAGAGGTTCCGGCGATGGAAGAGACCCTTCAGGTGACGCAAGAGAAGCTTCGCCGACTCCTCATCCCTCGTGACCCCGACGATGGCCGTGACGTGATCATGGAAATCAAGGGCGGCGAGGGGGGCGCGGAGAGCGCACTCTTTGCTGCCGACCTGCTGCGAATGTATATGCACTATGCAGAAGCTAAAGGTTGGAAGACCGAGCTTCTCGATAGCAATGAGAGCGACCTTGGCGGCTACAAAGACGTGCAGTTGGCGATCAAATCGAATGCCACTGACCCGTCGCAGGGGGTGTGGGCTCACCTCAAGTACGAGGGTGGTGTGCACCGCGTTCAGCGCGTGCCGGTGACCGAGTCGCAGGGCCGCATTCACACGTCAACGACAGGCGTGCTCGTCTTTCCTGAGGTGGATACGCCGGAAGAAGTCGAGATCCACAAAAACGACCTCAAGATCGACGTGTATCGATCGAGCGGCCCCGGTGGCCAATCGGTCAACACGACGGACTCCGCGGTGCGCATCACCCACTTGCCTACCGGAATTGTCGTCGCGATGCAGAACGAGAAGAGCCAGCTGCAAAACCGAGAGGCTGGCATGCGCGTGCTGCGAGCACGTATCTTGGCCTACCAACAGGAGCAACAGGCGGAGATTGACTCTGCGGCGCGAAAAAGCCAGATCCGCACCATGGACCGCTCAGAGCGCATCCGCACCTACAATTTCCCCGAGAATCGCATCGCAGACCACCGCACCGGGTTCAAGGCCTACAACCTTGACACGGTCATGGATGGCGCGCTGGACGCGGTCGTCGAGTCGTGCATCCAGTTTGATGAAGAAGCGCGCTTGGCCGACATCGGAGACCAGGGCTAATCGGGTTCGCTTCCCGATGTGGTTGCGCGACGCACCACAGCGGGAACTCCCACGGCGGTGGCGTCGGACGGCACATCGTGCACGACAACTGCATTTGCCCCAATAACACTGCGCGCGCCGACGGTGATGTCACCCAGCACCTGCGCACCGGCGCCGACAACGACGCCGTCGTCAAGAGTGGGGTGCCGTTTGCCCGTCGCAGAGCCTTTTCCACCGAGCGTAACCCCGTGATAGATGGTCACGTCATCGCCGATCACTGCGGTCTCTCCAATGACCACTCCCATACCGTGGTCGATGAAGAAACGGCGACCAATCTCTGCTCCTGGATGAATCTCAATGCCGGTGAAAAAGCGAGCGACTTGCGAATTGATGCGCGCGAAAGTCCGCAGCTTGTGTCGCCACAGCCAGTGAGACCAACGATGAGCCCAGACAGCATGCAACCCGGAATAGGCGAGGAACACCTCGACGCGACTGCGTGCGGCGGGGTCTTTGTGCAGCGCGTTGGAGACGTCCTCCCGCGTGCGAGAAAACAGAGGCACCGTGAACCTCAGTCCTGAAGGTCTTCGTACAGGATGGTCGAAACGTAGCGCTCACCAAAATCGGGAACGATCACGACAATAGTCTTGCCAGCGTTCTCCGCACGCTTGGCCACATTAATTGCGCCAAACACCGCGGCACCTCCCGAGATTCCGGCGAGGATGCCCTCTTCTGCGGCGAGCCGACGCGCCATTGTGAGCGAGCCTTCGAGCGTCACATCGACGACTTCGTCGTACACGTTCGTGTCGAGGACCTCGGGAACGAAGTTGGCACCGAGACCTTGGATCTTGTGCGGCCCAGCTGAGCCGCCGCTCAGAATGGGGGAGTCGATCGGCTCCACGGCGATGACCTGGACGGAAGGTTTGCGTTCCTTCAGCAGCTTGCCCACTCCGGTAATCGTTCCCCCCGTTCCAATCCCGGCAACAAAGATATCGACGCCGCCCTCGGTGTCGTTCCAGATCTCTTCACCCGTCGTTGCTCGGTGGATGGCCGGGTTGGCAGGGTTCGCAAACTGTTTCGCCCAAATAGCATTCGGTGTGGCTTCAACAATTTCTCGTGCCTTGTCGACCGCGGCACTCATTCCGCCGGAGCCGGGCGTGAGAACGATTTCGGCGCCGTACGCACGCAGCAATACCCTGCGCTCTTTGCTCATGGAATCGGGCATCACAAGGATCACGCGGTAGCCGCGGGCCGCACCAACAAGTGCAAGTGCGATGCCAGTGTTTCCGCTGGTGGCTTCCACGATCGTGCCACCTGGAGTCAGTTCACCCGAAGCTTCGGCCGCATCGACGATGGCGACGCCGATGCGATCTTTCACGCTCGCGGCCGGGTTATAGAACTCGAGTTTGGCGAGAACAGTAGCGCAGGCATCATCAGTCACCCGATTTAAACGTACGAGAGGAGTCTTTCCGACCACCTCGGTGATGTTTGAGTAGACGTTGCCTGACATGCGAGTATCAATCTCCTTGAGTCGAAGGTGAGTGGTGCTTCGATTAGCCTAAAAGTGTTTGGCTGAAAGCCGGCTTGAATGTTTCATTTGTGACAACTCACGCGACAATACTTTTATGCCCACAAATATTCGCACGGTGCGCGAGCGCGCTCTCGCTCGCCTTGCCGACGCCGGTGTGCCAGACCCCGCAGTAGATGTCGAGCTTCTCCTCGGGCACGTGCTGGCCATGAGCAGGGGCGAAGTGCAGGCGAAAGTGGCGATGGATGCAGCGCTAGTGGATGCCGACATTGCAGAGTTCGACAAGTGTGTTGCGCGTCGTGCCGCGCGCGAACCCCTGCAACACATCACCGGTACAGCACCGTTTCGTCATCGCGAACTCCTTGTCGGCCCCGGTGTTTTTGTGCCGCGCCCGGAGACTGAGCAGGTTGCTCAGTTTGCTATCGATGCTCTTCAGGCTGCGGCGGAGCCAGAACCTATCGCCGTCGACCTCGGCACGGGAAGCGGGGCGATCGCGATCGCGATGGCGAGCGAGGTTCCGCGGTCCCGCGTATTCGCGGTCGAGCTTTCCCCTGAAGCGCACGAGTGGGCGGCGCGCAACGTCGCGGCATCCGGTGTCACCAACCTGGAGTTGCGTCGTGGCGACCTCGCCGACGCGTTCCCCGACCTCAACGGGCAGGTTGCTGTCGTGATCTCGAACCCTCCGTACGTGCCGACGGACGCGATCCCTCGAGACCCAGAGGTTCGGCTTTTTGACCCCGCGATGGCCTTGTACGGTGGAGTCGACGGCCTCGACCTGGTTCGAGCGCTCTCTCACACCGCGTGGCGATTGTTGCACTCTGGCGGCACTCTTGTGATCGAACACGGGGAGCTTCAGGGCGCCGAGATTCGCGCGCTGCTGAGCGCAGAGGGCTGGCGAGCCACGGCAACACACCCGGACCTTCTGGGCCGGGACAGGGCAACGATGGCGCTGCGCTGACCTACCTGCACCGTAGACGAGCCAGCTGCGTTACCGATCCCGCTCAGCGAACGTCGTAATGGCGGCATCAAGCCCCGCAGTCTGCGGCACGTCCTTGACCCACTCGATGAGGTACCCGTGTATGCCGACGGCGTTCGCGCCCTCCACGTTCCTGCGGGAGTCGTCGGTGAAGAAAGTGTTACGTGCCTCCGCGCCGAAGTGGGCGAGTGCGCGGCGGTAGATTTCGGCATCCGGCTTGCGCACGCCAAGGTCGCTGCTCACAAGAACATTGTCGCTAACGATCGCCGCAACATCCGGCGCCATGACAGAAAAGGTTTCAGAGAATGGCGACGGATTGTTCGTAAGTATGCCAACGGTGCCGAGTTTGGCGGCTCGTCGCAACGCCTCTACGGATGCGGGAATGGGCGTGCTCGCGAGCATCCGTGTTTCCCGCCACTGTTCGAGGGTGAGCTTTGCCCCGGTAATTTTGCAGAATTCTGCGACGTATTCTTTCCCGGTTGGCCACTCGCCGGCTTCTGCGCGCCTCTCAAAACCTCCCGCCCACCAGCTCTTCGCCAAGTGATACTGGCTGACACCGGTGATAAGGCTCAGGGAGGGTAGTCGAATTCGAAAATTGTAGTCGTAGAGTGTCTCGTCGAAGTCGAATAAATACAGGTCCACGCGCGCCTCCTCACGGCACCGTTCGGGATGCCACGTGAGACCAGTCTGCCCGAAGTAGGATGGCAAGCGTTATGGCCACGATCTACAACTGCTTAGACAACGCTGAGCTGCTCACCGGCATGCGCCTCGCGCGACAGGCCCTCGGCATGGGCGAACTCATTGTTGTGCCCACAGACACCGTTTACGGAATCGCGTGTGACGCCTTCAACCCAGAGGCGGTGCGCCGACTGCTCGCCGCAAAGGGTCGGGGCACGGATGCCCCACCGCCGGTCTTGATTCCCGGTATTCCGACTCTGGATGCTCTCGCCGAGAACGTTCCGGATGACGTGCGCACGCTCGTCAAAGCCTTCTGGCCCGGGGCGCTCACGGTCATTGTGCCTGCTCGCGAGTCTCTGGACTGGGACCTGGGGGAGACCCACGGCACTGTTGCCTTGCGCATGCCTGACGACGAAATTGCGCTTGAGCTTCTCTCCGAGACGGGCCCGCTTGCGGTGTCTTCCGCGAACCTCACGGGGCAGCCGGCGGCAACAACGGTTCAGCAAGCATTCGACATGCTTGGCGAATCCGTGTCTGTTTATTTGGATGGCGGACCATCGAAACCCGCAGTGGAATCGAGCGACGGCTCTGGCAACGACCGGGGTTCAACGATCATCGATGCGACGGGGCTCACGGTCGGCAAATCTCTCACGATTGTGCGTCACGGCGCCATTCCCGATGAGTCAATTTTTGAGGCGCTGCGGTGATTTTTTACATCCTCGCTTTCGCAATTTCTGCGGTCGTGACCTGGGGGCTCGCCATTGCCATCTGGAAGCTCAGTTTGAAGTACCGGCTCTACCCGGCCATTCGTGAGAGGGATGTGCATTCCACACCAACACCGCGACTTGGTGGTGTCGCGATGTTTATCGGCATTCTTGCTGCGCTGGGTGTAGCAAGTCAGGTGCCGTGGTTTCACCTAGTTTTCGCCAAGCCGGGGCAAGTAGTCGCGATTCTTGTGGCTGCTTTCATCATCGTCGTGATTGGTGTCGCCGACGACATTTGGGATCTCGACTGGCTCTTGAAACTCACCGGTCAGGTCATCGCCGCCGGAATTCTCGTTTGGCAGGGTGTTCAGTTGGTGACGCTTCCCATCGGGGGGATCACTGTTGTGCCTCCGGTAATCGGGCTGTTTGTCACCGTATTGGCGGTCGTTCTGGTTATGAACGCGGTGAACTTTATCGACGGCCTTGACGGGTTGGTTGCTGGTGTCGCCATTATCGCCAGCGGCGTCTTCTTCATTTACAGCTATTTACTCGCGCGCAACGTGGGCGAAACGGAGTACTTCAACCTCGCCTCGCTCATCACCGCTGTGCTGATCGGCGCGTGCGTCGGGTTCCTGCCGCTCAACTGGCATCCTGCAAAGCTGTTCATGGGGGACGCTGGGGCTCTACTCGTGGGGCTCCTCATGGCCACTTCAGCAATTTCGGTGACGGGGCAGATCGACCCAAGTTCGCTCCAGTCGGGCAAGCTCCTTGCCCCCGCGCTCATCCCCATTATTTTGCCGATCGCAATTCTGGTGGTGCCGTTGCTCGACTTTATGCTCGCTGTGACCCGGAGGTTGCGTGCGGGCAAGTCACCGTTCGCTGCCGATCGCAAACACCTTCACCATCGGCTCCTCGATATGGGGCATACCCATTTTCAGTCGGTGCTGATTATCTACGGATGGACCGCAGTGCTGTCGGTCGGATGTCTTTTGTTCTTGTTTTTGCCCGTGTCGTGGGTGTTCGTCATCCTCGCGGTCGGTTTTGTCCTCTGCGCGTGGGTAACGTTTGCACCCAAGGTGTTGCGCCGTAAATCCGTTATTGTTCCGTCGATCGAAGAGGAGGCACCGTGAGCGCGGTACCTGTGTTCCAAAGAATACTTAAATGGGGTGGCATTCTCGCCATCGCTATCGCCGTCATCGGAGGCGCCACCGGCTTCTTGACCGCAGGCACTCCTGGGCTCGTCAGCGCCCTGATCGGCACGGCGATGTCAGTGCTGTTTATGGGTATCACTGCGGCAAGCATCCTTGTGGCCCTGCGTGTCTCTCGTGACCCTGGTGCCATCGGAGTGTTTTTCGGGATCGTTATGGGCGGCTGGATCCTAAAATTTGTGGTCTTTCTTGTCATCGTTTTTGCGCTCAAGGGCCAGCCGTGGCTGGAGTCAACGGTGCTGTTCCTGACCATCGTTGCCGGGGTGCTCGGTTCGCTGGTGATCGACGTCGTGGTGGTGGCAAAATCGCGGATGGGACACGTCAGTGACATTATTTTGCCGACTATGCCAGTGGACGAAGACTGATTCGCTCGTCGATTCGGCAGGTTACTTGTTTATTGATAGAGTCGTTTTCGGACATTCTTGTGGCCAACGCCCAAACCGAGTGTTACGAACCACACCCCTTTTCGTCGTGTAGGCACTCTGCTTACCGCTCCAGGACCAGGAGATAGCGCTGCTAGAAAACGCCGTGAACCTGTTGGTAATGGCTGCCTCCGATGAGGGCGGCTTCCATGGCCCTACGATCTACGAATTCTTCCCCGATGTGATCTTTTTCGCGGGAACGTGGTTTGAGATAAACCGGATCATCCTTGTTCGCTTCATCGCGGTCATCGCGCTCGTGCTGTTCTTCTGGCTTGGTACCCGCAAGCTCAAGGTGATCCCTGGTCGCGGCCAGAGCATCGTCGAGCTGGGCATGGGATTTGCAGAAAACAGCATCTCCATGAGCGTGCTTGGCCAAAAAGACGGCAAGCGGTTCCTTCCACTCATCACGGCCATCTTCTTCATGGTTTTGTTTATGAACCTCACCGGGGTTATTCCGGGGCTTAACATCGCCGGCACCTCAGTGATTGGTGTACCGCTGCTCTTGGCACTCATTGCTTATGGTGCCTTCATTTACGCGGGAGTCAAGAAGAGCCCGAGTGGCTTCTTCCGCAACGCTCTCTTCCCTGCCGGCGTTCCGTGGGGTTTGTATTTCTTGGTCACGCCGATCGAGTTCATCTCGACGTTCTTGATTCGCCCTGTCACGCTCACCCTCCGTCTGATGATGAACATGATGGTGGGGCACTTGCTCCTCGTCTTGTTCTTTGCGGGCACGCAGTTCTTCTTCTTCAACGCGGGGGGCTTCTACGCGCTCTTTGGTGTTGGCACGTTGGCCTTCGGGTTTGTGTTCACGCTCTTTGAAGTTTTGATTGCCGTACTGCAGGCCTTCATCTTTGGCATCCTGACGGCCGTGTACATCCAGCTCGCGCTGCTGGATGACCACTAAGCCTCCGATTTAGCGTCACCGACCAACTTTTAACTAAAAACAACCTTTGGATACGGCACCCGCCGAATCTGAAACTACGGAAGGAAACACCATCGTGGATATTGCTGCACTCTCCGGCAACATCGCCACCGTCGGTTACGGCCTCGCGGCCATTGGCCCCGGCATTGGCATCGGCATCGTCGTAGGCAAGACGGTCGAGTCGGTTGCTCGCCAGCCAGAACTCGCCGGCAAGCTTCAGGTGCTGATGTACATCGGTATCGCGTTCACCGAGGCGCTCGCGTTCATCGGTATCGCCACCTACTTCTTCATGAACTAAGTCTCCTGCTTCTCACTTAAGGAGAAACCATGCTTGCTGCTGTCATCAACCTTGCAACCGTCGTCGCGGCGGCCGAGGAGGCTCCGCCGAGCCCGCTGTTCCCAGCGATCTACGACATCATCTGGTCTGCGGTCTGCTTCCTCATCATCCTGTTCGTCGTCTGGAAGTATGCGCTTCCCAAGATGGGCGCGATCCTCGACGAGCGCGCTGCGCTTATTGAGGGAAATATTGAGAAGGCTGGCGCGGCGAAGGCTGAAGCGGATGCCGCTCTTGAGGAGTACCGTGCGCAGCTTGCTGACGCGCGCGGCGAGGCGGCGAAGATCCGTGAGCAGGCGCGCGCCGATGGTACGAAAATTCTGTTGGAACTGAAAGAACAAGCTCAGGTCGAAGCCAACCGCATCACCGCGGCGGCTCAGGCAACGATCGAGGCGGAGCGCCAGAGCGCGCTCGTGTCTCTGCGCAACGAGGTGGGCTCCCTCGCCCTCACTCTCGCCTCGGGAGTTATCGGCGAGAGCCTGGCGGATGATAAGCGCGCTGGTTCGATCGTTGACCGTTTCCTGGCTGACCTTGAAGCGGATGACACAGTGTGTGCTGTCACGAGTGGTGCCGGCAAGATAGGGAAGAAGAAGTAATGGGATCAGCGACCAGAGTAGCGATTGCCAACGCGAAGGCGGCACTTGCTGCACGCAGTGGCGCCGCGACCCTGGCCGCGGCGGAGGCACTGTTCTCGGCTGGCCATGTCATTGGTGACTCGGCCCAGTTGCAAACGGCATTCACCGACACTTCCGCTGACGAGAAGGCCAAGAATGCGCTTGTGGCTGCGGTCTTCAGCGGGATGAAGCCAGAAGCGCGCGACCTCTTGTCAGGTCTTGTCAGCAGTAGGTGGTCGAAGCCATCCGACGTACTCAGTGGAATCGAAGAGATTGGCATCCGCATCGCCGCGCTGTCCGCTGAGTCTTCGGTAGACCTTCCTGCAGAGCTCTTTGCATTCGGCTCCGCGGTTAGCTCAAACGCCGAACTGGAACTAGCCGTGGCAAACAAGCTCGGAGATCCTGCCGCAAAAACCGCGCTGATTGATGCCTTGCTCAAGGGCAAGGCAAGCGGGCAAACTACTGCGATTATCCAGCACCTCGTTCGCCAACCCAGGGGGCGGCGCATTGGTGCTCTTCTCCGTCACGCGGCGAGCATCATCGCTGACCAGCACGCACAGGCAGTGGCCACCGTGACCGTCGCCACTCCGTTGAGCGACGCACAAGTCCTGCGCCTTGAGGCGGGACTGGCCAAAAAATATGGTGCCGTGCGGGTGAATCAAATCGTTGACGCAAGCATTATTGGCGGAATGAGAATTGCGGTGGGTGACATTGTCATCGACGACAGCATCGCAACACGAGTGAACGAACTAAAGCTTCAGCTGGCCGGTTAGAAGCTGGGAAGACCATCGGGGAGTAAAACCCCGCAATGCAGAGGAAAGACAATGGCAGAACTGACGATCAGCCCGGATGAGATCCGTAGCGCTCTCCAGGACTTCGCAAAGTCCTACGAGCCGAACAAGGCTGGGGCCAACGAGGTCGGCTACGTGCTTGACACGGCAGACGGCATCGCGCACGTCGAAGGACTCCCCGGCGCCATGGCGAATGAGCTCCTTCGCTTCGCCGATGGCACTCTCGGGCTCGCACTGAACCTCGATGAGAGCGAAATTGGTGTCGTTGTGCTTGGTGACTTCGCCGGCATTGAAGAGGGCATGGAAGTTACCCGCACGGGTGAGGTTCTCTCTGTTCCCGTCGGTGACGCCTACCTCGGTCGCGTTGTCGACCCGCTCGGTAGCCCGATCGACGGGCTCGGTGAGATCAAGGCTGAAACTCGTCGCGCCCTTGAACTTCAGGCGCCAGGCGTTATGCAGCGCAAGAGCGTGCACGAGCCCATGCAGACCGGCATCAAGGCCATTGACGCCATGATTCCGATCGGCCGTGGCCAGCGTCAACTCATCATTGGTGACCGCCAGACCGGCAAGACCGCCATCGCGATCGACACGATCATCAACCAGAAGGCCAACTGGGATTCCGGCGACGTCAACAAACAGGTTCGCTGCATCTACGTTGCTATCGGTCAGAAGGGTTCCACCATCGCGAGCGTCAAGGGCGCTCTCGAAGAGGCTGGCGCCATGGAATACACCACGATCGTGGCCAGCCCGGCATCAGATGCCGCAGGCTTCAAGTACCTCGCCCCCTACACCGGCAGCGCCATCGGCCAACACTGGATGTACGGCGGCAAGCACGTGCTCATCGTGTTTGATGACCTTTCCAAGCAGGCTGAGGCGTACCGCGCGGTATCACTTCTTCTGCGTCGCCCGCCGGGACGCGAGGCATACCACGGTGACGTCTTCTACCTACACTCCCGTTTACTGGAGCGTTGTGCGAAGCTCTCAGACGAGCTCGGCGCAGGCTCAATGACCGGTCTTCCGATCATCGAGACGAAGGCGAACGACGTTGCCGCCTACATCCCGACCAACGTGATTTCGATCACCGATGGTCAGATCTTCCTTCAGTCCGACTTGTTCAACGCTAACCAGCGCCCGGCAGTCGACGTGGGAATCTCGGTCTCCCGTGTCGGTGGTGACGCACAGGTCAAGTCGATCAAGAAGGTGTCTGGCACGCTCAAGCTTGAGCTCGCCCAGTACCGCTCGCTCGAGGCCTTTGCGATGTTCGCTTCCGACCTGGATGCTGCCAGCCGTCGCCAGCTCGCTCGCGGCGCACGACTCACCGAGCTGCTCAAGCAGCCGCAGTACTCGCCGTTCCCGGTCGAGGACCAGGTC
>JBDSUT010000177.1:0-13088 GCA_039927595.1 Terrimesophilobacter sp.
TGCAGCGGTGGCACCGCGGCATACACGCGGCCGTCCTCGATCATCTGCGGCATGTAGCGGTGGAACAGCGTGAGCAACAAGGTGCGGATGTGAGCGACGTCGACATCCGCGTCACTCATGATGATGACTTTGCCGTAACGCGCGCTGGAAAGATCAAAACTGCGACCAGAACCTGCCCCGATCACCTGAATAATTGACGCGCACTCCGCGTTGCCGAGCATGTCGGGCAGCGATGCCTTTTGCACGTTCAGAATCTTGCCTCGGATCGGCAGGAGTGCCTGATACTCGCTGTCGCGCGCGAGCTTCGCCGTGCCAAGGGCGGAATCGCCCTCGACGATGAACAGCTCACTGTTCGCCACATCGTTGCTGCGGCAGTCGACGAGTTTTGCCGGGAGCGAGGAGCTTTCGAGGGCGTTCTTGCGACGCTGAGTCTCTTTGTGCGCTCGCGCAGAAACGCGTGCCTTCATCTCGGCGACAATTTTCTCGAGCACGAGTGCCGCTTGCGCCTTGTCGTCACGCTTCGACGACGTGAATCGCTCGTTGAGCCCCTTCGCGACCACGTTCGCCACGAGGTTGCGCACGGCAGGGGTGCCAAGCACCTCTTTGGTTTGACCCTCGAACTGCGGCTCTGGCAATCGCACCGTGAGCACAGCCGTGAGCCCAGCGAGAATGTCGTCTTTGTCGAGCTTGTCGCTACCGACCTTCAGCCTGCGCGCATTCTGCTCCACCTGCGCACGCAAAAACTTCATCATTCCCTGCTCGAAACCGGCGAGGTGCGTACCGCCCTTAGGCGTGGAGATGATGTTCACGAAGCTGCGAATTTCGGTGTCGTATCCGGTGCCCCACCGCAACGCAATGTCGACCTCGCACTCCCTGGTCAACTCGGTCGGACTCATGTGACCTTTGTCGTCCAGCACCGGCACCGTTTCGGTGAACTCGCCGGTTCCGGTGAGGTTCCAGGTCGAGGTTATCGGCGCATCCTTCGCGAGAAAGTCGACGTACTCGACAAGACCGCCCGCATACTTGAACGTTTGAATGAGCGGCTCGTCACCGCGGTTGTCTTCGATGCGGATGCCGAGCCCAGCAGAAAGGAATGCCGTCTGGCGTGCACGCTGCAGCAGTTCGTCGGTCTGAAAAGTGGCCCCGCGAGTAAAGATTTGAGGGTCAGCCCAGTATCGCACCCGACTACCGGTGACACCCTTTGCGACTTTGCCGACTACGCGCAATTCACTCCCAGACACAAACGCCGTAAACGGCGCATCCGGAGCAGGCTCGCCAGAGTCAGCAAAAATGCCCGGCTCACCGCGGTGAAACGACATCGCCCAGGTTTTGCCGTCGCGGTCGACCTCGACATCGAGACGCTCAGACAACGCGTTGACGACGGAAGCACCGACACCGTGCAACCCACCAGACGAGGTGTACGAGCCACCGCCGAACTTTCCGCCAGCGTGCAACTTGGTAAACACAACCTCAACGCCAGAGAGCCCCGTCTTCGGCTCGATGTCCACCGGGATGCCGCGGGCAGTGTCCCGCACCTCAACGCTGTTGTCTGGATGCAAAATTATGTCGATCTGATCGCCATAACCACCCAGCGCCTCGTCCACCGAGTTATCGATGATCTCCCACAGGCAGTGCATGAGGCCGCGCGAATCGGTCGTACCGATGTACATTCCTGGCCGCTTGCGAACGGCATCCAGACCTTCCAACACGGACAAGTGCCGCGCAGAGTAGTCCGAACTAGCCATTCTCAACCTCCGAGGTGTTTCCGTGCTCTCAGGAGAAACGCCCGGAGTGCCAGCTTCCAGAATACTGAGGGCCGACGACAGCGAGAGGCTCCGACACCCCTTCGGAGCCATCCGCTACGCGTACAGCGAAATACCGGGTCAGGAGCGAACGAATGTCGCGCCGTCGTGTTTTGATAGGAAGTGACATTAGCGATAGGAGTGCACATGTCTCAGGTCACCGCAGAAACTACGGACACTGTCGAACGCGACTCCTACGAGCTCACCGGTCTTGACCGTTGTGACAGTTGTGGGGCTCAGGCGTACATTCGCGTCATGATTGGCGAGAGCGCTCTGCTTTTCTGCGCCCACCACGGACGGCGTCACCAGGAGAAGCTCGAAGCTGTCGCCACAGAGTGGCACGACGAGTCTCGCCGCCTGCACGAGAACTGACAGTTACGAGCCTGAACTGAGCGTTGCCTGCTCTCAGGACTCAACGGATGCCTTAACGGTTTCGCGTGCGTTGGCTGCGAACTGATCGGCGACCTTTGTTTTCGCAGATACAGCTGGCAATTCTCTCCCGGTTCGCGCGAGAGCCAGCACCAGCATGTGGTCAGCAAGTTTGGGATTGCGCGCCAAAATTGGCCCATGAAGGTGAGTACCGATCAACGAACCGTTAACAGCGCCCTCCGCCCCACCGCTGTTGCCACTGCCGTAAACGACAGTGCCGAGTGGCTGCTCGCCGTGCCCGAGAACATAGCTATCGGAGTGGTTCTCGTAGCCGATGAGTTGCCCGTACTCGGAATCCACGATCAGGTCGTCACTGAACCGCTGTGGACTTCTGAGTGCTGAACCGCTAAACAAGCCGAGGCCGGGCGCCAAGGTCTGTCGGTCTAGGGGAAAGCTTTGACTGAGCATGCTCCAGCCTGTGGATACCGCCAGCAGGGGAACGGACGCAACCGCAGCGTCATGAAGCACGTGCTCTAGCGTCATAAGCAGCTTAAACACACGCGCAACGTCAGGATCTCCGCACGCGCCCAGCACGATGATGTCAACGGCGTTCGGCATTTGGTCGGCGGATTCAACGCCAACGAGGTGAACATCGTCCAGACCAGCCCACCGAGCCCGTTGCGCGAGAACCCGCGCGTTGGCTGCATCACCATTGGTGTTCAGGATGCTGGGAAACAGTGAGGCGATCACCAAGCGATTCCCGATCATCACACGACCTCCTTGTTCACAGAGAGGCCGAGGTGTGAGCGCGTGCGCCGCATCGCATCAGCGGTGAAAATAACGGTCTTTACTCCGCTCGTCGGCTTCGGCAGTGCGAGAAATGCGTTCAGCCCGGTCGCCAAATCGGGTTCGACCTGCTCCACAGTGACCCCGTCGTACACCAGCTGTAGCGCGGCATCCCAAGCTTTAGACCCCGTGACCATCTTCACTATTCCAAGCCCCGAGGTGTCCACCGACCAGAGATAGGACGGATCCCGAACGTCGGAACCGACTGCAACCAGGATCTGCTCAGTGGCTGCCGCCATGCTGTCAAGGTTTAGCTGATAGCTCGAGGGGTTCTGTACGAGAACGAATTCGACAGTCTCTCCCCCAATATCAAGAACCTCGCCGCGGCCCGGCACGGGAGGCATCGACCCAATGGCTTTCGCGCCAAGAATGAGGTCAAAGGATGCCCCGAGAATAGTGGAAGCCGTGCTCAGCGCCGCAACCGCGTCGACCGCATAATGCACTCCCCGCGCAGGGAGCAACACCTGACAAAGTTGACCTTCATGCATGATGTTCGCGTTCAATCCGTCGACCGAAAGAAGCACCGTTCCGTCTTTCGCGCTCATGCGCGTCTCGGTCGTGGAGGTGTAACCAAGGCCTCGCGGGCGCGCGGCCAGAACCTCTGCCGATACACCGAAGTATCGAACAGCGGCATTCACATTTTCATCGTCTGCGATTTCTCTCACGTAGGCATCGTCAGCGTTAAAGACAACAGTCCCCTTCGTCGCCATCGCCATGGTCCGCAACATATCCGCAACCATCTGTGAGTCATGGAATCGATCGATCTGATCCACCATCACATTGGTGAGAAGCAGGATGTCTGGGCGCACGTGTTTCACGAGCAGAGCACCATGCCCCTCGTCGAGTTCGAGTACAGCCATCGTCTCCGGCACGCGCCCGCTCAGATCGGAACGCTCCAAGAGCGCAGAGGTGAGACCCTGGGTGATATTGGCTGTCGAAGGGTTGGTGAACACCGTCACCTTGTGAGCGTCCATGATTGCCACCACCATCTTGGTGATGGTGGACTTGCCCGCCGATCCGGAAATCATCACCAGACCATCGGGGAACGTAGAAAGCGCGTGCGCTAGATATCCGGGCGCAATCTTGTTGACAACGAGTCCAGGTATTGCGGAACCTCCACCCGGTTTACGAATCCGGGCAAGCTTTCGCACCATCCGTCCCATCAGGATGGCAGCCGTGTACCGCACTGCTGCTGCCCCTACTCCAGGTAGTCGCGCAGTGACTGGGAGCGGGACGGGTGACGCAACTTCGCCATGGTTTTGGATTCGATCTGACGGATGCGCTCGCGCGTTACTCCGAAGGTGTCACCAATCTGGTCGAGAGTCTTCGGCATCCCGTCGCCGAGGCCGAAGCGCATACGGATGACGCCGGCCTCGCGCTCCGAAAGGGAATCGAGCAAGCTTTCGAGCTGCTTCTGCAACATCGTGAAGCCCACCGCGTCTGCGGGGACGACAGCTTCGGTGTCTTCGATAAGATCACCAAATTCGCTGTCGCCGTCTTCACCCAAAGGGGTGTGCAGCGAGATCGGCTCACGGCCGTACTTCTGAACTTCGACGACCTTCTCCGGCGTCATGTCGAGTTCGCGGCTCAGCTCCTCGGGAGTGGGCTCGCGGCCCAGGTCTTGCAACATCTGACGCTGTACTCGTGCGAGCTTGTTGATGACCTCGACCATGTGAACGGGAATACGAATTGTGCGGGCCTGGTCTGCCATCGCGCGGGTGATCGCCTGGCGGATCCACCAGGTTGCATACGTGGAGAACTTGAAGCCCTTCGTGTAGTCGAACTTCTCGACTGCACGAATGAGACCCAAGTTTCCTTCCTGGATGAGGTCGAGGAACTGCATTCCGCGACCCGTATAACGCTTTGCGAGGCTCACCACGAGGCGGAGGTTCGCGCCGAGAAGGTGCGACTTGGCCCTCTGGCCATCTTTGGCAACCCACCGGAGCTCGCGCTCGAGTTCTTTGCTGATCTTGCCTGTCTCGTTGGCGAGCTTATCTTCAGCAAAGAGGCCGGCCTCAATACGCATCGCCAACTCGACTTCTTCGGCGGCGTTGAGAAGAGCGACCTTGCCGATCTGCTTCAGGTAGTCCTTAACCGGGTCTGCCGTGGCACCGGTAATTGCAGCCGAATACACGGGAACATCGTCATCATCGTCAACGAGGGAAAGCCGCAAAGCTCCCGTGGGAAGTGGCTCTTTCACCGGAGCCTCATCCTCGTCAGAATCGTCATCGGATGCCTCGTCCGAGTCATCTTTTGCCGCGCTGGCGGTGGCTTTCTTCTTGCGCTTGCTGGTGTCACCAGCGTCACTCTCGACCTCGACGTCCTCAACGTCAAGGTTGAGATCATTCTCGTCAATTTCGCCGTCGATGTCGGCATCGTTTTCGTCAACATCGCTTTTTGCCGTCGTGGTCTTCTTTCCCGGGGCAGCCTTAGCGGTGGAAGCCTTCTTAGCCGGCGCCGCTTTCACGACTGGAGCAGCTTTTGCCGTCACTTTCGCAGCTGGCGTCGCTTTCGCAGCTGCCACCTCCTTTGCCGGAGTTGCCTTTGCCGCTGGCGCGGCCTTAGTTTGCGCGGCGGCCTTTGAAGGAGTCGCCTTTGGCGCAGCAGCCTTAGTTGATGGGGCCTTCGTTGATGGGGCCTTCGTTGCCACCTTCGGTGCGGCCTTCGCCGGCGCGGCCTTTTTTGTTGACTTCTCTACAGTTGTGTTCGTTGCGGATGCAGCTTTAGTGGTCATTGTTTTTGTGGGGGTAGCTTTCTTTTTCGTGACAGTTGTATCAACGTTCTTTGCTCGCGCCGCACTCTTCACTGACTGAGCGCCGAGGGGGCTCGACGACGACACTGATGAAGGCGCTGCATCACCCTTCGGCTTCCTCGCTCTCGACGCGAGAGCCTTCGCGGCCGCGAACATCCTGCCGCCAGAGCCGCTCTTCGCCGGCACATCGGCTCCATGAGGTTCTGTGGCGCTCGCGCCTAGGTCAGTGGCCTTGCTTTTGGCTGCCATGAGGTCACCTTTCGTCAACCGAACACCAGCACCGCCCACACTCAAAGGTGTGTTGTCACACAGTTGAATCTTTTTTGGGCAGTACTAGGACCCATGTCAAGTCCCTGACATCGACATGCCGAAGCACGAACGAAACACGGTGACCTGAACGGGTCCTTGGTCAATTATTGCACGAATTGAGGGGGCGCCTGACCGCGCGCCACATTATGGTGTACTGCATCGTGCACTGCTGACATCTCCAACCACGAACGGCAACGAATTATTCCGGCGGCACCGGCGGCTGGTCATCGTCGCTGTTGTGTCTCAAAGCGAGAAAGATTTCCAACTCAGCAGCGATCTCATCCGCGGTCGGCAGTTCGCCATCCTCGTCAATGAGCGGCGACCGTAACGGGTTACCTGCCATATAAGAGTCGTGCTTCTCCTCAAGCGCACCAACGAGACGGCCGAGCTCCGGATTGTTCTCCACTTGTTTATCTATCTTCTCCAGAAAATCTTTGCCCTCTTCACGCAATTCGGACGTGGCAAAGATCAAACCAGTGGCGGAACTCACCGACTCGAGAGCTTTAAAAGCAGCTTCCGGGTATTCGGTGTCAGAGAGGTAGTGAGGAATCAGCAAAACGAATCCCGCGACCGGATGCTCTAATTCCTGAAGCCGGTACTCCACGAGGTGAAGGGCGTTGGCCAGCAACTGAGTGTGCGGCTTCCAGACCGAAAAAGTCTCAATCAAATCGGCGCGATTTCCGCTCACCGTGAGCCCAATTGGTCGGGTGTGCGGAACGGGCATGGGAATGGCGTGCACCCACGTCATCGATTTTGCCTGGAAAAGATCAATGAGTTCGAGAACCGCGGAGGTAAAGCGTTCCCATTGAAAATCTGGTTCGTAACCCGTCAGCAGCAGAAACGGTTGCCCGATCTCATCGTGAGCGAGGGACAATGCCAGCGACGGCGGGCGGTAGTCGGTCAGGTGATCCTGCTCGAAGTAAATGGTGGGTCGACGGGCGCGATAATCCAGCAGCGCATCGTTATCGAAAGTGGCGATCACGCGAGTAGTGAGGGTATCGCGAAGGTTGGCGGCGAACTGCGTCACCGCTCCTCCAGCATCCGCGAATCCGGTCAGCCCTGCGACGAGCGGGAGCCCACGCGGCACATCATGAATGTCTGTCGCCAGCGTGTAGAGGCCATCCGGGTCTTGCATTCTTCAACTCTAACGGCGAGAAATTTTATGTGCTGGTCGAACGGGCGTTCGTCATCAAGCCCTGAGCGAACGCACCTGCCTCGAGTGAACCGTGAGGCCAGATATCATTGCCTCATGACTGTCGCCGCTCTTCACCTCTCGTCCGAACGCCCCCTCGACATTAATGCCGACGTTCTCGTCCTTGGCGTTACCTCCTCGGATGCAGGCCCCACCTTGCTCATCGATGACCCTGAGTTTGATGGCATCAAGGCATCGCTTAAGGCCCTCGGTGTCACCGGGTCGGAAGACGAGATTCGTCGACTCGCTCCGCCCACCGGCTCAGCCAAGTGCGTCACACTTATCGGGCTCGGGTCTGCCGAAGTTACCCCCAACGTGCTGCGACGCGCGGCAGGATCTGCGACTCGCCAACTCACCAGTGTTGGCTCGCTCACTTTCGCCCTACCAACCTCAAGTCCTGATGATGTTCTTGCCGTTCTCGAGGGCGCTGCCATCGGCTCGTACTCGTTTACCCGCTACCGCTCGCAGGCCAAGGAAGCAGCAAAGGTTCCCGCAAGCGACATCACCGTCGTGACCGATGTTCCGGGGGTAGATGACCTACCAGTGCGCGCCGCGATTATTGCTGACGCAATTCATAATGTGCGAGATCTCGTCAACATGCCGCCGCTTGACCTCTACCCAGAATCATTCGCCACAGCTGCCCACGACCTCGCAGAGGGTGCGCCGGTGACGGTTACCGTGCTGGGCGACAAAGAGCTTGCCGAGGGTGGTTATGGGGGCATCATTGGTGTCGGCCAGGGATCGACTCGCTCCCCTCGTCTCGTCAAAGTTGAGTACTCACCTACTGGGGCGACTAAGCACATCGCGCTGGTTGGCAAGGGGATCACATTCGACTCCGGCGGATTGTCTCTCAAGCCAGGTTCATCCATGGCGGGAATGAAGTACGACATGACGGGAGCAGCCACCGTCCTCGGGGTCGCCCTTGCTGTTGCACGGCTTGGCCTTGGCGTTCGGATGACAGCGTGGCTGTGCATCGCAGAAAACATGCCGTCGGGATCGGCGATCCGCCCGAACGACGTCTTGACAATACGTGGTGGAAAGACCGTCGAAGTGCTGAACACGGATGCCGAGGGCCGGCTCGTTCTCGCCGACGGCCTCGTCGCCGCCGGCGAGGAGAACCCGGACATGATCATCGACGTCGCAACACTTACCGGTGCCGCTCGCGTAGCACTTGGTGACAGGTACGTGGGAACGATGGGCGATGAGTCCCTCGTGGCTGATGTCGTGAACGTTGCCACACGGGTAGGTGAAAGCATGTGGGCAATGCCCCTGCCATCCGAACTGCGCGCCCTGCTCAATTCTGATGTCGCAGATATCGCAAACGTGAAGATTGGCAGCAGCGCCGCTGGCATGCTCGTTGCCGCAGTCTTCCTCCAGGAGTTTGTGGGCAAGTCAGAAAATGGATCCCGTATTCCGTGGGCGCACCTTGACATCGCCGGGCCTGCCAACAATGACGGTTCAGGTTATGGGTACACGGGCAAGGGACCGACCGGTGTTTCTGTGCGCACCTTGATTGCACTGGCAGAGCAGGTTTCCCGCTCGTAGTAAGGTCGAAGTGGCAGAAAATCCTGCCAGTAATAGCTCCGATGCGCTACCTTGCGCTCGGGTGTGTGGAGAAGCGTGAGCCCGAGGGAGTTGCCCGGTGTCGGAACAAAACTTTGACCTTGTCGTCCTCGGAGCGGGAAGCGGCGGATACGCTGCTGCGCTCCGTGCTAGTGAGCTTGGAATGAGCGTCGCCCTTGTCGAAAAGAACAAGGTCGGCGGAACCTGCCTGCACGTGGGCTGCATTCCCACCAAGGCACTCTTGCACTCTGCAGAGGTCGCCGATGTCTCTCGAGACGCGGCAAAGTTCGGCGTCACCACAAAGTTCGAGGGTGTCGACATCGCCGCTGTCTCTTCGTACCGCGAAGGCATCGTTGCGAGCAAGTACAAGGGCCTTCAGGGCCTCATTAAGATGCGCGGTATCACCATGTTCGAGGGAGAGGGCAAGCTCGTCTCCCCGACGACCGTGCAGGTCGGCGATGATCTTCTCACCGGCAAGAACCTTGTTTTGGCCACTGGTTCCTACTCCCGATCTCTTCCAGGACTTGACATCGGTGGGCGTGTAATTACTTCCGAGCAGGCACTCGAACTCCCCTTCATCCCTCGGAAGGTTGCGGTGCTCGGTGGCGGCGTTATCGGCGTCGAGTTCTCCAGCGTCTGGCGCTCGTGGGGCTCAGAGGTCTCAATCATCGAAGCCCTCCCGCACCTAGTTCCCAACGAGGACGAGTCGGTCAGCAAGCAGTTCGAACGCGCGTTCCGCCGTCGTGGCATCGAATTTTCCCTCGGAGTTCGCTTCCAGAGCGTCACGCAGAACGACACCGGTGTTGTCGTTACGCTCGAAAACGGCGAAACCATTGAAGCCGAAATTCTTCTTGTGGCAGTCGGGCGTGGCCCGTCCACGGCAAACCTCGGCTTCGAGGAGGTTGGTATCACCATGGATCGCGGGTTCGTCATCACCGACGAGCGTCTCGCCACAAACATTCCTGGCGTGTACGCCGTAGGCGACATCGTGCCAGGACTGCAACTGGCACACCGCGGATTCCAGCACGGAATATTCGTTGCAGAAGAAATTGCCGGGCTTAACCCTCTCGTGGTTTCGGATGTCAACATTCCGAAGGTCACTTACTCCGACCCAGAGGTGGCTTCAGTGGGTCTCTCAGAGGCGAAAGCCAAGGAACAGTACGGCGACGACAAGGTTGTGAGCTACGACTACAACCTTGC
Organism: Terrimesophilobacter sp.; assembly: GCA_039927595.1. Lineage (GTDB taxonomy): Bacteria > Actinomycetota > Actinomycetes > Actinomycetales > Microbacteriaceae > Terrimesophilobacter. Next base: position 10,034 of record JBDSUT010000177.1, read on the forward strand.
GGGCAACGGCAAGAGTCACATCCTCGAAACTTCCGGCTCCATAAAGGTTGTTCGCGTGGTCGACGGACCCGTCGTTGGCGTGCATATGATTGGCGCTCGCGTTGGTGAACTCATTGGTGAAGCGCAGCTTGCGGTGAACTGGGAAGCCTACCCAGAAGATATCGCACCGCTTATTCATGCCCACCCGACACAGAATGAAGCATTGGGCGAAGCTTTCATGGCTCTTGCCGGCAAACCGCTTCACGCGATCTAACGAAGTCAAGCGAACTATGCTTGATGCTAAATCCAAGGTTTTGAAGGAGCACCACTAATGAGCGAATCCGTCAACCTCCCGGCACTCGGCGAAAGTGTCACTGAAGGAACGGTGACCCGTTGGTTAAAGAAGGTCGGTGACCGTGTAGAGGTTGACGAGCCTTTAGTTGAAGTCTCAACCGACAAGGTTGACACTGAGATTCCATCGCCGGTTGCTGGAATTCTCGAGGCGATCCTCGTTGCCGAAGATGAAACCGTCGACGTTGGCACGCCTTTGGCCACTGTCGGAGACGGATCTGGCGCGAGCGCCGAACCTACCTCACCAGCCGCTGCTGATGCGGAGCCAGCTGCTGCGGAGCCAGCTGCTGCGGAGCCAGTGCCGGCATATGAAGCACCCGCCGCTGAAGCACCCGCCGCATGGCCCGCCGCTCCTGAAGCACCCGCCGCTGAAGCACCCACTGCCGAAGCACCTACTGCTCCTGAAGCACCTGTTTCCGAAGCTCCCGCTGCCGAAGCTCCCGCTGCCGAAGCACCTACTGCTACTGAAGCACCTGTTTCCGAAGCTCCCGCTGCCGACATCGTTGCGGAACCAAGCCCCGTTGCGCAGGCACCTGTTGACGAGGTCGCACCGCCGACGCAGGCCTCCCCTGCTCCCGAAACTGCTGCGCCCTCCGCAACCTCGACGCCATCAGCTTCTTCCAGTACCGCGGGCTACGTCACACCACTCGTGCGCAAACTTGCACACGAGAGTGGGATCGACCTATCCACGATTAGCGGCTCTGGTATCGGCGGCCGCATCCGCAAACAGGATGTCATCACGGCTGCCACCGATAGCTCAACACCCGCCACCCCAGGCCGTAAGGCGCTCGAGACCTCCGCCCTTCGCGGAACGACGGTGCCCATGTCCCGCCTGCGCAAGGTCGTCGCAGAGCGTGCTGTGATTTCGATGCAGTCTTCCGCGCAACTCACCACCGTGGTTGAAGTGGATGTCACCGCTGTTGCCTCGTTCCGCGACGCAGTCAAGGCCGAATTCTTGGAGAAGACGGGCAATAAGCTCAGCTTCCTCCCGTTTTTCACCCTTGCTGCGGCTGAGGCGCTCAAGGCATATCCCATCATTAACGCCACGATTGACGGCGAAAGCATTGTTTACCCAAGTCAGGAAAATATTTCGATGGCTGTGGACACGGAGCGTGGGCTCCTGACACCGGTCATCCGTGACGCGGGCGACATGAATATTGCCGAACTTGCCGGTCAAATCGCAGACCTTGCCAATCGCACCCGCAACAACCAGCTGAAGCCAGACGAGCTTGCTGGAGGCACCTTCACGGTGACAAACACTGGCTCGCGGGGAGCACTATTTGACACACCCGTCGTGTTCCTGCCTCAGTCAGCCATCCTTGGAACTGGGATCGTCACCAAGAAGCCTGTCGTCGTTACCGACAACGGGCTGGATGCGATTGCGATCCGCTCAATGGCGTTCTTGGCGCTCTCCTATGATCACCGCATCGTCGACGGTGCAGACGCTGCGAGGTTCCTTGTTGCCGTGAAGGAACGACTTGAGGGTGGAGACTTCCGCAGCGTGTTAGGGATATAGCTAACTGCGCTTAGTACGTCGTGTGAACCATGGGAGTCAGATCTCGAATGCGCCACCCTTCCTCCAGCTTGATGAGGAGGAGCGACAGCGCTGCCCCTGCGGCATCTTCTTCGCCGACACTTATGGACAGCAACACGCTGTCGCCAAGACGCTCCACAATGGCTAACTGACGCACCGTCGTCGAACCAGTCAGAACTGTCGAAGGGAAGGTCTGGCTGCCATAAGCGACTCCCCCTTCTTGCATCAACCGCACCTGAACTGCATCCGCTTCCATTGCTGCTGAGCCGTGCTGGTCGACGGAGTCAAGGCACAGAATCGAGAGTGCTTCGATGCATTCGTCCCTGGCATCCAATAATGCGGAAGCCGCCGTCAGCGGATCGTCCCCGGTGATGGCCGAAAGCTCCGCTGACGAAAACGGCGTAGGAGCTGGCGAGATCAACGCACGAGGCTCAGCTTGGCCTGCTCCCCCGCCGCTTCCTGGCGGCATCATCGCAACAACTGCCACAACGCACGCAGCAACCAGCCCAGCGAATATCCACACCTGCTTTCGCACTGGCCGCAACGCATCTTTTGCCCGCCGCACGGCCATCGACACCGGGCCACGTTCAGCGACAGCGCTGCACCACTCGAACACAGAGCTCACTAGCGCTTCAGGCATATGCATAATCACCGAGAACCGCTCAGCGGCCTCGGCTGTGGCGCGGACGCGCCCTGATGGGCCGTCGAGGGGGTCACCCGCGCTCAGACCGGTGGTTTCTTGAGCTCCCGTATGGCGATCAGTGGCAGCGTCATTGAGGCGCAAGGGAATCAGTGCAGACGCAGCGCCCCACGATGGTGCCCCAAAATGCACGGGTGCCGCGGCCGAGAGGCGAAAGATCCGGTCCGCGAGTTCGGCGGCGAAAATATGGCTCTCACGCTCCCGAGGCGTCGCTAACCAGCGCGCGACATCGGAGCCAGGATGCAGCGTAGCAATACACAGGGTGGTGAGGGCGTCAAGGTCGTTCGCGACAGATTTTTCCTTCGCAAGTTGAGCGGGGGTAACACTGGCAGTTTGCGGGGCAACCGGCTGGGGGCCAAAGAGCTCAGCACCCCCAAAACTCGTCAGAACGGGCGCTCCACGATCATCAAAGTGAACCGACGACGCGCGAATACCACCGTGGGCCACACCAACTCGATGCAACTCGGTGACGGCGAGACACAGCGGAGCAA
>JBDSUT010000178.1:0-3900 GCA_039927595.1 Terrimesophilobacter sp.
CCAACGGTTCGATGAGCGACCGATCGCTCCGGTCGACGGTGCGGGTGTTGTTAAGTTTGCGGCTCACACGATGGGTGTGCAGTGTCGAGGCGACGGTGAGTGAACTCTCTTCCATCAGCATGATGAGCGCACCGCTATCGGTGGCGTCAGAAGTTCCCGCCTTGGCAGGATTGAGCCAGTCCGCCCACGATTCGCTCTGCAGGAATACGGGCATGCGATCATGAACCTGGCCACTGGCATCTGCGGCCTCTCGCGTGGCAATCGTGAACGAAAGCTTCCACACATCCTCCTCTTTTCGCGCTGCATACAAACCGGCCGCCGCCAACGTTCTATCACCGTGAATGTAGTGCGGTTGCTTGCCATCGGCCTCGTCGGTCCACTCGAAGTAGCCAGTCATGGGTACGAGACAGCGCTGGGATGCGAAGGACCCTCGAAACATCCCGTTCGTTGCGAGAGTTTCCCTGCGTGCATTGATGGGAGCAGGACCTCCCGGTTTAGCCCACGCGGGTCGCAGGCCCCAGCTCGCTGGCTCGATGCTCCGGATGATGCACTCGTCTTCACCCACCCGTTCTCGTACGATGGGAACGCAATTTGTCGGCGCGATGGAGTAGGTCGGCACCCACTCGTCATAGTTTCCGCCGGTCGCCACAAAGTCCGCGATCAGCGTGTTGACGTGCTCGTCGAGCGCGAATCTTCCACACATGCCTCCACGCTACCGCGATGATCATGTTGGTGTGCCAGAGTGGTGACATATGAAAAAGGCGCTGTTGTGGCGCGCGACGATTCTTCTCGTCTGCGCGGCTGTTTTAGCGTCCATTTTTCTCGCCGTCGCCGTGTTCTTCGTCACGACGGCGACCGGACAATCCCTCGACCAGCGTGCCTTCAATGGGGCGTTTCTTGGCCAACGCACGGTGGGGCCCGTCGCGTTGACTTTGCTCGACGCCTTGCCCATCACTGGTGTTGCTGTCGCCGTCGTGCTCGCGATTCTCGTCACCATTGTCCGTCGAAATTGGTGGGTGCTGGTGGCCGCGTTAGTCACTGCTGGCGTCGCGAACATCGCCACTCAAGCAATCAAGAACGTGTTTCTTGAGCGACCCGATTTGGGAGTTGTTGGCTATGCCGTGAACTCTTTGCCTTCCGGACACACCACACTTGCGGCATCCGCTGCCCTCATTGTCTTCTTGGTGAGCAGTCAACGAACACGACCGATGGTGTCCGCTTTGGGTGCCCTTTTCGCCACCAGTATCGGCGTTTCTACCCTTGCCAATCAATGGCATCGCCCTAGCGACGTCGTGGCCGCATTCCTGCTCGTCTCCCTATTCGGCTGTCTGGCCGGGTTCGTGCTGATCTGGTTCCGCTTCACGGATGAGGCGCCCAAGCGGGACCTGCTAAGTAGACTGCTTTTGTTGCTCGCGCTTCCGTGCGCTGGTCTCGCCTTGCTTACTGTCTTTGTTTCCGGATTTTCGGCGATCGCTTACATCGGTTCTGCGGCGGGAATCGCGACGGTTGCTTTGCTTCTTGCTGCTGGCGCGAACCACGCTTTTCGCTTTTTGCGCTAGTGAAAGTCTCGTGAAACCGTGCGGGTGACGAGAAACAACGGCTCGAGCCGATCAGCGAGAACATTGGTGACCCCCTCAGGTGAGCGTTCCAGGATGCCTCGCACAATAAGTGCCGACGACTCCCGCGCCACCCGACGGTAGCGTTTCCACACACCCACGCTGCAGATGACGTTGACCAGCCCAGACTCGTCCTCGATGTTCATGAACGTGATGCCACTCGCGGTCGCTGGGCGTTGGCGATGTGTGACGATGCCACCCACCTCGATACGGCGACCGGATTCTGCGGTGGCAAGCTGAGCAGCCTGCAACGCACCGCGCGAGTCAAGGAGTGCGCGCACGTGACGGATCGGATGGTCAGTAGTGGACATGCCCGTTGCCCACAGATCCGCAACAAGGGTTTCAGCGTCACTCGGAAGACGAAACAACGGGGGTTGCACGGTGACAAGCGTGCCCTCGAGGTACTCGGCTTTGTTGTGGGCGGCTGAGCCTGCCATCCAGAGCGCTTCGCGCACGGTCAAGCCGAAGCATTCGAACGCACCAGCAGCCGCCAGCGCTTCGAGCTGTGGAGTGGTGAGTCCAACGCGACGCACAAGGTCGGCTTGATCGAGGTAAGGCCCGCGCGCGTCACGCTCTGCGACAATCTTGTCGGCAAGTTTGCTGCCGATGCCTTTGACTTCAGCCAACCCGAGCCGGACGGCAACGCGCTCATCTCTGCGATGCTCGTCGGTGCTGAACGGTGCTGAACGGTCGAACCCACCGACTTCTGGCTGTTCGAAGTCGAGGCAAGCGTCCTGAGGCTTCGCTGTCTCTCTTCCGAGCCCCTCCAGTCTCGCCTGCACCCCGCTCGCCAGCACGTCGGGCCTGCGCACTTCAACGCCGTGTCTGCGGGCATCCGCGACGAGTGAGGCTGGAGAGTAGAACCCCATCGGCTGGGCTCTCAGCAGCGAGGCAAGAAATGCGGCCGGGTAGTGCAGTTTGAGCCAGGAACTCGCGTAGACGAGTAGGCCAAAACTCAGTGAGTGACTTTCGGCAAACCCAAAGTTTGCGAACGCTTGAATCTTTCCGTAAATGTCATCGGCGGCCTCTTTGCTGAGCCCGTTCGCCGCCATACCCGCATACAGTTTGTCGCGCAGTTTCTCGATGCGCTCGACCCCCCGCTTGGAGCCCATCGCCCGGCGCAGCAGGTCGGCATCCTCACCCGTGCAGTTGCCAACCGCCATCGCCACCTGCATGAGTTGCTCCTGGAACACCGGGATACCAAGCGTGCGCTCCAGCGGTTCAACGAGCTTCGGATGCGCGTAGGTGACCTTCTCTTTGCCCATCTTGCGCCGCACATACGGGTGCACAGCACCGCCCTGAATCGGCCCCGGCCGGATCATTGCGATCTCCACAACGAGGTCATAAAACCTGCGCGGCTGAAGCCGGGGGAGCAGCCCCATCTGGGCGCGCGATTCCACCTGAAAGACTCCGATCGCGTCCGCGCGGCACAGCATGTCGTAGACGCCCGCCTCTTCGCGTGGAATCGTCGAGAGCTCCCACTCCTCCCCGAGGTCTTCACGCACGAGATCGAAACAGTACTGGATGGCGGCGAGCATCCCGAGGCCAAGCAGGTCAAACTTCACAAGCCCCATCCACGCGCAATCGTCTTTGTCCCACTGCACAACCGTGCGGCCATCCATGCGGCCGTGCTCAATCGGCACCACCTCGCCCACCGGCCGATCGGTCAGCACCATGCCGCCGGAGTGAATGCCGAGGTGCCGCGGGAACGTGAGCACCTGCTGAGCGAGTTCGATGACGGCGTCGGGGATATCGTGCTCTCCGTTGCCAGAAGATTTAGCAGCAGGCAAGGAACGCCGCTCGATCTGCTTCGAGTAGGCATCCTGCTGGCCGGGGGAGTGCCCGAGCGCTTTCGCCATATCGCGCACGGCCACTTTCGGGCGATAACTGATGACGTTAGCTACCTGTGCGGCATTGTGTCTGCCGTACTTTCGGTACACGTACTGGATAATCTCCTCGCGCCGGTCAGAGTCGAAATCCACGTCAATGTCGGGCTCCTCCTCACGCAGGCTGTAGAGAAACCGCTCAAACTGCAGCTTGTAGTAGATCTAGTCCACGGCCGTGATGTGGAGCAAAAAACACACGGCCGAGTTCGCGGCGCTGCCCCGCCCTTGGCAGAGGATGCCGCGGCTGCGTGCCTCCCGCACAATGTCGTGCACGATGAGAAAGTAGCCGGGAAAGTCTTTTTGCTCGATGACGGCGAGCTCTCGCTCGATCCGTTCCTTGTCAGCATCGGTTGCCTTCGGGTACTTCACCGGCACGGCATCCCACACCAGTTTCCGCA
>JBDSUT010000179.1:0-3413 GCA_039927595.1 Terrimesophilobacter sp.
GTTTTGGGGGATGACGACGGTATTCGCCCGTTGGCGCCGAACGCGGGGGCCGGGGCGCCGTCGGGCACACCGGGTCTCACGCTTCCGCCACCGCAGGCTGCGTATCAGTCTGCGCCGGCACCAACGATGACCGGCGCCGCAGCGCCTCAGGCGTCTGCATCATCGGTACCGGCGAGTGTTGACGCGCTCATGCCACCACCGGTGGCAGCACCGCTCCCACCCATGCCACCACCCATGATGGCTGGTGCCTCCCAGGCCGCGGCCGCGCCAGCTGCGACAATGGCACCCCCTGTTGTAGCGCAGGCAGCACCACCTCTGCCTCCCGCACAGCCGCCTGTCATGTCGCCGCCAGTCATGTCGCAACCGGTTGCAGCGCAACCAGTTGTGCCGCCGTTCACCGCGGCGACCCCGGCGACCGCAGAGCCCGAGCGGGTGGAAACAGGTTACAGCCCACACCCCAATGCAGATCCCGACCTCATATCGGCACTGCAGGAGGTGGTCAGGCTCACCGCATCCGACCTGCATTTGACGTCTAACGCCCCACCGATGCTTCGGGTCGACGGTGCTTTGACTCCGGTGGAAGGTTCACATGTGTGGGATCGCGATCGAGTATCGAAGGCGCTTTACAGCATTCTGACGGATGCCCAGCGTGAGGCTTTCGAATTGCACTTGGAGCTCGACTTCGCGTTCGCAATTTCGGAGAGTGCTCGATTTAGGGTGAACTTCTACCGACAGCGTGATGCTGTGGGTGGCGCTTTCCGTCTCATTCCGACGGAGATCAAGCCGCTGGAACAGCTGGGTGTTCCCGATACCGTGGCCAGATTCGCGACTCTTTCCCGGGGGCTTGTTTTGGTCACCGGTCCTACGGGTTCGGGAAAGTCGACCACGCTGGCGGCGCTCATTGACCTGGTGAACCGCACCCGTACTGACCACATCGTGACCGTCGAAGACCCGATCGAGTTCATGCACGGCAACAAGCGGTCGCTCGTCAATCAGCGCGAGGTTGGTAGCGACACGCACAGCTTCAACGAAGCGCTGAAGCACGTGTTGCGGCAGGACCCCGATGTCATCCTCATTGGTGAGCTTCGGGATCTCGAAACTATTTCTGTGGCACTCACGGCGGCAGAAACCGGGCACCTTGTGTTTGCGACGTTGCACACTCAGGATGCCGCGCAGAGCATTGACCGCATTATTGATGTGTTCCCGCCGCACCAGCAGGCTCAGGTGCGAGCGCAACTTGCGGCGACTCTTCAGGGTGTTGTCTGTCAGACGCTCGTTAAGCTGGCCAGTGGTAAGGGTCGTGTGGTTGCCACGGAGGTCATGGTAATTACGCCCGCAATCGCGAACCTCATTCGCGAGGCAAAGACCTATCAAATTGCCACGGTGTTGCAGGCTGGCCGTGAGTTGGGCATGTTCTCGATGGATCAGCATCTTGCTGAGCTCGTCAATAAGGGCAAGATTACTCACGCCGCAGCGATGGAGAAGGCGCACGACTATGAGAGCCTGAAGGCGCTCATCCACCGCGCTGATCCGGGCATTGACTATTCAACGCAAAGGCCGAACTAGCATGGCCGCGCCAACAACCTTCGCGTACAAGGGTCGTGATGCTGCCGGAAAGTTGGTGAAGGGCCGCATTGATGCTGCGTCTGAAGGCGCCGTCTCGAGCCGTTTGCGTACCATGGGTATTTCTCCGCTCTCTATCCAGGAGGCCTCAGGTGGCACTGGTCTCAAGATGGAGATCAGTTTCCGTTCGTTCGGCTCCTCCGTCAAGCTGAAAGATCTCGCGATCATGAGTCGGCAAATGGCCACCATGATCTCGTCCGGACTTTCGCTCTTGCGCACGCTCACGATCATGTCTGAGCAGACCGAGAATAAAGAGTTGCAGAAAATTTTGGGCATCATTTCCCGCGAAGTCGAGTCGGGATCGTCTCTCTCGGATGCGACGGCCAAGCATTCGAGGGTATTCCCGCCCATCATGATCAGCTTGTTGCGCGCGGGCGAAACGGGCGGGTTTCTCGATGACTCACTGGTGTCAATTGCCGACAACTTTGAATCAGAGGTGAAGTTGCGCGCGACGATCAAGTCGGCGCTGACCTACCCGGCGATTGTGCTGATTATGGCGGTCGTTGCCGTCATCGCCATGCTCACGTTTATTGTTCCGATCTTCAAGACGATGTTTGAGGGGTTCGGCAGTGAGCTTCCTTTGCCAACACAATTTCTTGTGTGGCTGTCGAGCATCATGTGGTTCGTGGTGCCGACGCTCGTTATCGGTTCCACGGTTTTCGCCATCTGGTGGGGAAAGAATAAAAATACGGAGGCGGTTCGTAAGGTCGTTGATCCGTTGAAGTTGAAGTTGCCGGTCTTCGGTAACCTCTTCCGGAAGGTCGCGATCGCACGGTTTGCGCGAAACTTCTCGGCGATGCTCGCTGCCGGCGTGCCGATTCTGCAGGTGCTGCAGATCGTGGGCGAGACGAGCGGCAACTGGGTGATCGAGAATGCCCTTCGCAGTGTTGCCGATTCTGTGCGCCAAGGGCGCACCGTGGCTGAGCCGCTGAGTCAGGCGAAGGTTTTCCCGGCCATGGTGACGCAAATGGTCTCCGTGGGTGAAGATGCGGGTGCACTGGAACAGATGCTCGCAAAGATCGCTGACTTTTACGATGACGAAGTTCAGGCGGCAACGGAGCAGTTGACCGCCATGATCGAGCCGCTCATGATCGCATTTCTGGGTGTCATTGTCGGTGGCATGATTGTGGCTCTGTATCTCCCCATCTTCAGTATTTTCGACAAAATCAAATAAAAATCGCAGAAACATGGGGGTTGTCGTGTGCCCTGTTTGTGGGATTGCACAAGGGGTCACGCGGTGAACACAATGTGTGTGGGGGGTCAAGCTTTTTGGGGGCCCTGTTCACAGCATCATCTAAAGACAGGAAAGCAAAATGTTTCTTCGTTTGAACAAGTCGCTCAATGAGCGTCGTGCCGGCCTCAAGCGCGACGAGGGCTTCACCCTCATCGAGCTCCTGGTCGTTGTCCTTATCATCGGTATCCTCGCTGCCATTGCCATCCCGGTCTTCCTGGGTGTGCAGGACAACGCGAAGAAGGCCGCGGTCACCAGTGACCTCACCAACGCCAAGACTGCAGTCATCGCGTACTTCACGGATGACCCATCGGCAACATCTGTTGACTTGACCACGCTCAGTACTTGGGGTTACACGCCATCAGATAAGGTGACGCTGTCGTGGTCAGGTACTGCGCCTACTGGGCCCGGAGTCGGGTTCTGTATTGCAGGGGCACACGAAGACATCACGCCTGCTGGCGGTACGAAAGGCGCGGCCTTCCGTTCCGTTAGCGCTGAAGGCGGCGTTGTAGATAACGCGACCTGCGCCTAATACAGTCATGTGAATCAGGGTGGGGAG
>JBDSUT010000180.1:0-2764 GCA_039927595.1 Terrimesophilobacter sp.
GGGCCGCGGCAGAAGGTTGCGCACGGTGATTGTCGAGCGCGACCCCAATAGTGAATTGGATATTCCCGACAGTGATGACGAGGCACAGTGATGAAGAGGTGCAGTGATGAAGAGGTGCAGGCGTGACCGAAGAATTTAGAGCAGGATTTGTGACGTTTGTTGGCCGCCCTAACGTGGGAAAGTCCACACTCACTAACGCACTTGTTGGCGAGAAGGTGGCGATCACGAGCAGCAAGCCGCAGACGACGCGGCGGGCCATCCGTGGCATCGTGCACCGGCCGGATGGCCAACTCATCTTGGTCGATACCCCTGGAATGCACCGCCCCCGCACGCTGCTGGGGGAGCGCCTTAACGACGTTGTGCAGGCCACTCTCGCCGACGTCGACGTCATGTGTTTGTGCATTCCGGCGAACGAGAAGCTTGGCCCAGGCGACAAGTTCATCAATGAACAACTCGACCAGTTTCCGCGGGCAAAGAAGGTGGCTATCGTGACCAAGACGGATGTCGCTTCGAAGACTGCGGTGGCCGAGCAGTTGCTCGCGGTGAGCAAGCTGCGGGAGTGGGAGGCGATCATCCCGGTCTCAGCGCTGACCGGTATCCAGCTGGAGATTCTTGCCGCGGAGCTCGTCGCGCTGTTGCCGAAATCTGAGCCGCTGTACCCCCAGGAGACGATCACGGAGGAACTGCTCGAGGAGCGCATCGCTGAGCTCATTCGCGAGGCGGCCCTCGAGGGAGTGTCTGACGAGCTGCCGCACTCGATCGCGATCACGATCGACGACATGGTGGAGCGTGAAGATAAAGACCTGCTGGAGATTTACGCGAACCTGTGGTTGGAGCGCGACAGTCAAAAGGGCATCATCATCGGTCACAAGGGCAGTCGCCTTGCCGAGGTTGGAGCGCGGGCACGTGCCTCCATTGAGCCGCTCGTGGGTAAGCAGGTGTTCTTGTCACTGCGGGTGAAGGTCGCCAAGGACTGGCAGCGCGATGCCAAACAGTTGGGCCGTCTTGGGTTCTGATCCGCTGAATCAGAGGTGAGCCCGCGAAGTTCGAACCACTGGTCCCGCATGCGCGCGGTTTTTTATCACGAAGCCGGGGTCGAACTACCCCTCCGCACGGTCCAGAAGAGCGGGGCGCACGATCACGACATCCGTTCCGTATGCCTCGGTAAGGTATCGCTGGAGACGGCTGTCATCGTAGATGTACGAGACAAAGAGGTATCCGTTTTCGATGCGCGTCGTGAGCGGGAGGAACGAGACGCTCCCCTCAATCGCTGTCTGGATCTCGACGAGACGTGCTTCGGGAGTTGTGCCCGGCCGTGCTGGATCCAGATACGGATCGACCACGGGAAGCGTGTCGTACAACGCATACAGGATTGGGGTTTCCGTGCTCGTGAAGCGCTCGCCATCCCACGTTCCGGTGACCGCATACGTGCCCCATTGGGTCGTTCCTGAGGTCTCGTGATAATCGCTGTCGGTCCACGTCCACCCGAGAATCTCCGGTCCGCTGCACTGCGGTGGGGACGATTCGGCGACCGGCCCGAAGCAGATCTGCGGTGCCGCATTCCCAATCTGGATCACCGTTCCGATGCCATGGACTTCGCCGGGGGCGGGGATCGGCTCTGCGGGCTGACTGAAGTATTGTTCGGGTGGAATAATCTTTCCGTCCGACTGGCTGGACTGCGAATCGGATGTGGTTTGCTCCGTTGGTGACGCCGGACTTGCACAAGCCCCCAGAAGCGCCACGGTCGCAAGAGCAGCGGGGAGCAGCAAGAAAGGAATGCGAGATCGTGGAGTCATAGCTTTACTGTGACAGCAGATTGCTTGAGAGAAAACCCAACGAAAACCCGCGCTTGTTCGTCGCACCGGGGTAGGCCTGCTCATGAGGTGTTATCCTTAGCGGGTGTCGTTCGGTTTACTCCTTCTTAGCTGCCGTGACGAGTCCTAACTAGGCCTCCCTCGTCGCGGAGTTCGTCGTGGCCATTTCGCAACTTGGCTGACGTACTGCACGGAGAGAGACCTGATCATGAAGAACACACAATCACCGTCGGCAATGCCGATCCACAAGTACCGTGCGTACCACGAGACCTTCGCGGTTGACCTACCTGATCGGCAGTGGCCCACGCGTCGCATTACGCAGGCACCACGCTGGTGTGCGGTTGACTTGCGCGATGGCAACCAGGCCCTCATCGATCCGATGAGCCCTGAGCGTAAGCAGATCATGTTCGATCTGCTCGTGCGCATGGGTTACAAAGAGATCGAGGTCGGCTTTCCGTCTGCGAGTCAGACCGACTTCGACTTTGTGCGCAAGCTCATCGAAGAAGACCTGATTCCGGATGACGTGACCATTCAGGTGCTCACGCAGGCCCGCGAGGAACTCATCAACCGAACCTATGAGTCAATTCGTGGGGCAAAGCAGGCGATTGTCCACCTCTACAACTCCACGAGCATCCTGCAGCGGGATGTCGTGTTCCGCTCAGATAAGCAGGGCATCATCGATATCGCGCTGAATGGTGCGCGCCTCTGTAAGGCCGCCGAGAAGCTCGCCCCTGGCGTGGACATCTATTACGAGTACTCGCCGGAGAGCTACACGGGTACGGAACTCGAATATGCGGTCGAGGTCTGCAATCAGGTTCTCGAGATTTTCGAGCCCACGCCCGATCGCAAGGTGATCATCAACCTGCCGGCAACTGTGGAGATGGCAACACCAAATATGTACGCCGATTCGATCGAGTGGATGTCGCGCAATCTGAACCATCGCGAAAACG
>JBDSUT010000181.1:0-12296 GCA_039927595.1 Terrimesophilobacter sp.
GTGTTCGGTAGCGGCCTCTACCAGCTGTACAAAGTCGTGAAAGAGCCCTGCCTCAACGCGGCATCCGGATGCCGACCAGAGATCTTCACCGGCTGGGAGACCGCAGCAGCAACCCTTGTCGCCTTCATCGTCGGATTCGGGGTCATCGCCTTCTTCATGAACTACATCTCCAAGCGATCATTCATGCCGTTCGTGATTTACCGCGTGCTGCTCGGTGGCGCACTCATCGTCTTACTATCGACAGGTGTCTTGCTGCCGTGAAGTCCTGGAACACTCCCGAGATGCCGCAACTGTCAGGGCACGGTCCGCTACCTCGCATTTACAACACCTCGCTGGGCGAGATTTCGAGCATTGAAGTCGACACGGAAGCACAGTTGTACGTGTGCGGCATCACGCCCTACGACGCAACACACATCGGCCACGCCAACACCTACCTCACCTACGACACTCTCAACCGGGTGCTGCGCGATGCGGGAATCACGGTCAGCTACGTGCAAAACGTCACGGATGTCGACGACCCGCTCCTCGAACGCGCCACCGCCACCGGCGTGGACTGGCGCGAACTGGCGGAGTCACAGATCGAACTCTTTCGCGGTGACATGAAGGCTCTTGGCATCATTCCGCCGAAGCACTACGTGGGTGTTGTCGAGTCGGTAGTTGAAATTGGTGCCGCCTGCGCGCGACTACTGGATGACGGCTACGCCTACTGGGTGCCGACCGACGGCGGAGACCCCGACCTCTATTTCGACCTTGCTGCGGCACAGGAGCGCACCACGTGGTACCTCGGTCAAGAGAGTCGCCTCGATCGCCCCACCATGCTCGAGCTTTCGGCCGAGCGCGGGGGAGACCCTGCCCGCCCCGGCAAGCGCGACCCGCTCGACCCGCTGCTGTGGCGGTCCGCGCGCGAGGGCGAACCGTCGTGGGGCACAGCGATAGGCAGTGGCCGGCCAGGCTGGCACATCGAGTGCTCTGTGATCGGTGGGCACTACCTTTCCGCGCCCATCACCGTGAACGGTGGCGGGTTCGACCTCGTGTTTCCGCACCACGAAATGAGCGCAGCGCACTCCGCAGCGCTCAATGGGAGCGATTGGTCCCACACCTACTCGCACGCAGGCATGGTCGCCTACGAGGGCGAGAAGATGAGCAAGTCCCGCGGCAATCTTGTGTTCGTTTCCAAGCTGATCGCCGAAGGTGTCGACCCGCGCGCCATCCGTCTTGCCCTGCTAGCGCATCACTACCGCTCTGACTGGGAATGGACGCACAGCGAACTGCACACCGCTGAAGCCAGACTCAAGACGTGGCAGGAATGGGCACAGTCGCCCTTTGGCCACAGCGGAGCTCTCGTGGCCGAACTGCGCAGCCTTCTCGCCGACGATCTCAATACGCCTGGTGCGCTTGCCGCGGTCGACGCTGCCATCACCGCGGGGGAGAAGGCCTCACCGAGCGACCTCGACGCAATCAGCGCGCTGCTGGGAATCGGCCTGCACAGCGCCAGCTAGGACCTGCACAGCGCCAGCTATGACTGCACAGCGCGAGCTAGGAGCGATCCCGGCCGTCGGCCTTGCCGTCGCGCTTGCGCAAGTAGCGCTCAAACTCTTCGGCAATCGCGTCACCACTGGCCTCGGGGGAGTCGACGGTGTCCCGCGCACGCTCAAGCTGCGCAATATAGGTGGCCATGTCTTCGTCATCCTCGGCGAGGGCGTTAATGCCGTCCTCCCACGCCGTGGACTCCTCCACGAGGTCCCCTCGGGGAACAACCACTTCCACCAGTTCTTCCAGCTTCTGAATCATGGCGAGCGTCGCTTTGGGTGCGGGGGCGTTATGCACGTAGTGCGGTACGGATGCCCAAATTGACAGAGTTGGAATCCCCGCGGTTTCCGCTGCAGCAGAAATCACCGAGAGGATGCCCACCGGGCCCTCGTAAGTGCTGCGTTCGATATCGAACTTCGCCCGCACATCCGCATTCTCACTGCTCACGAACACGGAGATTGGTCGGGTGTGCGGAACATCCGCGAGCATCGCCCCGAGCATGACAATGACATCGATCCTGCATTCCTGAATGATGCCCAAAATTTCGGCGGTGAAACTCTTCCAGCTGCGTGCGGGTTCCGTACCCAGCAGAAGGTAAATTCCGTTGTTGGAGCGACCCTCAACGTCGATGGCGTCGGGGGAGGTCGCAGGCTCATACATCGTGACAGTGGGCCAAACAAGCTTCTTCTTGCCGTCCTCGCCCATCGTTACTACCGGGCGATTGAACTGGTAGTCGAAGTAACCTTCAGCGTCGATCTCCGCAATAAGTTGGACGCCGAGAGAATCTCGCAGCGATTTTACCGCGCCCGTGGCAGCCTCGCCAGCGTCATTCCAACCCTCGAACGCCACGATCAGCACGCGCCCTGTCAAGCCTTGGGAAACCTCAGCCACACTTCACCTCCGTGTTAAGGATAAGTCCCTCACGCCTCTCACCATGTTCCGGCGCTCGCCTTCGTGCACCCACGTTCCCGAGTCGCCGTAGACTCGGATGTCGTGACTGCCCATTTTCCTGCTGCCGTACTTTTTGACATGGACGGCACGCTCGTCGATACCGAGCCTTATTGGATGACGGCGGAACGCGAACTCGTTGTCGCCTACGACGGCACCTGGACAGCGGAAGACGGTCTCACCCTCGTAGGTCAAGGCCTCGAAAATTCGGCCGCAATTTTGCAATCGCGCGGCGTGGACCTCACCACTAGCCAAATTATCGACCACCTCACCGAACGGGTGCTCGCTCAGGCCAAAGATCACATTCCGTGGCAACCTGGGGCGCTCGAACTCATTGCCTCCCTTCGCGACGCAAAGATACCGTTGGCCCTCGTGACCATGTCGATGCGACCGCTCGCTGAGCACATCGTGCACGCGAGCGAGGAGCCGTTGTTCGACCTCATCGTTTCTGGCGGCGACGTCGTGAACCCCAAGCCGCACCCCGAGCCCTACCATCGCGCTGCCGACCTTCTCGGTGTGGAGATCTCCGAGTGCGTTGCCATCGAGGACTCCATTCCCGGCCTCGCCTCGGCGGTGGCATCCGGCGCCACGGTGATCGGGGTGCCCGCGCACATTGAGCTTGCCGCCTCTGACAATTACACACTGTGGGAGTCGCTCGCTGGGCGCACCATACATGACATCCGCAACCTTGCGACCTCCGGTGAGTCGCGCACAATTGAGAGCGAGCCCACTCGATGACATCCTCTTCCGAGCGCACCCCGCGCGGCCCTTTCCGGGTCTGTGATCGCGTGCAACTCACCGGACCGCGAGGCCGCATGAACACCATCACGCTCGAGGTCGGGGGAGAGTTTCACACTCACCGCGGCATCCTGCCCCACGACGCTCTAATTGGAACACCCGACGGCTCCGTTGTCGTGAGCAGTGTCGGCGATGAGTACCTCGCACTTCGCCCGCTGCTGAGCGACTTTGTGATGTCGATGCCGCGCGGTGCGGCGATCGTGTACCCGAAAGATGCCGCCCAGATTCTTCTCATGGGGGAC
The DNA here is from genome assembly GCA_039927595.1 of Terrimesophilobacter sp. Taxonomy (GTDB): domain Bacteria; phylum Actinomycetota; class Actinomycetes; order Actinomycetales; family Microbacteriaceae; genus Terrimesophilobacter. The sequence continues at coordinate 3,519 of JBDSUT010000181.1, forward strand.
ATATTTCCCGGCGCGACCGTCGTTGAGGCGGGTGTCGGCTCCGGGGCGCTCTCCCTCAGCCTTCTCCGTGCGATTGGCCCCACCGGGACTTTGCATTCTTTTGAGCGGCGCGACGAGTTCGCTCGCATCGCCACAGGCAACGTCACCGCTTTTCTCGGAGCAAAGCCAGAGAACTGGGCCGTGCACCTCGGGGATCTCGCTAATGAGCTCGAAAACGTGGTCGAGCCAGCCAGTGTCGACCGGATGGTGCTGGACATGCTTGCACCGTGGGAGTGCTTAGAGGCTGCATCACGCGCGCTCGCCCCCGGCGGCGTGCTCGTTTGCTATGTTGCGACCGCAACTCAGTTGTCCCGGGTAGCCGAAGGCATCCGCTCCATGGGAGATTTCACCGATCCGGAGTCCTCAGAAACGATGATCCGCGGATGGCATGTTGAGGGCCTCGCCGTGCGCCCCGACCACCGCATGGTCGCCCACACCGGGTTCCTCATCGCAACCCGCAGGCTCGCCCCCGACACCACGCTGCCGCAACTCAAGCGCAAAGTGAAGCCCGAATACTCGGATGACGACATTGAAGCATGGACTCCTGGCGCACTAGGGCAGCGTCAATCCAGCGACAAGCGGGCGCGAAAGGCTGCTCGCCAGGCGGAGACATCCGCCCGACGCTCCCTGGCAGGGACTGAACCCGCCGAATGATCGGCCTAGAATTGTTTGCATCCCCTGAACCATGAAACGAGGATCCGTGCGCACCGTTCCCGTGCTGCTACTGGCTGTTGGAGTCTTTGCGAGCTTGAGTTTGACCTCGTGCGCGACTGCACCATTTTCGGAAGGGTGTGAGGCAGCGGTCACCGCAGGGCCCGCCTCCAAGCTTGTGACGGTAGCCGGTGATTTTGGAAGTGCACCCACGGTCACCTTCCCGACACCGATCGTGGCGAACTCCATCCAGCGTTCCGATGTCATCACGGGTACCGGCCCACGAGTGTCCACAGGCGACCTTGTGCTTCTGCAGTTCACGCTTCTCTCCGGCGACACTGCGGAGGGCAGCGCGTACTCCCAGGCACCCGGCCCGATCGCATTGACCGACAAGACTGCACCGGCTCTGACGAAGGGATTGGAGTGTGTTTCCGTTGGCTCTCGAGTGGTGATCGTTTCCAGCGCTGACGCTCTCGGGTTGGATCCAGCATCGTTCCCAGAGTCAGTGATTCTGGTCGCCGATGTGATGGACGCCTACCCGAGCAAGGCGTACGGTGTTCCGCAGATCCCACAGCCCGGCATGCCCGCGGTCGTCACCGCCCCTGACGGTACTCCCGGTATTACTATTCCGCGACAAGATCCACCCACGACACTCACGATCAATGTGCTTCAGGAGGCCAATGGCGTGAAGGTGAAAACCGGAGACCACGTGGTGGTCAAGTACACGGCCCTGCTCTGGTCATCGCGCGATGTTTTCTACTCGACGTGGTTAGACGGTAATACGCATCTCATTCCGATGACTCAGCCAGAAGGGCCACCGGCGAGCTCAAATCTCCCCACACAGGGATTGATTGAGGGTCTCGTGGGCCAAAGTGTTGGCTCACAAATTCTCATCGTTGTTCCTCCCGGCCAAGGGTTCGGAACCGACGCCATTACCGGCGTGCCCAGCAATTCAACGCTGGTTTACGTCGTCGACATTTTGGGCGTCGTTGGCTAACGTGTCTGAGACAGGGAAAGGGCCAGCACAGCGCATTCCCGTCGAGGAGCGCCTCTTCAGCCTCGTGCTTGCTCTGCTCGCCACGGATCAGGGATTGACCAAACACCAAATCCTGTCAACAGTGCAGGGTTACGCCCAGCGCTACGTCGCGGGTGGGGACAACGCGAACCTCGAGCGTCAGTTTGAGCGCGACAAAGACGATATTCGTGAGCTCGGTGTGCCGCTCGAAACAATCGAGAGTCCCGGCCAAGCGGGCAACAATCAGAATCTGAAATACCGCATCCCTCGTGGGTTGTATGAACTGCCGGAGGACATCCGTTTCACTGCGGAAGAGAGCACACTTCTCTCCCTCGCCGGGATGGTGTGGCGAGAAGGCTCAATGTCGGGGGAGTCACGACGCGCGATCATCAAGTTGAAGTCCATGGATGTGAAGATGATCGAGCCTGTGCTCGCCTATGCTCCGAGAATTCGCGTGCGTGATACCTCGTTTGAGCCGCTTTCTGCTGCTATCGACAAGCAACAGCTCGTGCGCTTCGATTACCTCAAGCCGGGGGAGACCGACGCGCGCGCGCGAACGGTGGCACCGTTGGCGCTGATTCAGTTTCAGGGCCGTTGGCACCTCACCGCCGTCGAACGGGGTAGCGGTGAGCGCAGAACTTTCTTGCTCCGCAGGATTGTGGGGCAGGTCACAGCGACCGGTAAATCGGATCACGAACCAACCTCAGGTGAAGCAGATCGTGGCTTGCACGAGTTGCAGGAGGTGTGGGAGTCACACACCGCGACGGTCATCGTCGAACCGGCGTCGGATGCCGAAACGCGCCTATCAAAGCGTCGAGGCACCGGGTTGGGTGAGGGTGGGCAGCTGGAGCTTCACTTCGTAGATCTCAACATTTTCGCTGATGAGCTCGCCGGTTATGGCCCCGAGGTGCTCGTCACGGCACCACCCGAGCTTGTAATGGCAGTTCGGGAGCGGCTGATCATGGTCGCGAGCGCACACTTTTCTGCTGCGCCCCCTTCACCGTTGGAGGAGGTGCCCGGTGTCTGACAAGAATCCTCCCCTACAGGCTCGGGACAAGCTGACCTTTCTCCTGTCGCTGGTTCCCTACCTCATGGATCACGACCATGTCTCGGTGAGTGAGGCAGCCGAACACTTTGGCGTGAGCAAGAGTCACATCCGCGAGGCGGTGCGTCTTATCGCCGTATCCGGCATACCCGGTGACACGGCAACATACCAGCACGGCGATCTGTTCGACATTGCTTGGGATGACTTTGAGGAGAACGATCAAATCGTTCTCACCAATCTGGTCGCCATCGATGAGTCACCTCGGCTTTCGGGGAGAGAAGCGGCGGCATTACTCGCAGGCCTTCAATACCTGTCTGCTTTGCCCGAATACGCAGATCGCAGCGCCATTGCGGTTCTGATGGCAAAGCTTGCCGGTGGAGCGTCGTCTGCATTAAGCGAAGTAGCTGTCGAAGCCTCAGACACCGATGCGACTCTCAAACTGGTTCGCGATGCCGTTGCCAGCGGCCGTCAGATCGAGTTCGTTTATTTGAACTCCCGCGAGGTACAAGAGCAACGAAAAGTGGATCCGCTGCGCGTGGAGTCCGTGGATGCCGATTGGTATTTGCGCGCGTGGTGCCATTTGCGTGGGGCGCTTCGCACCTTCCGGCTCGACCGAATTCGCGACGCCAACATTACCGCGGAGAAAATTACTTTCCACGCGGAAGATGTCGTCTTGCCAGAGTCAATATTTGAGGGGTCCCCCGACGATATTTCGGTGGAACTCGAGATTTCGCCTGCGGCCTTGCCTCTCGTGTCAGATTTTCTCATTGACGCTGTGACCGTCGAACAACCTAGTGGAGTGATCACAGCTATAATTCCGGTGTCCAATGTGAACACAATCAAGCGGATGGCCAGCAGTGCACCAGGCTTGGTTACCGTACTCTCGCCCCCCGAAGCCCGCGAGTTGGTTGCAGAATGGGCTCGCAAGGGTGCCGCGAGATACGAATCACAATCCTGAGAGCCTGATGAACCGGCCCGGCATGTGTTAGCGGGTTAGACTATTTCAGACCGGCAACAACGACGTAGAGGACAATGCTGATGTTAGGAAACCTGACTGGTTGGCACGCACTAATACTTCTGGTTGTCATCGTGCTACTTTTTGGGGCAACGAAGCTTCCTGGCCTTGCCAAGAGCGTCGGGCAGTCCATGAAGATCTTCAAAAATGAAATGAAAAGTGGCGAGTCGGATGACAAGGTGAAAGATACCTCCGACGATTCGCAGACGACGCCTAAGTCGTAGCGTTTATGGCCGCCCGTGAGAAGCGAGGCGAGGACCGCGATCGGCGAATGTCGCTTGGGCAGCACCTCATAGAGCTTCGCAAACGACTTTTTCGCTCTGCCATCGGCATCGTCTTGGGCGCTATTGCAGGATGGTTCGTGTACCCGTGGGTCTGGGATGGGCTCCGTGCGCCGGTGGAGATCATTGCCCAGTCTCGCGAGAACGCGGTTCTCAATTACCAGGGCATCACCACAGCCTTCGATGTGCACATGCAGGTGGCAATCTACGCCGGCATTCTCATTTCAAGTCCAATCTGGCTCTATCAAATCTTTGCGTTTTTGGTTCCCGGCCTGACCGGCAAAGAGAAGCGTTACACGTTCGGTTTCGTCTTTACTGCCATTCCACTTTTTCTCGCCGGCTGTGTAGCGGGATGGTTCGTGGTGCCGCACATTGTCATCCTCTTGAACTCTTTTGTACCCCCAGAGGATGCCGCCATTATCGACGCGAAGGACTATCTCGGATTTGTCCTCAAATTGATTCTTGCGGTGGGCGTTGCCTTCGTCTTGCCGGTCTTTTTGGTTCTGTTGAACTTCGTTGGCGTGATCTCGGGTCGTGCCATCTTGAAAGGGTGGCGCATCGCCATCCTCATGATCACCCTATTCACGGCGATCGCCACTCCAGCTGCCGACCCGTTCTCTATGTTCCTTCTCGCCATTCCCATGATTTTCTTATACTTCGTCGCTGTCGGCATCGCCTACTGGCATGACGCCCTGGTTGCCAGAAAAGCTAAGCGACTCGAATCCGAAGTCGGATCCGCGAGTCTCGCGTGATCGAAGATTTTCGCAGCAAGCTCGGCTTCGAACTCGACCCATTTCAGCTCAGCGCGTGCCGAGAGTTGGAAGGTGGTCGCAGCGTACTCGTGGCAGCGCCGACTGGCGCAGGCAAAACAGTGGTCGCCGAGTTTGCCATTCATCTCGCAATGCGCACCAGCTCAACCAAGGTGTTTTATACCGCGCCCATGAAGGCTCTCAGCAATCAGAAGTACCAGGAATTTGTAGAGGTCTACGGCGCCGAAGAGGTGGGGCTCCTCACCGGCGACACCAACATCAATTCCCGGGCCCGCATCGTCGTCATGACAACGGAGGTGCTGCGGAATATGCTCTACGCAGGCTCCGACCTTCTGCCAGACCTCGGCTTCGTCATCATGGATGAAGTGCATTACCTGGCCGATCGATTCCGCGGTGCCGTGTGGGAGGAGGTCATCATTCACCTGCCCCAGCAGGTGAGACTCGTCTCGCTCAGCGCAACCGTCTCCAACGCTGAGGAGTTCGGTGATTGGCTGCAAACGGTGCGCGGTGACACGAGTGTCATTGTGTCGGAGGACCGACCGGTTCCACTGGAGCAGCACATTCTCATGCGCACCAAACTCATCGACCTCTTCGATGCCTCCGGGCCCTCTGGAACCCACAGCGTGAACCCTGAACTCGTCGAGCTTGCGCGTTCGGGCGGGCGTACGGTGGATTCGCGACAGAAGCGCACCACGGGGCGCTACCACTCGCGTGGTGCACGACCACAGCAACAGCGCATGGATCGCGGCACCGTCATCCGGATGCTGGATGAGCGTAACCTTCTTCCTGCCATCTTCTTCATTTTCAGTCGGGTGGGGTGCGATTCCGCCGTGAGCCAAGTGCTGCGCACCGGGGTGCGCCTCACCACAGTGGAAGAGCGTGACGAGATTCGCCGCGTTGCCGAAGAGCGATGCCACGCCATCCCGGAGACAGATCGCGCCGTGCTCGGATACTGGGAGTGGTTGGGCGGGCTCGAGCGCGGGGTGGCCGCACACCACGCCGGGATGCTCCCCGCGTTCAAGGAGGTCGTTGAAGATCTGTTTCGGCGCAAACTCGTGAAAGCGGTCTTCGCCACGGAGACACTCGCGCTGGGAATCAACATGCCCGCACGCACAGTCGTTCTTGAGAGCCTCGAAAAATTTAATGGTGAGGCTCGGGTTCCCATCACACCGGGCGAGTACACCCAACTCACGGGCCGGGCAGGGCGTCGAGGAATTGACGTCGAAGGCCACTCTGTCATCCAGTGGAAAGACGGATTGAACCCAGAGGCAGTCGCCTCTCTCGCCTCTCGACGTACCTACCCCCTCAACTCAAGCTTCAGCCCGAGCTACAACATGGCCGTAAACCTCATCGCTCAGTTCGGCAGGCAACGTACACGCGAGATTCTTGAATCATCCTTCGCTCAGTTTCAGGCCGACCGTGGCGTGGTGGATCTCGCGCGTAAGGTACGCGAACAAGAGGCATCGCTCGACGGTTACGAAACCGCCATGAACTGCCATTTGGGGGACTTTCGCGAATACTCCAACTTGCGACGCGAACTCATCGACCTCGAGAAGAAGGGCGGTGGTCGCGTCGACTCCCTTGGTCGTGGGGAGCGAGAACGTCGTCAGCACAAGTTGACGGCGCTGCGCAAAGAGATGCGCCAGCACCCGTGCCATGGCTGTAGCGACCGCGAAGCCCATGTCAGATGGTCGGAGCGCTGGTGGAAGCTCAAACGCAGCCTGGATGACCTGCGCCGCCAAATCGCCAACCGAACCGGCGCGATTTCTCGTGTCTTCGATCGTGTGGCTGACGTTCTGCTTGAACTCGGCTACCTCACCGCTGGAGTCGGCGAAGAATTGACGGTAGCTCCCTCTGGCCGCACGCTCCGACGCATTTACGGCGAGCGAGACCTGTTGGTCGCCGAATGCCTGCGCACCGGCGCGTGGGACGACCTTGACCCGGCCGGGCTCGCAGCGATGGCAGCAGCACTCGTGTACGAACCACGTCGCGATGACGACCAGTTCTCTGACCACAATCTGCCCCGCGGCGGTTTCCGCTCCGCCCTCGAGCGCACGACGGCGCTATGGAGCATCCTTGATGACCTGGAGACGGCGCATCGGTTGCCGGGCAGCGAACCAATCTCCACGACAATTTCTCTCGCCATGTATCGCTGGGCGCAAGGGTCAACCCTTGACCGCGTTCTGGAAGATTCGGAGCTCGCCGCAGGCGACTTCGTGCGCATCACGAAACAAACTATCGACCTACTTGACCAGCTTTCGATCGTTGCCGACACGACGGTCAGCATCAATGCGCGCGCGGCGCTGGATGCCATCCGCCGCGGTATCGTCGCCTACTCGAGTGTGAGTTGACGCAATGACCATCGAAATGATCTCAGTGGACACTGAGCCAACTCGCCGAGCTACGTCGGGAGTCGCGCCCCTGTGGATTGCACTCGTTGTGGCGCTGGCCTCCGGTCCTATCAATGCTGTCTCCTTTCCCGGACTCGGATGGTGGCCCCTTGTCTTCCTCGGAACGGGGATGATGATGTGGACACTCAAGGGGCGCAAAGCCGGAGCTGCCCTCATGCTCGGCTTAGCCGGCGGATTCGCTTTCTGGGGAACCCACATTTTCTGGCTCACTATCTACCTTGGACCTGTGCCGTGGCTCGCTCTCACCACGCTGGAGGCCCTGATTTTCGCACTCGGTGCAGTGGTCCTCGCACTGGCGTGGCGGCTAGTGCTGCGCGTTTACCCGGGAACCTTTGGGCGTCTCATTCTGCTCCCGGCAACCCTCGGCGCGATCTGGACTCTTCGCGAAGCCGTCGCGAGCAATTGGCCTTACGGAGGATTTTCCTGGGGGAGACTCGCTTTCTCGCAGTCCGACTCTCCTTTTAGCTCCATGGTGGCGTGGGTCGGAGTATCCGGGTTAAGTTTTCTTCTTGCGTGGTTGAGCGCCATCCTTCTTCAAGCGGTGTGTGAACGTGACGTTCGTGTTCGGTTCAGAGTAATCGTCGCGGTGGCAGCGTTCGTCTTCGTGCTGATCGTGCCGGCCTGGCCAACTTCGATGGATGGGGAGTTTCGCGTCGCCGCCGTTCAGGGAAACTCCGACTCCGGACTTTTTGCTGAGCATGCGCGAGGGCAGACTCTCAACGATCACATTGCGGGCACAGTTCCACTTTTTGGTCAAGAAGTTGATTTATTGCTTTGGCCAGAGAATGCGGCAGACGTCGGGCCACTCAGCAACCCAGACGCTGCGGCCGCGCTGGACTACCTCACCGAGAAGATGAACGCGCCGCTGGTGACCGGAACGATTACGCAAGATGGGGAAGGTCGAGTCTTCAACTCGCTGCTCCTGTGGGAACCGGGAAAGGGTGCGGTCAATCAGTACGACAAGATGCATCCGGTTCCGTTCGCCGAATACCTTCCTGATCGAGAGTTTTGGTACCCCTTTGCGCCACCACTCTTCGATCTCGTTCCGCGAGATTATTCCCTTGGTACCCGGCCTAATGTCTTCGATATCGGTGCCGCACGAGCGGGCCTCGCCATTTGCTTCGACATCACCGACGACGCGCTAATTCGACAGATGATGTCGTCCGGTGCGAATGTCATTCTTGCTCCCACCAACAATGCTGACTTTGGTCATTCTGATGAGGGTGTGCAGCAAGTGGCGATCGCACGAATGCGCGCGATCGAGACGGGCAGGAGTGTCGTTCAGGTCTCCACGGTGGGGGTGAGCGCCATGTTCGGTTCCGACGGCAGCGTCCTTGACATACTGCCAATCTTTAAAGCCGGCTCGATGGTAGATACCGTGCCTCTGAGCAACATGACCACTCCAGCAACCGTGCTGGGTGGATCCGTTGATTGGGCGGTCGGCGCGTTCGCGGTTGTATTACTCTTCTTCTCCGTCTTGTTGGCGCGACGACGTCGGGGGACCACACCACATGCCTGAAACGCTCATCATCATCACCACCTACAACGAAA
>JBDSUT010000182.1:0-8875 GCA_039927595.1 Terrimesophilobacter sp.
CGCGATCGCCCGCGTGATTGGCGAAACCGCGCCACTGCTCATCATTGCCGGCTTCACCGCGAGCATGAACTACGACCCCTTCAACGGACGGATGATGGCGCTCCCGCTCTTCGTGTACACCCAGTACGCGAACCCTGGCACCGACGTGCAGCCCTACCTCGACCGCGCGTGGGCTGCTGCGCTCACCCTCATCCTGATCGTCATGGCACTCAACTTGATGGCACGACTGATCGCCAAAATCTTTTCCCCGAAACTCAGCAGATGAGTGCTCCACAATTAAGCCAAAGGAACTGACGTGTCTAAGCGCATCGAAGTGAACGACCTGAACGTGTACTACGGCAAGTTCAAAGCCGTGGAGGGCGTCTCTCTGACGATCGAACCTCGCACCGTGACAGCCTTTATCGGCCCGAGCGGTTGTGGCAAGTCCACCTTCCTTCGCACTATGAACCGCATGCACGAGGTCATTCCTGGTGCCTACGTTGAGGGTGAGGTGCTCATCGACGGCAACAACCTTTACGGACCGGGCGTTGACCCTGTGCTGGTGCGCCGCCAAGTCGGCATGGTGTTCCAACGACCAAACCCTTTCCCCACCATGTCGATCCGCGATAACGTGCTCGCCGGGGTCAAGCTCAACAATCGTCGAATCTCGAAATCCGACGCAGACGATTTGGTCGAGCGCACCCTTATCGGCGCAAACCTGTGGAACGAGGTCAAGGATCGCCTCGACCGGCCAGGCTCTGGCCTCTCTGGCGGCCAGCAGCAGCGGCTCTGTATCGCTCGCGCCACGGCCGTGCAGCCCGACGTTCTGCTCATGGACGAGCCCTGCTCTGCTCTCGACCCCATCTCCACTCTCGCGATCGAGGACCTCATCGAGGAACTCAAGGCCGAGTACACGATTGTGATCGTGACTCACAACATGCAGCAGGCATCCCGCGTCTCTGACCGCACCGCGTTCTTCAACATTGCCGGCAGCGGCAAGCCCGGCAAGCTCATCGAATACGACGACACCAACACCATGTTTTCCCGACCCTCTGTTCAGGCAACAGAAGACTACGTCTCCGGAAAGTTCGGCTGACCCTTCGTCGCTTTCATCATTCAGGACTTGATGGTCTTGAAGTGTCTAACGTGGCGATACATGTCTGCCACCCGACACAATCTTCACTCCCGTCACACCAACTCTTGAATGATGAAGGTGTTTCGCGACAGTATCGTGGGCACATGGCAATCACGGCTGGTGGGAACGATATCGATCGAGCGACGGAGATTATTGTTCTGGCCTTTGCCAGCGACCCGGTGTGGGGTGTCGCCACGGCGCGCCCAGACGGCAGCACAGCTCATCATGCTGCGCTCTGGCGCCCCTACGTTGAGGGTGCGATGCGGCACTCCGGCGTGTACCTCAACGAGGAGCGAACAGCGGTCTCCGTCTGGATTCCACCCGGATGCGACGAAATGTCAGAGGCTCATCAATCTAAAGTGCTGAGCGTGGTGGAAGCCTCGTTGCCGGCTGCCTCCGTGGTGGCGATGCTCGAACTTTGGGAGCGTTTCGCCGAGGCTCAACCGAGGGGCGGCGAACACGCTTACCTTAGCTTTTTGGCCACTCATCCAGACAATCGTGGGGCCGGTGTCGGGCAAAATTTGCTGCGCGAGAACCTTGAGATGTTTGACCGACAGGGTGTTCCAACGTACCTAGAGTCAACGAATCCGGGCAACAACCATCGATACGAGCGGGCCGGATTTGCGACGATCGGGCAGTTTGAGAGCATCTTCAACGCCGCGCCAATTTCGCGAATGTGGCGACCGGTAGGCGGGAACCCGAATTCGGACTAGTCGGATGCCGCCACGCGCCCGCGCGTCCCTCCCACCCGCCAGATCACGGTGACAAGAATCATGAGCGCAACGGCAACGATCGCTGCGATCCCCGCTGGTTCGGAGTGCGGCTCACCGGTGAGCCTTTGCACAGCGACCCACGCGAGCCCCCAACCGAGTGAGAGGGTTGCACCGAGGCGACCCCCGCCGTAAACGGCCAGGCCAACGCCGATGAGCCCAGCCACGGAAATGACGATCACGGCCCAGACGTTCGGGTCGATACCCCAACCGTCAAAGCCGCTCGAAACCAGGAACGCGGTGACATTCGCGGCAGACGCGATGGCAACCCACCCGAGGTACAGGCCAAGCGCCCCATCAACGAGAACAGCGTCGATCCAGTTCTTGGCTGCCGACGCCACACAGAGCTTAAACAGCCAGGCCAGCACGAAAAGCAGTGCCGCGATGACGACGACGCTCACGGCGAGCAGTCCGGCTTGAATGCTCAAAATCCACGCTGCATTGAGCACGAGGGAAGCGGCGATGAGGTAGCCCATCTGCCGTTGGCGCTGGTCGGTCTTCTGGCCAGGAAGAAGCTGCCAGATGGAGAGAGCGGCGAGCCCGAGGTAAATCACACTCCAGATAGAGAAGGCGGGCACCGCGGGTGCGATCAGTGTGGCGTCGGCGCGAAGAGCCCCACCGGCCGCCTCTTGAATGGGCGTACCGCCGAATGCTCCGGAGCCAATGGCTGAGCCGACAATGGCCATGACGAAGCTGAGGAACACCACCCACTGGCGCACGGTATCGGCCGTACCTGACTGTCGCTTGTCGGCAATTTTTGTCATGGTGTTGCCCCTGTGAGTTCGTCAGCGCTAGGAGGTAACAAGCGCCCCAGTTGGTGGCGGAGACTCGCCTCAAGTTCATCACGGCGAAAAGTGTGACCCACCGTGGCGAGCGACGCAGACACCACAAACTGGCCGCCCTCGACAATGTTCTTCGACCCCTCTGTGCCGAGCAGAATGCGCGGCCCCAGCGCCGGGACGGGCAGAATGGCGGGGCGCTTCAGCACGCGAGCCAACACTTTTGCATACTCCGCGTTGCGCACCGGCGTCGGAGCCACGGCGTTGACGGGGCCGACGATGCGGTCGTCTAGCAGAGCACGAAGATAGACGTCGAGCAGGTCGTCAATGTCGATCCACGAGACCCACTGTTGCCCGCCGGCCACTTTGCCGCCAAGGCCCGCCGAATAGAGTGGCCGATAGATCTTGAGTGAGCCGCCCTGCGCGGCCTGAACGATCCCGGTGCGGATCATGGCCACACGGATGCCTGCCGTGCTCGCCGGGGCCGTCGCGCCTTCCCACTCGGCCACGACATCCGCGAGAAAACCGTCACCGGGTGTGCTGGTTTCATTCACCCGCTCATCGCCACGATCCGCGCCATAAATGCCGATGGCGGATGCTGAGAGGAAAACTTTCGGACCGCTGGGAGTGGCTGCGGCGAGCTCTGCGAGAAGCCGAGTGGGCTCAATTCTGCTCTCGCGCACTGCCCGCTTGTGTTTCTCCGTGAACCTGTTGGCGATGGATTCCCCGGCGAGATGAACGAGCGCATCCACTCCTTCGAGAAGCGTCGCTGCTGGGTTTGCAGGGTTCCATTCGCGTTCGTGTGCACCGTTCGCGGGTCTGCGCACGAGGCGAATCACGGTGTGGCCGCCCGTCGTGAGAAAGGCGCACAGTGCGGTGCCGATCAGTCCCGTGGACCCTGTGACGGCGACCGTCATGGGTGTGTCACGCATCGCTGCACCCCAGCGGTGCGCGGCGAGGTCTTCGGCGAGTTGCCGATGGCGGTAGCGAAACATGGGGCGCAGCGCGCGTGATCCGATGGGAGTTTTGACTCGGTCGGTCATTCGGGTGTGTGTTTCGTCGACGTCATCAAAGTCGTGACTGTGTCGCCAGTGAAGGAGGGCAGCCACCGGAAGAGAGGTGAGCCCACTTTTCGCGATGACGTCAACAAATCGGTGTGGCGGGTTGTAGCCAGAGGGGTCGTGTCGCGACACCCAGGTGAGCCCACCGGGTAGTTGAAGTACCGCGGTGCCATCGGCGAGGGACTCTGATTCAGAGACGAGGGCGACGGGCTGCCATGGCGGTGCGAGGCGGGTGAATGCACCGGGTCTGGCATGCCACTCAAACACGTCATCGATGGGGGAAGCGAGAACACTTGAATGCTCGATCGACACGGTTTCTCCATTTAGCTAGCTATTGATATTACTAGCCTAGCTAGTAATATTCTCGTCCGCTACCTCTTCGAAGCCACAACGGCATCAGAGCCGCTGCGAAATGTTGGATCGTCTAACTTTGCAACGTCACAATGGGAGTGGTTGTGGGCTGCTCAGAACCACAGGAAGGCTCAACCGTGACGCCCAAAGCATCCCCCTCACTCATCTGCCCGTCAAGCACTCTCCACGACGTTGCAGAAGGAGTCGTCTCAAACGTTCCCGCGGGAATAGCCCCGCGCTCACCGATGTACCAAAGCTGATAAGTCTTACCCTCGGGAAGCGGGGGAAGATCATTCACGAGAATGGCGGACTTTCTCTGCTCCAGCGACCACACCAGTGTCGCCTCGCCTCCACCCTCAATGGCCGTGCTCGCCAGCTGCAAATCAACCGCCGCCGTCAAGGTGGCGAGACTCTGAGCCTCGGCATCCAGAGAAGTCGGCGAGAGAACCTGGCCGCCCACCACAGCACCACCCACCACAGTGCCGCCGACAAACAGCAGCACTGCCGCAGCAGCAGAAGTCAGAACCGCAACGGGCCCAGAAAACCAGCGGGCGTGAGCCCGGCGCTCTGCCCGACCCGAGCCTAAAGAACTGGCGACAAACGCTGGGACCTCTCGGTCATCGTTCGCCTCCGCCAGAGCTCGCAGCTGCGGGGTCTGCGCGATCTTCGCCATGAGGCTCGACTTGAGCTGAGCGGACGGCTCGACCGGCTCGACCGCAAGGCCGAGAGCGGCCTCAATGTCCGCCTGTTCGCGGGGCGTGAGGTTCATGATGCGACCCCCAATTCGTCTCGTAACCGGATCATTCCGTCACGTATTCGAGTCTTTACGGTGCCGAGAGGGATGCTGAGCTTGTCGGCGACCTCCGCCTGAGTTAATCCGTCGTAATAAGCAAGAGTGACGGCTTGGCGTTGCAGGTCCGTTAAACTCGCCATCGCTACCCTCACCCTTTCACTCTCAATTTTCACTTCAACAGATTCAGATACATTGTCGAACGCTGTCGGCGTATCGCGAATACCGATCTTCACATCGCGGTCGCGACCCGACTGCGCTGAACGCACTCGATCAATCGCTCGGCGGTGGGCCATCGTGAACATCCACGACAACGCAGAACCCTTCGACCGATCAAACCGCGTCGCGGTCTGCCAAATCTCCAAAAACACTTCCTGCGCCACCTCCTCCGACTGCGCGTGATCAATCAACACTCGCTTGATCAGTCCGAGCAGCCGTGGAGCGATACCGTCATACAGATCACTGAAGGCAGTTTGGTCGCCCGCGGCTACACGACTCACCAACTCATCGATGGAAGGGCCAGCGTCGCTATCCGCGCCCTGGGCGTGATCGCTGTCGATGTTGGGGAGGCGTGGCACAAGTACAAGCTTCTCAAACATTTGAGCGGGTTGTCGCACTTCGACGACTTCCCTCTCCCTCATTGCGGTGAGCATGCAAGAGATTCGGCGCCCGAGCCATTTTGGATTGGCCACGCAGCTATCGAATGCTCCAAGTTCACAGAGTGTTGGCCGGGCCGCAGAACGCCTCTCGGCGCGAGGCCGCTCGAAGCGGCGAATATTGGAGCCCGGGGTTACTGCGGCCCGACGCTAGCTCTTGCGAGCTACCTAGATTCTAACCGGCGCATCGTGAAACCGCTGTGGCAGCCAGGGTTGCGACGTCTCACAGTCAGTCGAGACTGTGCATCCGCCACAGCGAGGAGCACGCCGAAAGGTCCGCCGCAGTTTCCGAGAGCCGAAGGGCCTGAGTGGTCAGTGCGGTCGAGCGTGCGGGCTCGGTGTTCTCACCATCGTCGGCAACGGATGTCGCTCCCGCGGCCGCGAGCCGACAAAATGCTGCCGCCCGGTCGAGGGCAATGGCGAAGTCGCCCTGAAACAGTCCGCGAAGAATCTGGTCGGCGAGCTCGACAATCTCGGCGGGGCCAGCCGGGGTGGGGGCGCCCGCAACGACGTGGTCGATCGTGGGCGTCATCTCGGTTCCGCGCTGGAAGAGAAAGGCGATGGCATCCGGGCTCTGCCGGATGAGGGTGCGCATGAGGTAAACGCGCCACAGAGCCCCCGGCAGACTCCGAGCACTGGACTGCGCCCACAGCTCGGCAATGGCGTCGATGCCTTGCTCGTCGGTGAAGGCAACGAGGCGCTCGATCACCACAGGATCTGGATTTCCACGAACTCGCGACAACAGCGCTTGCGCCGTCTCGTGGGCGACCCGGCTGATGTGCGCGGGGTCGGCGCCGCCCTCGAACTCCTCAAACTTGGAGCCAGAGAACTTTGTTGGCTTGTGGAACTGGTCACTCACGCTCTCCACATTAGGTGAGACCGTCCGGCAATTCAGTCGATGCCGACTTCTCGGTTTTCTTGTTCGGGCAGCGACCGGTACATTTGTACCGCGGGCCTCTAGCTCAGTTGGTAGAGCAAAGGACTTTTAATCCTTGGGTCGTGGGTTCGAGCCCCACGGGGCCCACCCTTAGTGCGTCATCAAAACATCGCCCAAACGAAACGTATGCGCCGTGTTCGGTGGATGTCGAGGCCGAAGCAGGCAAAGAGTTACCGTTCACGAGTGCCCGGAAGAGCCTGCGATTTCTCACCGGAATAAACAAGACGTTGGCGAACGCGGTGAAACAGCAGAGTGATTCCGAAACCGACGCAGCATGCGGGCATACCTAGAATCGCGGCCGCGACGTAGGCGAGAAAAATGTAGTCGGGCGCATTGTCCGCGAAACTAGGAAAAATAAGGTCTGAAACAAGCACCAGAAGAGCAGTTGCAGGAAAAACAGCAAGGAGGGCTGGCACCCTCAGCCGGTGGCGAGCAAGAACGAGTGCAACGGCCACCAACCAGCCTGCTAGTGCGATGACCCCCGTCGACAGCAGCCCCTGGGTGCCTGCCATCTGAACGGCAAGGTAGGCCGCTTGCCCCCACGCTTCACTGAGACTTTCAATGTGTGGCACCGTACCGGTAGCTTGCATGCGCATGACCCCAGTTGCCGCAACGAAGCCGCCCGCCAACACTCCAAAGGCAGACGATGCCGTGAACGCAAGTGAGGCTGCGGAAAGCATTCTGTAGATCCCGATAACTGCGACAACCAGCAGAATGCCACCCAGGGCAAGTGCCAGACCGGAGTACAAGTAGAAGTCACCAAACTGGGCTAGATAATTAAGGCTGTCCTCTGGGTTGTCGCCATCGCCTCGAATCGCGCCGGGGGCAAACTCCAGAATGCTTGCGGCGGCCAAAGCAATGCCGCTTGCCATCAACGCTAAGCCCACTGTGGGAGATGCAATACGAGTATTTTCCATGGCAAGAAATCTAGGCCCGGACCTCCACCGTGCGCAACGCCTCTTTACCGTCAGCTTCCCGTCATCCGGCAGCCCGAGGGCAGCCCTGATACCGTTGAGGCGTGGGCGTACGCGTAGAGAAAACAGAGCTTCCAGGTATCGGTGTTCGGCACGACTTGATCACCTCTCGTGGGCGGCGCATCGGCGTCGTCACCTATCGCGACGGTCGGCGAGAACTCGCCATCTTCGATCTTGACGATCCGGATGCCTGTCACGTGTCCATGCCTATATCCGACCCAGAGGCGGCCACACTCGCCGAGTTACTCGGAACCTCCGTTCTCTTGAGCAAATTGACGGAACTTTCCGACACACCAACCGGTCTCTTCTCCGAACACCTACTTATTCCTGCGGACTCCGTCTACGCTGGCCGGCCGCTCGGTGACACCAAAGCACGAACCCGCACCGGCGTTTCAATTGTCGCCATCGTTCGCACGGGTGAGGTGATTCCCTCCCCAGCGCCCGACGTTCGCATCGAAGCTGGTGACGCCCTCATCGCGATCGGAACCCGTCGTGGGCTTGATTCCCTTTCAGATTTGATCGTCTCCAGCTCAGGCTGAATACCATAGGCGACCAAATGCACAACACAGCGCTCCTTCTCGTTGAAGTTGGGGCTTTGTTGCTTGGGCTAAGTTTGCTCAGTCGGCTGGCGATGCGGTTCGGCATCTCCCCTATTCCGCTCTACCTCTTGGCCGGGCTCGCCTTCGGCAACGGCGGGGCGCTGCCCCTGTCGGCGAGCAACGAGTTCTTTCAGGTCGGTTCGGAGATCGGCGTCATCCTGCTGCTGGCGATGCTCGGCCTCGAGTATTCGGCGTCAGAACTCATCGGAAGCCTGCGGCGCTCAAAACTTGCCGGGTTTATGGATGCGCTCTTCAACGCGGTGCCCGGTGCCGCGTTTGCGCTTCTCATGGGCTGGGGGCCCATTGCCGCGGTCGCTCTCGGCGGAATCACGTGGGTTTCTTCCTCCGGAGTGATCGCGAAACTTTTGCGCGACCTCGGGCGCATAGGTAACCGCGAGACCCCGATCATCCTCTCCGTTCTGGTAATAGAAGATCTCGCAATGGCATTCTATTTGCCCGTCTTGTCGGCTCTCGTGCTCGGAGTTGCCATCATCCAGGGAGCGATCTTGGTGGCGATTGCCGTGGTTTCGGTGCTCATCATTCTTCTCGTCGCTTTGCGGTGGGGGCACTTTGTTTCAAAACTTTTCCCCGCCGAACACGCGGAGGCTTTGCTGCTCGGCGTTCTCGGTCTCACAATGCTCGTCGCTGGGCTCGCGGATCAGCTGAACGTCTCTGCGGCGGTGGGCGCGTTCCTTGTCGGCATCGCACTCTCGGGGCCCGTTGCTCGCAACGCGGCACAGCTCCTCACCCCGCTGCGTGACCTTTTTGCCGCAATTTTCTTCGTGTTCTTTGGCCTGGAAACGGACCCTGCGGATATCTGGCCGGTGCTCTTGCCAGCCCTCGC
>JBDSUT010000183.1:0-7411 GCA_039927595.1 Terrimesophilobacter sp.
GACATCTGTGGCGGGCCTGCGGGAAGTTTAGCCGAGCCGAAGCGCTTGTGGCGCGAGGCGGCGAAAGTGAAGTGGATCGGGGGGTGTTGAACGGAACGGAGCGCCAGGACCGATGGTCCTGGCGCTCCGCCCTGGAAGTTCATCCAGAGTCAGTCCATAAAGGACTGAACCAGGAAGTTACTTCTTGGTCCACTCCCAGTAGTTCCAGCCAATTCCGGCCTGGCCCGGGTAGTACACAACGCCAGTGACGCTGTCGTTGAATGCCATCACACCGGGGGAAACGAACAGCGGCACGCCGTATCCGTCTTTCCAGAGGATGGTGTCGATCTCAACCTGAATCTTGTCCTGCTCAGCCTTGTCCAGGGTTACCTGGAGCTTCTTGGCCAGCTTGTCAACCTCAGCGTTGGAGTAACCGCTGTAGTTTCCACCACCCGTGGTGCTGAAGATCTGCGGCACGCCGCCGACACCAACACCCGAGGAGATCCAACCGAAGATCGATGCGTCGTAGGTTCCGCTACCGAGGAGTGATCCCCAGTTCTCGGCGCCAGCATCGACGATCTTGAACCCGGCCTGCTCGGCCGAGGCCTGAATGGCCTGGAACGAGTTGACGCGGTTCGGGTTCTTCGTGTTGTACAGAATGCGAACCTCAGGGGTTGCGCCAGCGAGGAGAGCCTTGGCACCCTCAATGTCAACCTTGTTGTACGCCTCAGAGCCGTTCACCTTGATCGTCTTGGCGTAGCCATCCGTTCCAGGGAAGAACAGCTGGGAGTTGTCCAGCTCTGCGTTCGGGTTCTGCGGGGTGACGATGGCATCCAAGATCTGCTGACGAGGAACCGTCTTCAGGAATGCTTCACGAACGTTCGCGTCCTTGAACACCGGGGTGTTGAACGAGATGTCGAGGTGGTCGTAAACGAACTGGTTACCCGTGAGGGTAGTCACGTTCTTGATCGCCTCGAGCGACGCGATGGTGTCAGCAGAGGACTGCGGGTTGATCAAGTCAACCTCACCGTTCTGAAGAGCCGTAACCTGCGCCTGAGCATCACCGATGAAGCGGATGACAATCTTGTCAACCTTCGGCTTCAGGTCACCCTTGTACTCCGGGTTCTTAACCAGAGTGATCGAGTTCTTCGGCGACCATGCGTCGAGAACCATTCCCGCGGAGGAGAGGTAGAGGCTCTTATCCGTCGGCAGCGACGTCGCGTCGAATCCCGTGTTCCAGAAGTCTGCGAAGGCCTTCAGGTCAGCGTTCGGTGCAACAGGGCTGGCCACGTCGCCGCGCTTCAATGACTTCATCGCAGCAACAACGTCTTCCAGCTTGACTCCAGCCTTGTCGGCAACGACATGGGCAGGGGCGTCAATCGGGTTGACGAGAGTCCAGTCTGCGTAGGGCTCGTTGTAGGTGAGGGTCATCGACATGTTGTCGGCGCTGATCTCAGGGAATTCTGTCAGGCCGAGACCCGTGGTGTCACCCGCGTACTGGAAGTACGTGGTGCCCGTCGTCGGGTTGCCATCTGCATCGTAATCCTGGTCGTTGTAGTAACCGGACTGGATAGCCCATGCCATCAGCATGTCATCGGCCGATACTGCAACTCCGTCGGACCACGTCGCTGTCTTCGCGAGAGTGTACTTAACTGTCAGCGGGTCATCTTTGACCTTCTCGACCGTTCCGAAACTCGTGTCTGGGATGAGGTTGAGCTTGTCATCGAGGTAGAAGAAGCTCGAGCGGGTGTAGCCCGTGAGCTTCGAGTTCATGTCGAGGTTACCCTGCGGGGTGCTCGGGTTGAACGAGGTGAGCTCGTTAACCTCGGCAACCGTAATGGTGCCTCCCGTGGCGCCAGAGGGAGTGCCATCACCTGTCGTGGTGCAGCCTGTCACCAGCAACGCTGCGACAGCAGCAACCGCGATCGGTGCTCCTATACGTCTGATATTCAATTTTCCTCCTGTGCAAGTTGGATACCCGGAAGAGTGAATTCCTAGACTCTTCCGCTTGATATAGAGAACCCTACGCACGGGTCGAGTGCTCAGGCAAAACTGTATGCGCAAATGTTATCCACTGGTGACGTTTTAGCTGGAATCTTGCCGTTGGTGATGGATTCTTGCGCGAAATGCGAAATTTTTGCATAGTTGTGCAATCCACACAGGTTCTTCTCGTAACATCCTCGGCCGAGCACGCGTAGCATCGGGGTTATGCCGCTCCGTCACTCGCGCTCCAGCGGAAGAGCAACGCTCGTCTTTGACGGCGACTGTGGCTTCTGCACAAGTTCCGTGGAGTGGTTGACACGCACGCTCCCCGCAATGCCCCAGGCCACACCGTTCCAATGGGCGCCCCTCGAGGAACTTGGGCTCACACTCGACGAAACAAAGGACCGCGTGTGGCTCGTCACCTCAGACCGAGCAGGAAGACTGCATCAATACGGTGGGTATTTGGCGGTCTCACGGCTCCTTCGACACCAGCCTCACCTTGGCTGGAGATTTCTCGGAGTACTCCTTGACACCCCGCCCTTTTCACTAGCCGCGGGAATCGGGTACTCCCTGATCGCTCGCTTTCGCTATCGGATGCCGGGAGGCACTCCTGCCTGCCGAACACGACCCACGGAATGAGTTCAGCCACACCCGGTTCGAGTGACCGCAGAACCAGGCAACGACTGTGGAGCGAAGTACTCATTGTGCTTGGGCTCTCACTCGGGGCATCCGCCGTGTATTCGATCGTCATCATCATCGATCGCACTACTCAAACAACAGCGTTATCCGAACAAACAGCGACCATCGTCAAGACCCTCAGTGATCGACAAATATTCGATCTGATCTACCAGTTTCTCGCGATCTTTTTCGGCCTCATGCCGGTGGCCCTCGTCGCCTTCATCCTCTGGCAAACTGCGCGCCCACATCTGACCAAACTCGGAATAGATTTTCACCACCCTGCCAAGGATGCACTCTCGGCACTCGCTCTCGTGCTCATTGTCGGTATCCCCGGCATTGGGCTCTATGTGCTCGGTCGCACACTGGGCATGAATGTCGCCGTCGACCCCGATAACTTGCCACAGTATTGGTGGGCTATCCCCATTCTCATACTGAGAGCAATACTCGCGGGTGTCACCGAAGAAGTCATCGTCATTGGCTACCTGTTCTCTCGGCTCACGACGCTCGGGTACAACCGCTGGACGATAATTCTTGGCGCGGCACTCCTGCGCGGCACCTACCACCTCTATCAAGGGTTCGGCGGATTCATCGGGAATATGGCGATGGGCATATTATTTGGCTGGCTGTACACGCGCTCTGGACGATTACTGCCCCTCGTGATCGCCCATACCCTTATCGACGTGGCCGTCTTTGTGGGTTACCCCTGGGCCGCCACAACATTCACCTGGTTGTAAAGCCAAACGCCTGAGGCTCCCACGGGCAATCGCTGCCAACGTGAGAGCCTCTGGTTCGGGCTTAGTACTCGAAAGCCTCCGGCGGTGGGCAAGCACACGCGAGGTTGCGGTCACCCCACGCCTGATCGACCCGGCGCACAGGTGGCCAGTACTTGTTTCGCAGGAGTGACGGAACAGGGTAGATGGCCTGCTCGCGCGAGTACGCGTGCACCCACTCCCCCACAATGACCGAGCGCGCCGTGTGCGGTGCATTGTGCAGCGGGTTGTCGTCGGCGGGCCATGTTCCAGCACCAACGGCATCCGCTTCCTGCTTGATCGACATCATCGCAGTGATGAAACGCTCAAGCTCGTCGAGGTCTTCACTCTCGGTTGGCTCAATCATGAGGGTTCCCGGAACGGGGAACGACATGGTTGGCGCGTGGAAGCCATAATCCATGAGTCGCTTCGCCACATCATCGACCGTGACTCCCGTGGCCTCAGTGAGCGGACGCAAGTCGAGAATACACTCGTGCGCAACAAGCCCGTTCTCACCCGAGTAGAGCACCGGATAGTGCTCGCGAAGACGCACGGCAAGGTAATTCGCCGCCAGCACGGCCGCACCCGTTGCGTCCTTCAAACCCTCGGCACCCATCATGCGGATGTATGCCCACGTGATGGGGAGAATGCTCGGGCTGCCGTAGGGCGCCGCAGAAACAGGGCTGTTGCCTGAGTTGCGCTGCGACATCGGATGTTTGGGCAGGAATGGCTCGAGGTGAGACTTGGCTGCCACCGGTCCGACACCCGGGCCACCACCACAGTGCGGGATGCAGAACGTCTTGTGCAGGTTCAGGTGCGAGACGTCGCCACCGAACTCGCCAAAGCGGGCATACCCGAGGAGCGCATTCAGGTTCGCACCATCGATGTACACCTGACCGCCGGCCTCATGCACGGCATCCGTAATCGCGCGGATCTCCTGCTCGTAAACACCGTGCGTTGACGGATACGTGACCATAAGCGCAGCAAGGTTGTCGGCGTGCTCGGCGATCTTGGCCCGCAAATCATCGACATCAACGTTGCCGAGCTCATCGCACGCGGTCACCACGACACGCATACCTGCGAGCACCGCACTCGCTGCATTCGTGCCGTGAGCGCTCGACGGGATGAGACAGACAGTGCGGTGATCGTCGCCCCGTGAGCGGTGGTAGCCACGAATCGCGAGGAGCCCCGCAAGTTCGCCTTGGCTGCCAGCGTTCGGTTGCAACGACACCGAGTCATACCCGGTCACCTCAGCGAGCCACGTCTCCAGCTGTTCGATAAGAGCGAGGTAACCGTCAACGTCACTCTCTGGCGCGAACGGGTGAATTCCTGCGAACTCAGGCCACGTAACAGCCTCCATCTCGGTCGCCGCGTTGAGTTTCATCGTGCATGAGCCAAGAGGAATCATTCCGCGATCGAGCGCGTAGTCCTTATCGGCGAGGTACTTGAGGTATCGCATCATGCTCGTCTCCGAGCGGTGAGTGTTGAACACCGGATGAGTCATGTACTCGCTCGTACGAATCAGACCCTGAGGAATCCATTCGCTCACATCAGAGTGGCCACGAGCAGAGCCCTCCAACGTGACGCGTTCGGCGCCAAGCACTGCGGCCACAGCAAGCAGATCTTCTTTGCTCGTTGTTTCATCAACGGACAGCTGCACGCGGTTGTCGTCAACCTTGTGAAAGAGAAAGCCCGCCTCGTAGGCACGCTTGATGAGGTCATCAGCGCTCCGATCAGTCTCCAACGTCAGAGTGTCGAAGTAGTTGCCGGTAACGATCGTGTGACCACCATCGGTTGCCGCATCCGCAAGGAACCGAGCGTTAGTGGTGATGCGTTCCGCAATGGACTTCAGACCGCCAGGCCCGTGATACACGCCATACATCCCGGCCATGACAGCCAGAAGAACTTGTGCAGTACAAATGTTGGATGTCGCCTTCTCGCGACGAATGTGCTGCTCGCGCACCTGCAGAGTGAGACGGTAGGCGGGGTGGCCCTCTGCGTCCTTCGACACGCCAATCAGTCGCCCGGGCATCTGGCGAACCAGCTCAGATCGCACCGCCATATAGCCGGCGTGCGGGCCGCCAAAGCCCATGGGAACACCAAAGCGTTGCGAGGAGCCGACGGCGACATCCGCACCCAACTCGCCGGGAGACTTCAGGAGCGTCAACGCCAGCAGGTCAGCTGCGACCACGGCAAGTGCGCCACCTTCGCGAGATTTTGCGATCACTGCCTCGGGGTCCCAAATGCGCCCGGATGCACCCGGGTATTGCACGAACACTCCAAAGTGCTCGGGCAGCTCATCACGGGAATCTCTCAACGACGACTCGACGAGTTCGATACCGACGGCGTCGGCGCGGTGAGCGAGTAGGGCCTTCGTTTGCGGAAGCGCATCCGAGTCGACGACGAACACCGACGACTCAACTTTCGATGCGCGGCGCGCAAGAAGCATCGCCTCGACGACCGCCGTGGACTCATCGAGCATCGACGAGTTCGCCGTGTCTAGCCCGGTGAGGTCTGCAACCATCGTCTGGAAGTTGATGAGCGCTTCAAGCCTGCCCTGAGAAATTTCTGGCTGGTAGGGCGTGTAAGCCGTGTACCAGCTGGGGTTCTCGAGCACGTTGCGCTTGATGACCGCGGGGGTGATGGTGTCGTAGTAACCGAGCCCAATCATCGAGCGGTTTACTCGGTTGCGCATAGCATACCCGCGCAGTTCAAAGATGGCTTCGCGCTCGGTGGCCGCCGGAGGCAACACGGAGGCAGCATCCTGAATCAGAATCGACTCCGGGACAGCGGCCTCGACGAGCTCGGTCACCGAGGCGTAGCCAAGGGTCTTGAGCATGGAAGCTTGGGCCTCTGGGCCCGTACCGATATGACGCTCGGCGAACCCGCCGAACGGTGTGGCGGGCGTCGTGGACATTACTCCCCTACCAGAGCGGTGTAAGCGTCGAAGTTCATGAAGTCTGCGGAGTCAAAAACGGAGGCGTCCTCTACTTCGAGCTTGATCATCCAGCCCTCACCGAAAGGGTCTTCGTTGACCAACTCTGGCTTGTCGACGACGGCGGAATTGACATCCGTGACCGTGCCATTGACGGGGGCAAACAATTCGCCAACCGACTTCGTCGACTCGATCTCGCCGACAACCTTGCCTGCCTGTACTGTTGCTCCATTCTTGGGGAGTTCCACGAAGACAACGTCACCGAGCTTGTCAGCGGCGAAGTCGGTGATACCGATCGTGGCAGTGTTGCCGTCGATGTCGAGCCACTCGTGCTCAGCGGTGAACTTGCGGTCAGTTTTGTCAGCCATGTCAGTTCTTCTCTCTCTTGTAAAAGGGCAACGCGGTGACGGTCGCCGGAATCTTGCTTCCGCGAACATCGATATCGAGCACGGTTCCTGGCTCGGAATACTGTGGGTCAACGAAGGCCATGGCAATCGGATGACCAAGTGTCGGAGACAGCGCACCGCTCGTGATCTCACCCACAACCGCGTCACCGTCAACGACGGCGTATCCGGCGCGGCCAGCTCGGCGCCCTTCCGAGGTCAGCCCAACGAGCACACGTGAACCTTCAGCGGGGCCAGCTTCGGCAGCAGCGCGACCCACAAAGTCGCCCTCTTTCGTGAAGTGCACTGCCCGGCCCAAGCCCGCTTGTGCAGGAAGAACGTCGCGGCCAAGCTCGTGCCCGTAGAGGGGCATGCCTGCTTCCAGCCGCAGGGTGTCGCGACTGGCGAGCCCAGCAGGAATCAAGCCGAGAGGCGCACCTGCAGCCAAGAGTGCATTCCACAGCGCCACAGCATCGACTGTGTCGAGGTAGAGCTCGAAACCGTCTTCGCTGGTGTAGCCGGTGCGGGCAACAAACACTGACGTGCCATTAAACGATGCCCCGGTCGACCAGTAATACTTGAGGTCGGTGAGGTTTTGTTGGCCCTCCACCACCTCAAAGCCTTCTGTGGCCTGAAGAATCTCCAGTGCACGCGGCCCCTGAACCGCAATCAGAGCGGTCGAGTCGCTGTGGTCGGTCACGGTC
>JBDSUT010000184.1:0-2543 GCA_039927595.1 Terrimesophilobacter sp.
CCGCGATCACGCGAGCGGGCGAGGCTCCCCACGACTACGCCGCTTACCCCGCGAGCGGGTTCCGCACACTGCCGATCGTGCTCAACTAGGCGGAGTCAGCAGGCCGAGCCACCACCTGCGAAAGGAACGGGTTTCCGGCCGCACGGTCGGCATCCCACGGCGGTGGTGCACACTCACGGCACCAGTGGCCGGCCCTCAGCACGAGGTACGCGGTCGCCTCAAACTCGTGGCCGTTCACGCACATCCAGGGCAGGGGCTAGTGCACGTCGCCATCCTGCATCGTCTCCGCTAGGCACGCACCGCCGCGGAACTTCGCCGCCGAGACGGCCTGCGCGAGACCGATGCCGCCATCCGGCAGCGAGTCGTCATAGCCGTGGTCGAGCGGCTTGGCTGTACCCGGCGGCGGGATCGGCTCATCCCAACCGGAGATGCGCTCCCACGCCTCACGCGAGCCAAAAAACGCCTCAATCTTGTCGCGGTCATCGCTTTCGACCCACCGCAGCGGCCCCTCAGCCTGCCGCGCCAACCGCTTCATCACAAGCTTTTGGATGAGGGCGCGCACCACAATGCGCGCGAGCCCCATGCGCAAATACCAGGGGGCGGATGCCGCCACCCGCGCCACATAGTAGTCCAGGCTGTCGCGCCGAAAGTGCAGGTAACTCTCCAGCACGTCGGAGTCGAGGTAGTACTGCAGGTGAAAATTCTGGAGCGCGAACCAGTTGCGTTGCGTGAGCTGGTCGAGCCGGCCAATGCCCAGCGTGCCGAAAATGCGATCCAAATAGTCGACGTAACCGACCCGGCAGGTTTCGCCGCCGCCGATGTTGTAGACGCGACGCCAAAAGTCCTCCGGCACGTCATCCTCGGCGGCGTTGGCCATGAGTCGCCCGGAGTCGCGATCGGTCACAAACTCGAACACCGTGTTCACCGGCTGGTGAAACATGATCGGGTGCAACAGGCTGAGAAGTTTGGGAATGCAAATGAACGTCTGCCGCAGGCACACCCAGTGCTTGAGCCCGGACTCCATGATGAGGCGCTCCGCCTCAATCTTGGTGACCGCGTACAGGTCGCCAATCGACGGCGAAATCGGGTCGCCGACTCTGCCCCAGTGGATGGGTGGCAAACGGCTACCGGTCGCCGCGACCGTTCCCACGGCAACGAAGCGCACGGCATCCGGATCGGGCTGTGCCCTAATCGCGCGCAGAATGTTGCGCACAGAGCCCACATTGATCTGCTCGGTGAGCACAGGGTCGAGGTCGGCCGCGGGCGATATCAGGGCCGCCGTGTGCAGCACGATGTCGGCGCCCGTGACGGCATCCAGCACGCTGTCGTAGTCGCGTAGGTCGCCCCACACAATGCGCACGCCGGGCTCGTTCATGAACTTACGCAGCAACAGCCGGTCGTATTTGGTGTCACGAACGAGCACCACAATGTCGAAGCGCGTGCGCCGCAGCAGCAGTTCCCGAAACGTTGCGGAGCCCATCGAACCCGTGGCCCCGGTGAGGAACACGGTCTTCTTGGGCGCCGCCTCCGGAGAAAACGTCACGACGTCACATCACCGGGTGAACTCGCTGATGACATCCAACTGCACTTGCGCGAGCACGGCGATGATGAGGTAGCTCGCGAGCGTGATGATGGGAATCCAACTAAACAATGTGCCGGCAAAACGTCGACCGGCGGCGGGCAGCGGAATCGCACCGATGCGCATCGAATGCAGAATCACTACCCAGAACGCGGGGATCGTCACCGCCCAGGTCACCATGCACCACGGGCACAGGATGAGCAGCACGAACAGGCTCTGACTGATGAACCAGATCACAAGCCCCAGGGAGAACGCGGTCGCGATCGCGTAGATCGTCCAAAACCACTTCGCGAAGTGGGCCCCGGCCAGGATGCCCACCCCGACGACGATCGTGGCGCTCCAGAACGCCAGGCCGAGCAGCGAGTTCGGGAACCCGAAGACTTCGCCCTGCGCGGAGTTCAGATTCTTGCCACACCCGATGAGGATGCTGACGTTGCAGGCGAGGTCCGCTTTGGGGTTCTCGAGCAGCGCGATCTTGTCGAGCGTGAGGGCAAACGCGGCGAGGAAGCCGATAATTCCGAACACGATGAGGGAAATTGCTGCACCCAGCGGGCGGGCATACTCGGTCTGTGCGGATGTCGCTGGTGTGGTCACATTTCTATTCTCGCATTACGTGAGCATCGCTTCGGGGCCGGTACACCGTGACTAACGCGGGATCCACAGAGACGGTCACCGCCATCCCCTCGCGCACACCTGACGAGAGCAGTTCTGCGGTTGAGACTTCTGCCGCGAAAGATTCACCAATAAACGGAACCCGGATGCCCCGCACCGCCGGTTCGAGCAGCCCCACGGTTGCGCGCCACGAGAAACCGTCACCGCGGTCAGAAGCAGCGCGGGCAGAAGCAGCGCGGTCAGAAGCAGCGCGGGCAGAAGCCACGCGGTCAGAAGCACCTCTTGCAGAAGCAGCACCGCTCGAGTTCTCGCGTACCGAAACCCGCACCGCGGTCGGCGGGAACGCGGCAAT
>JBDSUT010000185.1:0-5045 GCA_039927595.1 Terrimesophilobacter sp.
TCGATTTTGACGCACTCATAGGTGGAGCCGTTCCGACTGTTCAGGATGAGCCGACGCTGTTCTCGCCTGCACTGGTCGGGCCCCAAGAATTTAACGGGGAGGCCACCCAGGCCTTTGATTCGGGGTCAGGCCACGACGAGTCAGTGTCCGAAAATGACCGTGAGCTTGTGACTCCAATCATCGCACCGCGTGCATTCCGGGTCGAAGAGAGTTCAGTGGAACCGACCCTGACGGAGCAGCGTGTTGGTCGCGCCGCACGACTGTTCTGGTTGTGGTTTGCGGCTAACTCGTCGATTGTGAGCATCGCTTTCGGTGGCGCGGTTCTTTCGCTCGGTATGAGCCTGAGGCAAGCGATCGTCGCGACCTTGATCGGTGTGGCAGTGTCGTTCCTGCCTCTTGGGCTTGGAACCCTCGCGGGCAAGTGGTCTGGCCAGCCGACGATGGTCGTATCCCGAGCGTCCTTCGGTCATATTGGCAACATTCTTCCTGCAATTTTGGCCTTAATTGTGCGCGTATTTTGGGGTGCCGTTCTCTTGTGGTTCCTCGCCGCGGGCACGGCACGCATTCTCACGGGCGCTGACCTGGCTGGCCCTCTCACGGAAACTCAGCTTGTGATCATCGGTCTTGCCGTTGGATTCCTTCTCGCCCTTGTTATTGCGTTCTTCGGATACGGCTTAATCGCTCGCATCCAGGTGATTTTCACCATCATTTCGGCACTGCTGATCGCCGGCCTTATTTACATCACCTGGCCAGCCGTCAACATTTCGAAAGCACTCACACTCGTCGACGGGCCGTGGATTCTCGTCCTCACCGGCTCCGTGCTGGTGTTCAGTTTTGTCGGCCTCGTGTGGGCCGTAAGTAGCGCGGATCTCGCTCGATACCAGCGAGGCTCCGGCTCTGGGGCGGCGTCGATGCTGTGGGCCACATTCGGCGCCACGATTCCAGCGTTTGTGCTGATCGCTTATGGTGCGGTTCTCGCCGCATCGAACCCGGATGTCGCAACCGGTTTGATCGATACACCACTTGACACGATTTCTCAGTTAATGCCGGTGTGGTACCCCATTCCGCTCATTGCCGCTCTGGTATTCAGCCTGCTTTCGGGAGTGGTCCTATCGATTTATTCGGGCGGATTTGCCCTGCAAGCCACAGGTGCGTCGATGCGCAGGTCAGCAGCGGTGGTAATAGTTGGTGCCGCAGTGGCCGCTCTCGCCGTACTCATCGCAATCTCGGTAGGAGATTTCACGCTTCTACTCCGTGATGTCGCGACGACTCTCGCTGTTCCGGTCGCAGCGTGGGCGGGAATATTTGCCGCTGAGATGATGATCCGGAACAGAAGATTTGACTCGCGGGCGCTCGTGATGCGTGGGGGAGTTTATGGGGATTTTCGCTGGCTGAATCTCTCGATGCTCATCGTTGTCTCTGGGGTCGGTTACGGCTTGACCACGGCTACGGTGAGTTGGCTCGGATGGCAGGGATATCTTCTTGCTCTGGCGGGAGTTCCCCTCTCCAGTGACCTCGCCGCCAGTGATGTTGGGGTGTTTGTGGCTCTGATCCTTGGTCTCCTTACGCCGATCATCGCGGGAATTCCGGGTATTCGTCGACAGGAAAATGGCGACTCAAAGCGAAGCTCGCTTTCTGCTGACTAATCGGTTCTCGGTAGTCGGCGATCTAGACTGGGGCAATGTCTCCCACGAGTGAAGCGTCTCCCACGGTCACCGAGATCGTTCGGGTAGCCGAGCAGCTGTGGCCAGTTTCTGGGGCGGAAACGTGGGACGCCATTGGGCTTCTCGCCGGTGATCCACTGGCCGCTGTCAGTCACGTGCACCTGTGTGTGGACGCCGTTCCCGATACTGCAGATGAAGCCTTATCGCTTGGGTCAAGTGTGCTTCTGGTCCACCATCCACTGCTCTTGCGCGGGGTTACGAGCGTTTCTGAGGACCACTTTAAGGGCGCAGTCATCTCTCGGCTCATTAGGGGCGGTTGTGCCCTCTTTGCGGCACACACGAACGCTGATGTCGTGGCAACGGGCACCTCCGCGGTCATGGCACGGCTTCTGGGCCTTACCGGCGCCGTGCCGATACGTTCAACTCAACCAGACTCCGAGGGCATTGGCCGGGTTGGCACCCTCACGGAGCCCACGACGCTTGGCAGGCTTGCGCGAAAGCTCGCCGGGCTTCTTCCCGCTACGGCATCCGGTGTGCGGGTCTCCGGTGAGTACGACGCGCCAATCGCGACGGTAGCGGTGTGCGCGGGTGCAGGTGACAGCTACCTCGACGAACCAGCCGTGAGGGCGGCGGATGTTTACATCACGTCTGACCTGCGGCACCATCCGGCGTCAGCATTCCGGGAGACCGCAAAACTTTCCGGTGGCCCGGCGCTCATCGACGTATCCCATTGGGCTAGCGAGTGGTTGTGGTTAGACACAGCCGCCACCGAACTGCGTGCGGCGCTGCCCGGTGTTACGGTGACGGTCAGTGAACTACGGACTGACCCGTGGGACTTCACCATTGTGCAGTAGCGCTCAACGCTGCGGTACCGTCAAGACAGTTCCGCAGCACCCAGAATGTGATCGATTAACTAAAGAAAGATGGTTCCCCAGCGATGCCGCTCAAAGCTAGCCCCGAAGACCAGGCCATTCTTCTGGATCTTCAGGCGATCGATACCAAACTGCAGCAGCTTGCGCACCGCGCAAACACCCTCCCCGAGGTGGCCACCATCGTCTCGCTGAAGGCGGACGCAGAGAGTGCGCGCCTCACCGGTGTCATCGATAGCGGGGCGTTGGAAGACGCGCGAACCGAGTTGAGGCGCGTCGAATCGGATGTTGAGGTTGTCGAGGCACGGATAAAGCGCGATACGGAGCGCCTCGACACCACATCGTCGGTGAAAGATGTTGCAGGACTCGAAGCAGAGTTGACGTCGTTGCGTAAACGGCAGTCAGATCTGGAGGACATCCAGCTCGCGGTGATGGAGCGCGTCGATGAGCTTGAGTTGGCCGCGTCAACATCGAAATCAACTCACGAATCATTTTTGGTGCGGCTCGCCGAAGCGGAAGCCTCGAGGGATGCGGCGCTGACAACTCTTCGCGCGGAAAGCGATCACGCGAGCGCCAATCGCGCGGTCATGATCGCAAAACTACCTGCCGACCTGGTGGCCCTCTATGAGCGTCAGCGTGAACGTTACGGCACGGGTGCTTCGCACCTGCAGCACGGTTCCTCGAGCGCAAGCGGAGTGAAGTTCAATGAAAACGATATGGCGGCAATTCGTGCTGCGGCTCCCGACGATGTCGTGCTCTGCCCCGATAGCAACGCAATTCTCGTGCGTACCGCTGAGTCGGGTATCTGATGACCCGATTGCTTGTGATCGAAGCCGATGGTGGCTCACGGGGAAACCCAGGGCCCGCGGGCAGCGGTTCGATTGTGATCGATCAGGCAACGGGTGAGGTGCTTGCCGAAGTGGGTCGTTTTCTTGGTGTTGCCACCAACAACGTGGCAGAGTACACAGCACTCGTTGAGGGAGTGCGCAAGGCGCTGTCGATTGATCCGAATGCAGAACTTCACGTACGCATGGATTCCAAACTCGTCGTCGAGCAGATGTGTGGCCGTTGGAAGATCAAGCACCCCGACATGGCTGAGCTCGCTGCGGTTGCCCGCGAACTTCTCACCGGAACCCCGGTGCGCTTCGAGTGGATTCCGCGGGAAAAGAATTCCCGCGCGGATGCCGCCGCCAACAAGGCGATGGATCTGCGCGCGAACTTCGATCGCTAAGCCCCAGAGAATTAGATCAAGCCGGAAGTGCCGAGCAGAGATCCGATCACGAACGTCACTATCAGTGCCACCGCGCCACCAATAACAACCCGAAGTGTCGGACGGACCACGGGGCTGCCACCAATCTTGGCCCCCACCGCTCCGGTCACGGCGAGTGCGATGAGAACAGCAGCAAACGTGATGGGGATGCGGAAGGGTTCTGGCGGTAAGAGGATCGCGACGAGCGGCAACACTGCGCCCAAAACGAACGCGACCGCGGAAGCAAAAGCCGCGTGCCACGGGCTCACAATTTCGTTCTCGGAAATGTGAAGCTCCACTTCGAGATGTGCCGCTAGCGCATCGTGCTCTGTGCGCTCAATCGCTACCTGGCGTGCGGTCGCGCGCGAAAGACCCTTGGCCTCGTAAAGGGCGGCGAGCTCGTTCAGTTCCTCTTCTGGATGGTCAAGCAGCTCCTGCCTCTCCTTAGCGATGAGAGAAATTTGACTATCCCTTTGACTACTCACCGAAATGTATTCGCCGAGGGCCATGGAAATAGCGCCACCGACAAGTGCTGCGATGCCGGCGGTAAGGATTGTGGGAACGGAGGAGATTGCTCCAGCAACGCCAACAACGACAGCGGCGACCGAGACGATTCCGTCGTTTGCCCCCAGCACGCCGGCGCGAAGCCAGTTGAGTTTTCCCGCAATTCCGGCGCCGTGTGGTTCGTGTGGGTGGTGATCTGACGCTGCGTCACCTGTGGAAGACATGGAAGCAGTCAACCACCAAAAACCGCACCCCAGTAGACTCATTGCGAATGGGTCGGCAAGACGGTCGCGTCGTGCAGCAATGCATGCCGAGGAACGTCCGGGCTCCACAGGGCAGGGCGGTGGGTAACACCCACCCGGAGCACTCCGCGAGAAAGTGCAACAGAAAGCAGACCGCCACTGGCTTCGGCCAGGGGTAAGGGTGAAACGGTGGTGTAAGAGACCACCAGCGGCCCGAGTGATCGGGTCGGCTGGGTAAACCTCGTCCGGAGCAAGATCAACAGGGAACGCCAAGGCTGCCCGCCGAGTTCCCGGGTAGATCGCTAGAGGGCTGCGGCAACGTAGCTCCGAGATAGATGGCCGTCGAAGGTGCGTCAGCACCGGAACAGAACCCGGCGTAATAGCCGGCCCATTCACCCCTTCGTGGACAGCTCGGCGGCTCCCACAATTCCTGCATTGTTGCGGAGTTGGGCGGGTTTGATCGGCGAGCGAAGTTTCAGCAGGGGGAGGAACTCCTCAGAACTCTTCGAGATTCCGC
>JBDSUT010000186.1:0-10936 GCA_039927595.1 Terrimesophilobacter sp.
CTCGCTCCAGCCCCCGCAGCCGCAGCCAAATCATCGGCACCGAGGAACGGGATAAGCCAGTCCTCGAGAGCTTCTAGAGGCGCAGGTTCCAAGCGGTAATAGCGGTGCTGGCCATCTTCTCGCACAACCACAAGACCGCTATCGCGCAAAACTTTGAGGTGCTTAGAGACGGTCGGCTGCGTGAGGCCCAGTGCATCGACGAGACCTCCAACGCTCACCTCTCCGTGACTGTGACCGTGCTCGAGCTGGCTCTCCAAAAGCACGCGCAGCAATTCACGGCGGTTTGGATCGGCAATGACGTCAAAGATGTCTCCCATGCAAACAGGGTATCGATGTCCGCTGAGTAGTACCATGACAAACTGCTGCACTCCATGTGCAGTACTCCATCCGCAAAGGGGACGGGATGCCTGCGAAAGCCGCGCGCCGCGGTTCCATGCTCGGTCGACTTCGCGATGCCGTCGACTTCATTGCATGGTCGTCACCGGCGCGATTCGCCCTCATCATCTTCACAATCCTCGTCCTTTTTCTCACCGCTGTGCTGTCGCTGCCCATCGCGACTGCGGATCGCAGCGTGACCCCGCTGGCGGACGCATTCTTCACCGCCATGTCCGCCATTTGTGTCACCGGGCTTTCCACCGTCGACATGGCCGTGCACTGGTCTACGTTTGGCAACGTCGCCATCCTCCTCGGAATCCAGATCGGAGGCATTGGCGTTCTGACCCTCGCCAGCATTCTTGGCTTAGTGGTCTCGCGACGGCTCGGCCTCAAGGCAAAGCTGATCGCCGCAAGCGACACCAACCTTCAGCGCATCCACGCGGGGCCCGTCGCTGAAGGTCAAGCCGTTCGCCTTGGCGAAATGGGTGGGCTGCTGGCCACCGTTGCCATTAGCGTGCTGTCGATCGAAGCAGTGCTCACCGCACTGATTGTTCCCAGGCTCCTGCTCAACGGCCAAGACGTGTGGACATCGATCTGGCAGGGCTTCTACTTCGCCGCCTCAGCCTTCACCAACACCGGTTTCGTGCCTCACGTCGAAGGAATGGCACCGTTCGAGACCGACCCGTGGATGCTCTCCGTCATCGGAATAGGTGTCTTCATCGGAAGCCTCGGCTTTCCCGTCATCTTCGCCTTAACGAAGGGGTGGCGTGGCAAGCACCGCATGTCGATTCACGTCAAGCTGACCCTCGCCACGACAACAATTCTGATCGTTTTCGGTGCCATCGCGCTCTACGCGCTCGAATGGAACAATTCGCGCACCCTTGGCGCACAAGACCCGATCGTGCGCCCCATGACGGCCACCTTCATGTCAATTATGACCAGGTCAGGCGGTTTTGCCACCGTCGATGTTGGCAGCATGCACGACTCAACTCTGCTCGTCATGGACATGCTGATGTTTGTTGGTGGCGGTTCCGCGTCCACAGCGGGTGGCATCAAGGTGACAACTTTGGCCGTGCTATTTTTGGCGGCTCTCGCGGAAGCGAAGGGCGACAGCGACATCCAGGTGTTCGGTCGACGCATTCCGACGGATGTCCTGCGCCTCGCCGTGAGTGTGACGCTGTGGGGTGCCACGATCGTGGCGATCTCAACGATTGCGATTTTGCAAGTGACGGACATGCCACTGAACAGGGTGCTCTTCGACGTGATCTCGGCGTTTGGCACCTGCGGTCTCAGCACCGGGGCAACAACAGAGATGCCGGATGCCGGAAAATACATCCTTGCCGCCACCATGTGGGCAGGTCTGGTTGGTACAGTAACCCTTGCTGCGGCGCTGGCGGCCAGCCAACGTCGACAACTGTTTTCGCGAGCCGAAGAGAGGCCCATCGTTGGCTGAGAGAATTGCACACAACGCGCCCGTACTGATCATCGGGCTCGGTCGCTTCGGCGCGGGGGCCGCCGGCCAACTCGACCGGCTCGGCCGCGAGGTACTTGCGGTGGACGAGAGCGCGAGCCTGGTGCAGAAGTGGTCCGAGCGGGTCACCCACGCAGTACAGGCCGATGCTCGCAATATTGACGCGCTCCGCCAGATTGGTGCGCAGGATTTCGCCGTGGCCGTGGTCGCAGTCGGCTCCTCCATCGAGGCGAGCGTGCTCATCACGGCAAACCTCGTGGATCTCGGCATCCCGCAAATCTGGGCGAAGGCGATCAGCCAGTCACACTGCAAGATTCTCTCCAGGATCGGCGCAAATCACGTCATCTATCCGGAAGCCGAGGCGGGCGAGCGCGTTGCCCACTTGGTTTCTGGGCGCATGCTCGACTTCATCGAATTCGACGACGACTTCGCGATGGTGAAAATGTACCCACCGAAGTCGATTCGCGACGTACCGCTGGCAGACACGGATGTGCGCAAAAAGTACGGCGTGACCGTCGTGGGAGTGAAAGCACCCGGCGCAGAGTTCACCTACGCAACGCCCGCCACTGTGATCTCCAATCACGACCTCATTATCGTCAGTGGTAACTCAAGTCAGATCGAAAAGTTCGCGGCTCAGCAAGGCTGAGACTGTGGGCTAAAACTAAGCGCTGGCGAGTTCCTTCGCTCTGGCTAGTGCTGCAGCAGTCGCACGGTCGAACACGGCGGCGAGGTCCGCTTTCTGTAGTTCGGCAATCGCTCGCTCTGTCGTGCCATGTGGGCTCGTCACTTGCAGCCGCAGTTCACTCGGCGACTTTCCGGATGCCACGAGCAGTTCGCTCGCTCCCAGGAAGGTGGTCGTCACCATCGTCGATGCGTCATCCAAACTGAAGCCCATCGTCACAGCCGTCTTGATAAGTTCCTCGATGAGCAAAAACACATACGCCGGACCGGAACCAGAAATGGTGCTGAGCGCATCGATCTTGCTCTCGGGGAGCACGATGACCGTTCCCACGGTGGCAAATAATTGCCGCACCAGTGCGAGCTGTTCGTTCGTCGAGCGTGAACCAGCACTCAGGCCGGTGACCCCCCTGCCGACGATCGAGGGCGTGTTCGGCATGGCCCTCACCACGGCGATACTGTCGGGCACCAGCGACTCCATGGTGGTGATCGTCACACCCGCGGCGACGCTGACGAGAATCGCATCCGGCTCCAATGCCTGCGCAACCTCACGCAACACATCCGGAATCATGGCTGGTTTCACTGCGAGTAAAACAATGCGGGCACCCTTTACCGCGGCAAGGTTTGCGTAAGGGTCGACCTCTGACGAGAGGCTGGTCACCCCGTGCGTGCGCAGTGCGGCCGCTTTGTCTTCCGTGCGGTTGGTGACCCGCACTCCACCCTCCACCGCTACCTCGGGGGAGAGGAGCCCGGAAAGAATGGCGCCGCCCATTGAACCTGCTCCGAGAATCGCGACAGCGGGAAGTGTGATCATGTATCCATCCTAGGATTGAGGCGTGAACGTGAAAAAAGGAACCCTGTGAGCGCCAGCGGCGGCAAGAAGGCAATCATTGCAGCCCTGCTGGCCAACTTTGGAATCGCCGTCACCAAGTTCGTGGCCTGGGGGTTTTCTGGCTCAGCGTCGATGCTCGCAGAGGGCGTGCACTCCCTTGCCGACACGGGCAACCAAGGGTTGCTGCTGCTGGGCGGACGCCAGGCGAAACGTAAAGCGAACCCCTCCCATCCCTTTGGTTATGGGCGGGAGCGTTACCTCTACGCTTTCGTCGTCGCCATTATTTTGTTCACCATCGGCGGGATGTTTTCGGTGTACGAAGGCCTCAGCAAGCTCCGTGAACCCCATGAACTCACGAACGCGTGGATCCCCATTCTGGTGCTCGTGGTGGCCATCGTTTTGGAATCCTTTTCGCTTCGCACCGCGGTGAGAGAGTCCAACCTTGTGCGGGGTAAAGAAAGCTGGGTGCAGTTCGTTCGGCATGCGAAAGCTCCTGAACTTCCCGTCGTGCTGCTCGAAGACGTTGCCGCACTCACCGGTCTCGTGTTCGCCTTCCTCGGGGTGGGCCTCACCGTGATCACCGGCAACAGTGTGTGGGATGCAATCGGCACCCTCGCAATCGGGGTGCTGTTGGTTCTGGTGGCTGTGATCCTCGGGATCGAAACGAAGAGTCTGCTCATCGGCGAGGGCGCAAGACCAGCCGATGCCATCGCCATCCGCGACGCCATCAATGCTGACCCGCAGGTTGAGGCACTCATCCACCTCAAGACCCTCTACCTCGGCCCTGACGAACTGCTCGTCGCCGCGAAGGTGGCGTTTGCCTCCAAGAAGAAGCTCGCGGAGGTCGCCGGTGCCATCAACGCGCTGGAAGCCCGGGTGCGCGCTGCAGTACCCGTGGCGCGCGTCATTTACATTGAGCCAGATATTTACCACGCGCCGGGCAAAGGGAACCCCTCGACCGACGCCATAGTGATTAGGTCGTCAGATTGACGGAACAGGTTGTGCCACAGGCACTCGTTTTTCAGCACGCGGACCACATCACTCTCGGCAACTTCGAACCGGTGCTGCGCGAGTATGGCTTTGAGATCATCATCGTCGATGCGACGAAAGAAGACGTGCTGACGCTTGACCCAGGGGCAGCGGATGTCGTCATCGTGCTCGGCGGTGAAATGGGCGTGTACGAGACAGAAAAGCACCCTCATTTGGTCGACGAAATGCAGTTCATTCGCGCACGCATTGACGCCAAGAAGCCACTGTTCGGGGTGTGCCTTGGCGCGCAACTCATGGCGGGATGTCTCGGCGGCCGCAACTACAAGGGCGAGAAGCCAGATATCGGCTACCAAGATATCCGGCTCACCGAAGCTGGTCTCGCCTCACCGCTGCGTCACGTGGCCGGCTTGGGGATGTTGGAGTGGCACGGCGACCACTTCACGTTGCCAGAAGAGGCCACACTCCTGGCGAGTTCAGTTGCCTACCCCAATGAAGCCTTCGCCATCGGCGACTTTGCCTTAGCGGTGCAGTTCCACCCGGAGGTCACCGCGTCGATGCACGAAGAATGGACACTGAACGCGAGTAATCAGTTCGCCGAGGAGGGTATTGACACGGAGGAGTGGCGCGCGCTCGGCCGTGAGAGGAACCCTGCCATGCAGGTGGCCTCGCGTGCAATGCTCAGTGAGTGGCTCGACGGTCTGCAAAAAACTCCCTAAGGAGTTCGGCGCTCACCGCCTCGCACACGCCAGCGTGCACTTCAACGGTGTGCGGCAAGCGGCGGTCTCGTAAAAGGTCGTGCACGCTTCCTACCGCTCCAGCCTTTTGCTCCCACGCGCCAAACACCACGCGGGGGATGCGGGATGCCAGGATTGCGCCCGCACACATGACACACGGTTCGAGGGTCACCACGAGCGTCACATTGGTGAGCTGCCACGCGCCAAGAGCCTCAGCGGCTTCGCGGATCGCGACGATCTCCGCGTGAGCGGTCGGATCTTTCGTGAGTTCGCGCTCATTACGCCCGCGGCCGATGATCGCACCGGTGGCATCGACGACGATCGCGCCGACGGGAACGTCGCCGGTGGAAAGGCAGGCACGAGCCTCCGTGAGGGCGTGCGACATCAAGGTTTCGTGCATCCGCAGATCACAAGTCACACCGTCACCGCCTCCGACGTCAAGTAGATTGAGCTTATGCGAGTCCACATAGCCGATCATCCGCTTATCACTCACAAACTCACGGTGTTGCGTGACGAGAACACGCCATCCACCGTCTTTCGGGCTCTCACTGAGGAACTCGTCACGCTGCTCGCCTACGAGGCAACGCGCAATGTGCGGGTCACCAAGGTGACCGTTCAGACGCCCGTCGCCGAAGCAGAGGGTCTCGCCATCAGCAAGCCACGGCCCCTCGTTGTTCCCATTTTGCGCGCGGGGCTCGGGATGCTCGAGGGCATGGTCAAACTTGTTCCCACCGCAGAGGTTGGGTTCCTCGGTATGGTGCGCGACCACGAGACCCTGCAGCCCACCACCTATGCAGAGCGGCTGCCGGATGACCTCTCCAACCGCCAGTGCTTCGTGCTCGACCCCATGCTGGCCACGGGTGGGTCGCTGCTTGCCGCGATCAAATTTCTGTTCGATCGGGGCGCCGTCGACGTGACGGCCATTTGCCTCCTCGGAACCCCTGAGGGTCTCGATGCCATCGAGAAGGCCACTGAGGGCCGCGAAGTGACCATCGTGCTCGGCGCGCTCGACGAAAAACTCAACGAAATTGGTTACATCGTGCCCGGTCTTGGGGATGCCGGAGACCGGCTTTACGGAACAGTCGGCTAACAACGTCACCGCTCAAACGCCCAGATTCGCAGCACTCCAGGACTCATAGCTCATGGATCGCGACGCGGAACTTCTCGGTTCCCCACAACAGACCTGTTGCTTTTGAGCATGGCTTTGTGAGATTTGACAATTAACATTCGCGTGAGTAATAGTTGCTCCATGACTGTCAACGCGCACGCCCTGACCTCCCACGGAGCTCACGGAGTTTCCGGCATGCATATGCCACGCCGCGCAGTCGCGATTTGTCGAATGCACACCTCATAGGCAAACCTCTCGCCGAACCGCGCTTACGTTAAGCACCGGTTCCCGGATGTCGTTCCTCATAACGAACGTCCTCCGCCACGCTCTGAAGTTTCCGAAGGCAGTACCTCCCCATTAGAGGGCCTTCACATGATCCGCTAAGGATTCGACAACCATGCCTTTCGCAACCGCAAACCTTGACCCCGCTGCCATTGACCACGCTGCCCTTGACCACGCTGCGCTCACTCGCCCCCCTCTTCCTGAACAGCGCTCGCTGCGCGTGGCCCCCGAGACGGGTATCGTGCCAAGCCGCCCCCGGATTCGCGCCGTGCCAGAAGGCACGGAGCCGCGTGGCTTCGTGCTCTACGTCGGAATCGACGAAGCGAAGGCCGCCGCATCCGGCACCGATCTCGGAAGCCTCGTTTCGGCTCTCCGCAAACTCACCGCCGACCTCGCTCCCTCAGCAGAAACCTATGCCGCCGTCGCACTGGCGCCGCGCAGCTCTGGTGGCCGCGACATCGATGTGGTGCGGCTCGCGCTACAAGACCCGTCAGCGCTGGCGCGACACCGTCACGACGAACTCGAGCCGGAATCCGCGCTCGAAGGAGTGGTCATAGACCTGTCACGCAAGCGCGTGACCATCGATGGCGAACCCACGGGGCTCACCTACAAAGAGTTTGAGCTGCTGCACTACCTGGTGTCTCGTGAGGGTCGCACTGTGCCGCGCACCGAACTCATTGAGGGTTTGTGGGGCACCTCTGATGACGCACCCAACGAACGCACCATCGACGTGCATGTGCGGCGGCTGCGCTCCAAGCTGGGTGGGTACGAGGACATCGTGCGCACCGTTCGAGGGGTGGGGTACCGTTTCGATCAGCACGCGGATGTGTCGGTGCGTCGCACAACCACGCCGTCGCCCGACTTTTAGGCTCGCGGCCCGTCAGGGCGGGGCTTTTGGCCTCACTGCTTCTAGGCTGGTGCCGAAGAATGGAGCCGCATGCCAATGCTTCTCTCTGCCGGCGAGTCTGATGCGCTCGTTGCGCGCTTGCGAACGGCGGGGTGCGTCTTCGCTGAAGACGAAGCTCGCCTTCTCTCGGAAGCCGCACAGTCGATGGAGGAGCTCGATGCACTGACCGACCGTCGGGTGAGCGGGCATCCGCTGGAGTATTTGCTCGGGTGGGTGGACTTCTTCGGGCTTCGTTTGGGCATCGACGAGGGTGTGTTTGTTCCCCGTCAGCGCACCGAGTTTCTCGTGCGCGAGGCGATTGCGCACGCAACCTCGGGTGTTTCCGTTCTCGATCTTTGTTGCGGGTGTGGGGCGGTAGGTATTGCCATCAGTTCGGCAATCGACGGCGCGGAGCTCTTTGCGGCCGATATCGACCCTGCTGCGGTGGTCAACGCGAAGAGAAACTTTGACGTATTCGGTGGGCGGGCGTTCCAGGGAGACCTG
Source organism: Terrimesophilobacter sp. (assembly GCA_039927595.1). Lineage (GTDB taxonomy): Bacteria > Actinomycetota > Actinomycetes > Actinomycetales > Microbacteriaceae > Terrimesophilobacter. Next base: position 7,861 of record JBDSUT010000186.1, read on the forward strand.
TTCGAACCGCTGCCCGATTCCCTGCACGGCAAGGTAAATATTCTGACCGCGAACGTTCCGTATGTGCCTACTGAAGCTCTCGCTCTGCTGCCGCGGGAGGCTCGCGGCTTTGAGCCACGGTTCACGCTGGATGGCGGGCCAGATGGTTTGGATGTGCTGCGCCGCGTCGCAGCAGAGGCCCCCCTGTGGCTTGCTCCGGGTGGGCACCTGTTCATTGAGACGGGTGCTGAGCAGTCGATGGCCGCGGCAGATATTGTCGGCAAGTTCGGGTTGGTTGCACGCATTGTGACGTCAAGCCACTTTCACTCCACCCTGATCGTCGGCACACGTCGTGCATGATTCCGTCGGAAAGCAGTGATTTCCTGCGTTTCTTCTCGCACGACGCACGAAGGTAACGAACGTATAACTAGACCGCCGTTACCGAACTGTTATATGGTGTTCGGAGCGGAAGTTGTTTGCTGTGGCAACGAATGCTGAATGTGAATGCAGGACACTCTTGGTGCAAGGTAAGGGGGGCCTGTCGCGAGTCTCTGCGACAGGCCCTCCGTCAATTCTGCGAACGGTTTGCCACCCGAGTCGATTCTGGGCGACCACCCACCGCGCGCACCGCACGTGCGGCGACCTCGACACCGGCGCGGGCCGCTTCGACAACATCAGCACCCCGCATCCAGGCGGCGAGAAAACCGGCCGAAAAGGAGTCACCCGCCCCGGTCGGGTCCACCACAGTGCAGATCTCTGAAGGCACAGTGAATATCTCCACCTCGCGGCTTGCCGCATCCGCATGAGCCACGACGACACCGTTCACACCCATCGTGAGCACAACGAGCGGAAAGTGCGCCGCTAGCGCCACGACAATCTGCGACGGGTCAGTGAACCCTGTGAGCGCGATACCCTCGTCAAGATTCGGGAACAGGATTCCGGCACCCTGCACAAGTTCAAGAAACGCGGGAACACCAAAATCCTGAAGGCTCCCCGCGGATGCCGGGTCGACAGATACCGTGACGCCCCTCTGCGCAGCACGCTCAAATAGTCTTCTCAGCGGCGCATGATCGGTCGAGTGATAGACGCTGTACCCGGTGAAGTGCACCACCGAAGCACCGTCGAGCAGTTCGTCGGTCACGGCATCCGCACTCAACCAGGCGTTCGCGCCGCGTTCGGTAAGCATGGAGCGTTGGTTACCGTCCACAAGCACGACGATTGTTCCCGTCGGATGCTCGCGATCGGCCACGAGATGAGAGGTGACACCAAAGCCCTCAAAGATGCCGGCGTGCTTCAGCACATCTACCTCGGCGACCCGGCCCACAAAATCGACCGGCGCGCCCAACTCACCGAGCCACGACGCCGCATTCGCGGCGGAGCCACCCGCCCGATGCTGGATCGAGCTGGGAGTGTCAGTATCGGTGCGAATCGGCCCCGTGGGCACAACGACAATGTCATCAATCACGTCGCCGAAGACGACGATACGGCGCCCGCTCTCGGAGCCGAACTGGGTCACGCGCGCAGGGCTGACCATGCGGTTGCGATCTTCGCCGCGAGACGCACGTTGTTGCGAGCGAGATCGAGGTTCACCTCAAGGCTGCGGCCCTCCGACGCGTCGACGATGTAGCCGAGCAGAAACGGCGTGACCGCTTTGCCGTGAATGCCGGCGGCGTCCGCCGCGGCGAGCGCTTCGGTGAGCACGCGGTCGTGTTCGGTCGGGTCCCACTGCTGTTCGGGTGGGATCGGATTTGCGACGACAATGCCCTGGCCGTGGCCAAGCTCATCCTGACTCTTCATGATGCGAGCGATGTGCTCGGCATCCTCGACGCGCCAGTCAATCTCGAAGGCAGACTCGGTGAGCCAGAAGCTCGGGAAGATGTTGGTGCGATATCCGACAACCGGCACGCTGAGTGTCTCGAGACGCTCCAGTGTTGCCGAAATATCTAGCACCGATTTCACGCCGGCGGCCACAACCGTGATCGGCGTGACGGCCAAGGTCGAAAGGTCTGCTGACTCGTCGAAGCTCGAGGATGCACCGCGGTGCACACCGCCGAGCCCTCCCGTGGCGAACACGCGAACACCTGCGCGTGCGGCTAGGTGCGCGGTCGCCGCGACCGTCGTTGCCCCAGACATCTTCGAGCCGGCAAGGATCGGCAGATCTCGCACACTCGCTTTGGCCATGTCTTCGTCAGCGATGCGGCGCACGCCGTCGGCCTCAAGGCCAACGTGCGGAACGCCATCCAGCACGGCAACCGTGGCGGGCGTGACGCCAGCGTCGAGCAATATCTGCTCGAACTCTTGCGCCGCCTCAAAGTTGCGGGGGCGCGGAAGCCCGTGGGAGATGATCGTCGACTCAAGAGCGACGACAGGGCGGTTATTGGCGAGAGCCTCGGCGACAGCTGCGGAGACAGTAATTGCTGATGACATGGTCAAACAAGTGTATTGGTTTGACCCGCGAGGAACCTGACTAGGCGAGACACTCCACGGGCAGGTCGAACCAGCGCAGTCCCTCGAACTCGGCGCCGAGCTCCCGAGCTACTCCGGCCTCGTCATCCGACGGCTCCGGTGCGGCACTGAACAGCTCACGAGCCGCGGCCAGAGCATCGGCATAGAAGGAGGCGGAGGCCACGTCATCGGCGCGCGGAAAGCGCAGCACGCCATTCGCGTCGTACGACATCTGCGAGAAGCGCAGCGGCGGCTCGATGGGCCCCGCACGATGCTTCCAGAGTCCGGATGCCGACTCGAATCGATAGTCGGGCAGCAGCTTCACGCCGTGCTCGGCGATCATCGTCACGGCCTCAACGATGTAGCGGAACGCCTCGTCGCTGATGAAGTAGTTGAAGTTCACGCGAACCCAACCCGGCTTGATGCCCTCGCATCCGCTCACAATTTGGTTGTCGTACTCCTGCGAGAGCGCAGGATCGATGCCAAGAAGCCGATGGCCGTAAGGGCCTGCGCACGAGCATCCGCCACGGCTCTGGATGCCAAACACGTCATTGAGCATGGCGACGACCGCGTTGTGGTGCAGGTATTTGCCTCCCGGGCGCTTCACGACGAACGAGACGATGGAGAGGCGGTCGGCATCCGGGTTTCCCAG
>JBDSUT010000187.1:0-2304 GCA_039927595.1 Terrimesophilobacter sp.
AGCGCGGACGTCTCCTGGCTTGCTCATGAACGGCCCAGCGGTTCGTTCCTGCGCCAGCTCAACCTCTGAGACGGCATCGACATCGAACACATCAGCGCGAGCTACGACAACGGCGTGCTGAGCGTCATGATCCCGGTGAGCGAGCGGGCCAAGCCCCGCAAGGTTGCCGTGCAGACGGGTGCCAGCGAATCCCGCGCCGAGGTCACGGCGAGCTAAACCGTCAGGAAACACGCACTCGAGTAAAGGTCGGAACAGTTGTTCCGGCCTTTACTCGTTAACCGCCACCGCGACGCTCTCAGTCTGCTCCGCGTGCGAGGAAAGGCCCATCTGCGGCCCACCGAGGGCACGAAGCGCGTTCAGGATGGTCGCAAGATCCACAACCTCCTGCATCGCCGCGCCCACGATTGCCGGCAGAAAACCGAACGCCCCGAGCAGCATCAGGCCGAAACTCAACGTGATGCCCAACCAAATGCTCTGCAGCGCGACACGCATAGTGCGCTTGCCGATGGCCATCGCGTCGGCGGTCTTCGAAATGTCATCCAGCACGATCACGACATCCGCTGACTCGCTTGCTGCCGTTGCCCCTCTCGCGCCCATGGCGATGCCAACATCTGCCACTGCCAGCACGGGTGCATCGTTCACACCGTCCCCGACCATGACGACGGGGCGCTCCTGAATCTCCTTGAGAATGTTCACCTTTTCTTCGGGAAGGAGCTCAGCGTGCACCTCACGGATGCCGAGCCCCTCGGCCACGTGCTGCGCGGTGTCATTGGCATCACCCGTGAGCATAAGGAACCGCTCCACGCCGAGAGCGCCTAGCGTCGCAACAGTCTGCGAAGCGTTGCCCCTCAGTCGATCACGCAACACGATGGTGCCGGCGAATCGGCCATCCACAGCGACATACACCGACATTTCACCACCCTCAATGAGAGTCACTTCTGCTTCAGGGGCATGCTCCTTCACGAAGCGGAACTTTCCGACAACCACCTCACGCCCGTCGATCTCTGCGATAACACCGTTGGTGGCCTCCTCGCGCGCGTTCAGGGCACTCGTCAGCGTGAGCCCGCGCTCGCGAGCATCATCGACAATCGAGGTGGCCAAAACGTGTGAGGAATAGGTCTCCGCCGAGGCGACGAGAGCGAAAAGCTCGTCCTCCGAAAACGTGCCAGTGGGTCGAATGTGAACCACTGTCGGATTGCCATAGGTGAGCGTTCCCGTTTTGTCGAAGGCGACCGTGCGCGCGCGTGACAGCTGCTCCAGAGTTCCCCCACCCTTCACGATGATGCCGTAGCGCGAAGCTCGACTCATGCCGCCCATGAACGCGACCGGTGCGGCGATGAGCAGCGGGCACGGAGTCGCAACCACGAGCACTTCGGCGAAACGAACCGGGTCCCCCGTCAGCAGCCACGCGAGCCCAGCGATGAGCAGGGACACCGCGGTGAAGGGCACGGCGTAACGGTCTGCGAGACGAACGAGCGGCGCCTTGCTGTCGGCGGCATCCGCAACGAGAGCGACAATGCGCTGATACTGGCTGTTCTCGGCCAGAGCGCTGGCTTTCATGACCACGGCAGTCATTCCGTTGAGCGAGCCACTCATCAGCGAATCGCCTTGCACGCGCTCCACCGGCAGACTCTCCCCCGTGAGGGACGACTCGTCGAAGGATGCCGCGTCAGACTCGAGCACGCCATCGACTGGCACCACCTCGGAGGGCCGAATGAGCAGTCGGTCACCGACAACGACATCCGAGACGTCAATTTCTTCAATCTCGCCGGCCGCGTTGATGAGCCGGTGTGCGGATTGTGGGGAGCGGGCAAGCAAGGATTTCAGTTCGCGGCGAGCGCGACCCTCCGCGTAATCCTCCAAGGCTTCGCCACCCGACAACATGAGGCAAATGACTAGGCTCGCCCAGTACTCACCGACCGCGACCGTGGCAATGATCGCCATAATCGCGAGCGCATCGATGCCCCACTGGCCACCGATCAGGTTCTTGATCATGTCCCACGCCTGAATAGCCGCGACGACGAGCGCAAAAATGCTGATCAGCCACTGTGCCGCAACGATGTTGTCAGTGAGCGCAAGCGCACCACCGATCGCAGCAACGAGAAGCGTGAGCGCGACAATGGGGTACCGGCGGATGGCCGCGACAAGCCAGTTCATGCTTCTAGTACTACGCGCAATCCAGCTGCGCCTACAGCAAGGCAAGGCTCGCCTCAGTGCTGCGGCGAGCGGCAGGCGTGCCCCAAAATTAGGCTAGGCGAGCCTTCAGGTTCTCAGCAAGGGAGGCGAGGAACTCCTCGGTGGTCT
>JBDSUT010000188.1:0-17794 GCA_039927595.1 Terrimesophilobacter sp.
GAACGGGTTCGCCATTTGAGCCTGGCGCACGGACTGCGGCACCACTTGTTTCTCCACCGCGGGAGCAACCGGTGCGGGCTCGTTGACGATGATGAGCTCATCGGGCGAAAGTTCTGTTCCGGAGGCAATGAGCAGGTCTCTGCGCAACTTCTTTGCTGCATCAGAGATTTTGGCGTCATCGGCAAGAAGCTGAATGAGACTTGTATCGCGGGCTGCTGTTTTGGCAAGGATCGTCGCAACACCGTCAAGTCGCTTGAGAAGTTCGCTTCGCTCGGCATCCGTCAGGGACACATCCGACTTCGCCCGAGCCCGCTCGTCACGCATCAGCAGGGCGATCACTTGAAACTTGGTGCGATTGGCTGGTGACGCTTTGCCGCGCTCCGCCGCGTTTTCGACCTCACGCACAGCGCGCGCGAGGATGGGGATGATGCCGACATCGTCGCCTGGTCGAGAACGTCGACTCGACGTCTTCTTCTGCGAACCTGTCGTCGAACGACCACCCGTCGCCTTTCGTCCGGTCGACGTGGTCTTCTGGCCCGGTCGAGCCATGATCCTCCTTGAGGGCTCCGCCTCCATCAATCCCGAGCGACGCTCGCCCTGGAAATACACTGCGTAAAGTTGAACGGTGCACCGGTGACGAATGCACTTGTGGCGCCTGCACCGGTGACTCGCGCTCTTTCAACTCTGATGACTGGCCAGTGGATCCTGGTCGCCTGGACGCGTGACACGAGTTTCCAGACCCGAGCAACTTGCGAGTGCAAGGTCAGGCCACGAGTGGAATCTCGAGGTGCGAAATTAGTTTACGCCAAATGATGACGTGTGGCGATACCCTCCCGCGAAAACCGACTCGCCGTCGCGCTAGAGCGTGAGTGGCGCGAAATCGCGATTGCATTACTTCATGTCCCCGCGGACGGCTGAGCACTCACGGCCGAACCATACTCTGCTCCATGTGAGTGACACGCGTTTGCTCGCGGGAACCGTCCCCACTGTCAAGGACGCGGGCCCACTTCTCTTCAATCGGGTGAGCCCTGAAGCACGACTACGCAGGGCCGTCGATCGGTTCGAATCATCCGGCATTGCGCCACAAGCGATTGTCTTCACGGGGGATATTTCAGAACTCGGGGAGGCCGGCTCCTACTCGCTGCTTCGAACCATCATCGACCCGATCGCCGAACGGTTGGGTGCGACCGTCATTTGGGTACCCGGCGAGCGTGATTCTCGAGCCGCTTTCCGCGTGGAGTTGCTGGGACAATTACCCTCCGACGACTCCATCGACCGGGTAACGTTTTTGGACGGTTTGCGGGTTATCACCCTGGATACGAGTGTTCCAGGGAGCTTCTACGGCCACGTGGAACCCGAGCAGCTCGACTGGCTCGCCGAAGAACTCTCCGCCCCGGCACCATACGGAACCATCCTCGCAATGCACCATCCTCCTATTCCTTCCGTTATTGAACTCGATGCTTCTGTCGAATTGCGAAACCAATCAGCACTCGCGTGCGTGCTCTCCGGCTCGGATGTGCGCACCATCTTGGCTGGCCACTTGCATTATTCCTGCACGGCAACCTTTGCGGGAATTCCTGTATCGGTTGCCTCCGCCACCTGTTTTACCCAAGACCTGACCGCGCCAGCGGGAGCGCAGCGGCTCGTCGATGGGGCCCAGTCTTACAACCTCGTTACCGTGTTCGACGACACGGTCATGCACACCGTCGTTCCCGTGACAGAGTCCCCCGTGCTTTCCCACGTGTCCGCAGAAGAAGCACGCCGGCTACTCGAGCTAGAAGAGGTGCGCTTCGACGAGTCCGCAATAGCTGTTTCGCGAAATGCAGAACGCACTGAGCGCCCCGCCCCGGTGTGGAGAGTGACCGGGCGCTAAGCCGAGGCATCCGAAAGGTGCGGCCGGCTTTGCCAGCACTAATGTGATGCGCACTCGTCTGATCGTGCCCGTATGATCAGCGCCGGCCTGTTCAGCGCCGGTTTTTATCGTCGGGGTTCTTCACCTTGATGGTGACGCCGGCGATGATGAAAGCGAGCGCCGCGACATACTGGCTGGCAACCCAGAGCTGCCCGTGGAAGTCGAATGGCCATACTGGGTTCCACACCACGACGATCGGCAACATGAACAACAACCACCACTGCCGGTTGGCCTGCCACGCGAACACAGTCACGATGAGAGCAAATATTGCCACAACCGTTTTAATCCAAAAGTACCCGCCGGGGCTATCCAGTAGTGCGAACCCGGCGAACAAAACTATTGCACCCAAGAGCCCCGGCGCTAATGCCGGGCGAGTGAAAGCGGGAGTGGGATACGAAGTCATCGGTTCTAAGGCTATCCGCCTAATAGAGTCGAAGAGTGCAACTGACAATTGATGAACAGCGCGCGTTAGAGAATCTCCGCGCCCTCATACGCATTCCCACAGTGTCCCACCTTGACGAATCACACACGGATTGGTCGCAGTTTGTTGCCTTTCGCGGCGAAGTGGCGAAACGCTATCCGAAAATTCACACGACGTTGGAGCTTGAACTCGTCGATGGCCACTCGATGTTGTTTCGTTGGGCCGGGTTCACTTCCTCCGAACCCACCGTGCTGATGGCTCACTACGACGTCGTGCCCGCCACGGACGAAGGCTGGGAGCACCCTCCCTTCGCCGCTGAACTCGTGGGTGAGCCCTCAGAGCGGCTGCTGTGGGGTCGCGGAACATTAGATGACAAAGGGTCACTCGTGAGCATCCTGGAGGCCGTGGAAGCCCGCGTGGCCGACGGCTTCACTCCTCAGCACGACATCTACTTGAGTTTCGGCCATAACGAAGAGACCGCGGGATCCGGGGCGCACGTGATCGTCGACCTTCTCCACGCACGGGGAATACGCCCGGCGTTTGTTCTCGATGAGGGCGGCGCCGTAGTCGAAGGCATCTTTCCGGGCGTCACCGACCCTATCGCCGTCGTCGGGGTAAGCGAAAAGGGCATCCTGAGCCTCAAGTTAACCGTAGATCAGCAGGGTGGGCACGCCTCCACTCCGCCAAAGATGACGGCAACAGTTCGCCTCGCGCGAGCCATCGTGCGGCTCAACAAAAAGCCTTTTCGAACGTCATTCGTTCCGACGAACCTTGAAATGATTCGAACACTGGGCGCCCACGCTTCTCAACCCCTCAAGTGGGTCTTCACGAACCTTTGGCTCACGAAGCTTCCGCTGCTCGCCTTATTCACCAGGCTGAGTGATGAAACCGCGGCGATGGTGCGCACGACACAGGCGGTCACGCAGCTCAGCGGAGCCCAAGCGGCAAACGCGCTCGCTGAACGCGCTGAAGCGATCGTGAACATTCGGATCGCGATCGACTCCAATGTCGCCGACACGACCGCACACGTGAAACGGTCTATCCGCGATGACGTGGTGGTGATCGAAACGCTTCACCCCACCGAGCCATCTGCAGTGTCGCCCACTTCGGGGCGAGCGTGGGAGCTGGTGAAAGCCACGATTGAACAAACGTACTCGGGAGCTATCGTGACACCGTATGTCATGTTGGGAGCGAGCGACAGCCGTCACTTTACCCGCATCAGCGATTACGTGTACCGGTTCAGCCCCTTCGAGATGTCGAAAGAAGAACGCGGAACGTTGCATGCAAAGAATGAGCGTATCCGTGTCTCGACATTCTTGCGCGGTGTGGCGTTCTACACGCGACTGGTCGGTCAGCTTTAGGGTTTGGCGGCCTATCTTGCGGTGGAGCGCGAAAGCCAGTGGTCGAGGTGACCTGGCCGATCCGTAATGATTCCATCAACACCGAGCCTGAGGGCTCGCTCCCACGCCGCCTTGCTGTTGAGCGTGTAGAGAATGATACCTAGCCCAGACCGGTGCATCCGATCGACCACCCAAGGGTCGTTCTCAACAGCGGATTGGTTCACGATAAGTGCCACAGCTCCATAGAGCTTTGCGTAGGCCACCGGGTCGGTGGGCAGATTGTTGGTGATGATCGCGAGGGGCAGAGTGTTGTCTACTTCATGAATGTGGTCGATAGTCACGGGGTCGAAGCTCGACATGATGACGACGTTTCCGACTCGGTATTTAGCGATGAGATCGGTGACAATCCAGACTTCCTCCAAGCTCCAAAAGCCTTTCAGTTCAAGAAGAGCCTTTTTCGGATTGTCTTCTGCCGTTTTAGCTTGAAGAAGCGAAAGCAGTGATTCGAGCTTAGGTACGTGCGTTCCTTGGAAAGTTGGCGAATACCATGCACCCGCGTCGAGCTTATGGATTTCGGAGTATGTGAAATCGCGCACTCGGCCCTGACCGTTGGTGGTCCGGTTCACAAACGTGTCGTGCATCATGACGGGCACGTTGTCTTTGGTGAGTTGAATATCTGCCTCGATGAAATCCATCGAACTATCGAACGCGGCATTGAAAGCCGGCATCGTGTTTTCGGGAGCCGACGAACGATCACCGCGGTGCCCCGCGATGAATGCGGCTTCACCCGCTGATCGGAGGCCGCCGAAGAGACTCGATGCCTCTACTCTCGTTGTCGCAGACGCCAACACCATGCCGCCAACCAACCCAACGACGAGAGCACTCGCAACAATTCCGCGCCGCAGAGTGCGTGCGTTCGGATGCTGCGCTGTCGCCATTGACACGCCATTCGGTAGTTCGATGAGGGTCCGCCGACGCGGGTGTCACTACTATACCTGACGTGTTACCGATCCGTTACATTCGCCAGCGACGACGCATTCTTCGAGCTTCCTGACGCTAAATAATGCCTTTAGGATGCCACACGGTCTTCGTCTCGGTGAAGAACTGAATGCGATCGAGGGCGGCAGCGGGAATCCCGCTCTCCGGCGGGAGTACGCGCGTGAGCGTGTCGGCAGCCGCGATTTGCAAGTCCACCCAGTCGAGTGCCCCCGCACCCGCGAGGTCGAGCGCATTCACGTCGGCGTGGCTCGCAAGCCATGGGGCAATCTCCGCGGGCGAGCCGGTCAAGATGTTCACCACTCCGCCCGGCACATCACTCGTCGCCATCACCTCGGCAAGACTGATTGCAGGCAAGGGGGTAGCCTCGCTGGCGATCACCACAACCGAGTTCCCGCTGACCAGAGCCGGCGCAATAACCGACACCAGACCCAGCAAGCCTGAACCTTCGGAGGCTGGCCCCTGTGGCGCGACCAGGGCGACGACGCCCGTCGGCTCAGGTGTTGAAATGTTGAAGTAGGGGCCACTCACGGCGTTGGCATTACCCGACACCTGCAAGTATTTGTCTGCCCATCCGGCATACCAAACCCACACATCGATTGCCGCGTCAACTTCGCGCTGCGCGGCAACCTCGCTGAGTCCTCCGCCGTGGCGAAGCTCATCAACGAACTGTGCGCGACGCCCTTCGAGCAGTTCGGCGATGCGGTACAGAACCTGACCGCGGTTATATGCGGTCGCACCGGACCAGCCTGCCACTGCTGCACGCGCGGCGACTACGGCGTCTCTGGCATCCTTGCGGCTGGCTTTTGCCGCGTTTGCGAGAAACTCGCCCTTGCGGGTTACGACTTGGTAGGTGCGCCCGGATTCGCTGCGGGGGAACGCTCCACCGATGTAGAGCTTGTACGTTTTGGGAATTGTGAGGTGCGTGCTCATTTGCTCGCCCCTTTCTTTGCTACAGAAGCTCGACGAGGTTTCTTTGCGGAGCCCGCTTCGAGTGCGTCCGAAAGCGGGGTCGCGGCGGCGGTGAGTGAAGGGTGCCACCCGGTATCCAGGTAAGCACCGAGACCGTGACGCCCACCTTCGCGCCCGTAACCAGACTCCTTGTAACCACCGAATGGGCTTGCTGGGTCGAAGCGGTTAAAAGTGTTCGCCCACACGACGCCGGCCTTGAGCCTGTCGGCCACGCCGAGGATACGGCTACCTTTGTCACTCCAAATGCCCGCAGAGAGGCCATACGGCGTGTTGTTTGCCTTGGCGATCGCTTCCGCTGGCGTACGGAAGGTCAGCACCGATAACACGGGGCCAAAGATCTCTTCTCGCGCGATCCTGTGGCTCGTCTCTACGTTAGTGAAAATAGTTGGTGCAAACCAAAACCCCTTCGCCGGAATCTCACAGTCTGCACTCCAACGCTGTGCGCCTTCCTCTTCTCCCACCTTCGAGAGAGCGCGAATCCGATCGAGTTGAGCCTTCGAGTTAATCGCGCCGATGTCAGTGTTCTTGTCAAGCGGGTCGCCCATGCGCAGGGTCGAGAGTCGCTGCTTGAGCCGGTCAATCACCTCATCGTGAACATTCTCTTGCACGAGCAAACGGCTGCCCGCGCAGCATACGTGGCCCTGGTTGAAGAAAATTCCATTCACGATTCCCTCAATGGCCTGATCCATGGGCGCGTCGTCGAAGACGATGTTTGCGGCCTTCCCTCCGAGCTCGAGAGTAATCTTCTTGCCCGTTCCAGCCGTCGACTTCGCAATCGCTCGCCCTACGGCAGTCGATCCCGTGAAAGCAACCTTGTTGACATCCGGATGATTAACAAGCGCAGCGCCCGTATCTCCGGCCCCCGTGATGATGTTCACGACACCGGCGGGAAGGTCAGCCTGCTGCAGAATCTCAGCGAAGATGAGAGCAGATAGCGGTGTAGTTTCGGCGGGCTTGAGAACAACGGTGTTGCCTGCAGCGAGCGCAGGAGCGATCTTCCACGCCAGCATGAGCAGCGGAAAGTTCCACGGAATCACTTGGGCAGCCACGCCGAGCGCTCGAGGCGCCGGACCATAACCCGCGTGATCGAGCTTGTCGGCCCACCCCGCGTAATAGAAGAACCACGCGGCCACGAGTGGCACATCAACGTCGCGGCTCTCTTTGATGGGCTTGCCGTTGTCGAGGCTCTCTGCCACCGAAAGCTCGCGCGCACGCTCCTGCACGAGACGGGCAATGCGGAACAGATACTTGCCCCTGTCGGCTCCGCTCATGCGCGACCAAGTTTTTTCGTACGCGCGGCGAGCAGCGGCGACCGCCGTGTCGACATCCGCCTCGTTCGCGTAGGCGATGCCCGCGATAGGGCTCTCGTCGGCTGGTGAGATGGTCGTGAACGGTGTGCCATGACCATCGACGAACTCACCGTTGATGAAGAGGCCGTATTTCTTTTTCAGGTGCAGGATGCTCTTCGACTCTGGTGCTGGCGCGTATTCGAGAAAACTCATGATGACTCCTAGTCGATCGTGACGTAGTCGGGGCCGCTGTAGTGGCCGGTGGTGATCTTTTGACGCTGCAGCAGCACGTCATTGAGCAGGCTGGATGCTCCGAACCGGAACAGGTGCGGTTGGAGCCACTCCTCGCCGACGGTTTCAGCGACGGTCACGAGATAGCGGATGGCATCCTTCGACGACCGGATACCGCCAGCAGGCTTTACCCCGATCTTCTCGCCGGTGAGGCGGTACCAGTCGTTCACAACCTGCAGCATGAGCAGAGTGACGGGCAGCGTGGCTGCTGGCTGCACTTTTCCCGTAGAAGTTTTGATGAAGTCGCCACCTGCGAGAATCGCAAGCCATGACGCGCGACGAACGTTGTCGTAGGTGTTCAGTTCACCGGTTTCGAGAATCACTTTGAGGTGAGCGTAAGTACCGTCTTCGCGCCGGCACGCCTCCTTGACCGCCACAATTTGGTCGAAGACGAGACCGTAGCGGCCGGAGAGGAAGGCACCGCGGTCAATGACCATGTCAATCTCGTCAGCACCGGCCTGAACAGCGTCACTCGTGTCTGCGAGTTTGATCGCGAGCGACGAGCGCCCACTGGGGAAAGCCGTCGCCACGGCTGCCACATTGATTCCGGTGGAGCCGCCTGCAGCATGAGCACTTCCGAGAGCAGCAACCGCATCCCCAACCATGTCACCGTAGACGCAGACCGCGGCGACTCGAGGTGTTGTGGGGTCTGAGGGGTCAGGGTTCATGGCCTTCGCCACGAGAGATCGAACTTTGCCCGGCGTATCAGAGCCTTCAAGTGTCGTCAGGTCAATGAGCTTGATGATCGTGTCGAGCGCCCACACTTTGGACGTGGTCTTGATGGACCGCGTTGCGAGGTCGGCAGCACGCGCCTGAAGCCCAACAGCATCCACACCGGTCAAGCCGTCCAAGTGAAGTTTCAAGCTTTTTTCGGTGAGGTCGGAACCGATGAGCTGGATCGCTCTCGACGCCGGGGCAAGCACCACGGATGTTTCGATCGTCATATCTCCTCCAAAAGCGCGGCAGCTGTCACTTCATCTGTCACGATGACGCTGCACAGTGAACTGGTGACGACCGCGCGTGCGATGTCATGTTTTGTGTCGCCGGCGACTACGAAAATTGCGGTCTCCGCCGAGCGCAACTGGTCGAGCCCAAGCCCGACCGTCCGCTCGTCAAGGCCAGGGTCGACCGGGTTGCCGTTCGCGTCGATGTAGCGGCCGACAACATCGCCCACCGCTCCTTTGCGAACAAGTTCTTGAACATCTGCGGGCGAGAGGTATCCACTGTCAACGAGGATTGAGGATGAGTCGGCCACCCCTGCGCTGAAAAGATAGGCGGAAGCATTTGCCGCGCGCTCCAGCACCGTGGCAACCGTGCGGTCAGTAGAAATCGCACGAGCCGTTTCTAACCGCTCAAGGATGGCGGGGCTCGGAAGCAGCACGGCTTGCCCTCCCCCTTTGTGCGCAATTTCTGCAGCAGTCGTGGAGGCGGTTCCCGGCCTGCGGTTGAGGCTCACCCCCCCATTAATCTGTACAACGGTGACTTTGGATGCCCACCCAGCCGTCAAGTGATCTGCCACGCGGTCGAGCGTGCGACCCCAGCTAATCCCGAGGACTCGCGGCACCGGGCGCAACGAGGTGAGGTAGTCGGCTGCTGCCTGCGCGACCCGCGAGAGTGTGTCGTCAGATTCGGGAACGACCACCGCATCCTTGAGTCCGAACCGCTCCTTAAGCTCCCGTTCGACTCCAAGGCGCCGCGCGCGCGGGTGGATGATCTCGATGCGAACAATGCCACGCTCACGCGCTTGGGTGAGCAGCCTGCCCACTTTCCAACGAGTGATGCCAACAAGGGCACCGATCTCGTCTTGCGTTTTGTTTTCGTCGTAGTAAAGCTCCGCGACGCGCACCGTCAGAAGTTCAGTGTCGTCAATGGTGATCAACGTCATGCCAACCTCCTCCCTGCAAGGCTAGGCGAGGGAGCACCATGTTTCAACATCCGTGGGCTGATTCGCTCATATGAGCAAATTCGGATCTTGATGCTGCGCGGATGTGGCCGGTTGGCGTTCCGGAATAGGCTCTCCCCATGCCGAAAAATCTCGCACTTGCCCTAGATCTCGGGGGAACAAAAGTCGAAGCTGCGCTCATAGACAGCTCCGGCCACCTTGTGCCCGGCAGCCGGCGCCGGCGACCTACCGGTGCAGCAGCAAACTCTCCTGAGCTCACTTCGAGGGTGCGCGAAGTTGTTGCGGAAACCCTCAGCACCCTGCAAGGGGGCGCGACAATACTCGGGGTTGGAGCGGGTTCAGCCGGACCAATCCACCAAGAAAATGGTCTGATCTCACCACTGAATCTTTCAGCGTGGCGCGACTTTCCGCTCGCCGCGTTACTCGCGGACTGCGTGCCAGATACCGCGATCACCCTGCGCATCGACGGCCTCTGCATTGCCTTGGCCGAGCACTGGGTCGGAGCCGGACAAGGAGCCTCAAACTTCATGGGAATGGTGGTCTCTACCGGCATAGGAGGCGGGCTTGTTCTGGGCGGCCGCGCCGCGCCCGGCCCCACCGGAAACGCAGGCCACATTGGGCATCTCGAGGTTGGTGGTGCAGAGGATCCTTGCTCCTGCGGCGGCAAAGGTTGCCTCGAAGCTGTCGCCTCGGGGCCGAGAACGGTCGCGTGGGCACAAAACCGTGGCTGGAAGGGAACCTCCGGTCAGGACCTCGCGGCTAGCTACAGCGCTGGCGATCCGATCGCGCTCGCAGCAATAGAGCGTTGCGGCCGCGCCATCGGGCGCGCCATCGGCTCGGCGACCGCCTTGCTCGATTTGGATGTCGTTGCCATCGGCGGCGGTTTCTCTCGCGCCAGCCCCGACCTCTTTGACTTCATACGAAGAGGTCTAGACGCGCACACTGAGTTCGACTTCGTGCGCCGCGTGCAGATTGTGCCCTCCGCGCTGGGAGACGAAGCTCCTCTCGTGGGGGCCGGGGCACTCGTGCATCGTGCAGAACTACTGAAATAACGTCCAACTGAACGTCAACCGCGCTGCATCACCTACGCTGTGTCGCCAGCGCGACACCCCGGTTTCCGTTGGACGCTACGGCGCGGGTGTCGGGCGAGCAGCCAACTCATCCTCGACGAAGCGTGGCGTTCGCAGCACAACTCCAAAATAGACGAACAGCACTGCAGCGCCACACATGAGCGACAGTGAGGCAACCCAACCGCCGGTGATGTCATGCAAGAGCCCAACTAGCAATGGACCGAGTGCAGCGATGAGGTACCCGATCGCCTGGGCAAACCCGCTGAGCGCGATTGATCCCTCATGCGTTTTGGTGCGGAGGTTGATGAGGGCAAGGCAGGCGGGAAAGATGATTTGCCCTACACCGCAGAGTGCTATCCACAGCCACGGTGATACGCCGGGAGCCAGGAGCAACCCCAGGTATCCAAAAAAGAATCCAGCCGCTCCCACGTGCATCACCCAGCCCACATTCGAGAGCCTCGCCACCAGAATGGGCGCGATAAATGATGCCACCATGCCCAGGAGCCCCCACGCCCCGAGAAGCAAACCCGCCTCGAGCGCGCTCACCCCGACCTGGTCAACAAGCAGTTGCGGCAGCCACGCAAACAAGGCGTACGCCTGAAACGACGTGAGAGCGAACACCATCGTGATTGCCCAAGCGACGCGCGAGTGCCAGATTCTCCCCAACAATGCGGGTTCCGGCTCCTCGAGTTCTGGCGCGGTATCAAGCGCCGCGCGAAGCGAGCGCCGGCGTTGAACCAGCACCGCAATCCACGGTGGCAAGCTCACGATCGCGAGCATCGCCCACACGGCCAACGACATCCGCCAGTGTGCGGAGGCCGCTATCGGATACGCCACGATGGGCGGCAGAGCTATGCCGACGGCAACTGCCGTGGCGTAGAGCGACGTGATGAGCCCGATGCGATCAGGAAAGTAGCGCTTCACGATGGGCGGAAGCAGGATGTTGCCAGCACCCGCCGCCGCGAGAGCGAGCAGAGTGCCCGCGAATAACCCCCAGTATTCCGATGCAACTGCTCGAGCAGAGAATCCGGCGATCATCGCGACAATTGCCACAACGATCGACGCTTCAAGGCCAAGTCTTCGCGCCAACCGGGGCGCAAAAATCCCGGCTGCGGCAAACGTCAACGGTGGAAGCATGCCGAGCACTCCGAGCCCCGCTGCGCCCAGGGGGATGTCGCGCGAAACTTCCCCAACAATGGGAGACAGGGATGTCGCCGCGGTGCGCAGATTGGAGCTCACCAAAACGATACCGAGCAAGACAATCATCCTGCCCGCCCAGAGCGGAAGTCTCGGGGTCGCCGACCCTGACGAAGCACTCATTCGGTATGAAAAACTTCATCGGGCAACAACGCTCTCACACGAGCAACGTCATCCGACATTTCAGAAATGAGAGCAGCGAGGCTGTCGAATTTAACCATGCCCCTGAGTCTTTCCACGAAATGTACCTCGATTGTTTTGCCGTAGAGATCGATATCGATCGCGTCATTACCGACGCCGAGCAAATGTGCTTCCACTTGCTTCGCGGCAACGCAGTCAAAGGTGGGGTTGTTGCCGATCGACACGGCTGCCCGATAGCGTTCACCCCCGACGACCACCCACGCGGCATAAACGCCGTCAGCGGGAATCAGGCCCTCTGCATTCGGTGCGAGGTTCGCGGTGGGAAAGCCGAGCTCGCGACCACGCTGCGCACCGCGCACAACGGTGGCACTCACAACTGGCTCACGGCCCAGCAATCGACTCGCTGACGCCACATCACCCTCCGCAAGAAGTTCCCGCACCCAGGTGGAGGACACCCGACGACTCTCGTTCGATCGCGAATCCTTCAATTCGCAATCGCCGAGGAGCTCCACGCGATATCCATGCTCGACGCCCATGTCCTTGAGCATGGCAACATTGCCTGCGCCGCGACGTCCAAATTTGAAGTCCGCTCCCACGAGCACGAGCTTCGCGTGAAGCGTGTTGACCAACATTCCCTCGACGAAATCGCGCGGAGAGTTCTCACTAAAAGCGCGCGTGAACTCCAGCATCACGGTGGCATCCACCCCACTGCGTTCGAGCAGAGCAAGCCTCTGGGCGTTACTGACCAGTTCAGGAGGGCACACCTGAGGGGCCAAAACGGTCAACGGATTGCGATCAAACGTCAGCACTGTAGCGGTGAGAGAGTCGGCACGGGCTTCGGAAATGAGACGATCAAGGACCCGCTTGTGCCCCGTGTGCACACCATCGAATTTTCCGATGGTGACCGCTGAGGGGCCAAAATCGTGGGGAACATCGTTCAAGGAGGTGTATGTGTCCATGTCAGGAAGACTCCCCCGAGTGCTCACGCGAACGTTTCGTGAGCCAGATCATCCCGAGTACGGGAATCACGAGGGGGATGAAAAGGTACCCGCGCCCAAACATTGACCACACCGTATCACTGGGGAACAATTCGGCATCAAATACACTCAACAGCCCGACGACGAGAACTCCCAGCAGTTCGAAGGAGATTGTCGCCCACGCGATGCGATACCAAATTTTGCCCCGCTTCACTAGGGAAATCGTCGCAACAATATAGACGACCGCGGAAAGCGCAGAGAGCGAGTAGGCCAGCGGTGCGTGATCAAACTTCGTGGCAATCTGAACAAACGAACGCCCGCTTGCCGCGAGCGCTAGAACGCCGTACACGGCGATCAGCACACCGCCAATTCCACGCGATCGCGTGGGCGATGACGCGGGCAGGTTCGTAGGGGAAGACATCACCATCAAGGTTAGGCGATTCGACGACCGCCGGATGCCGTTGTCAGCCGACCCGCGCCGCTGCTATCCGACCTGAATGGTCCAGATGTAGTTCATGCGGTAAATCATCACCGCAGCAGAGAGCACAGCAACGCCCAGAATGAGGGTGCTCCATCGGGTGCGCTCCGAGAGCCCCCAGAAGACGGCCGCGGGCAGGAGAACAATCGCGGAGAGCAGGTAGGTGTAAAACTCCAGCGAGCTGCCGGAGGGTGGGTTGCCCACCGCGGGGGCCACAATGGCTACGACCAATTGTGCAAGAAGTAAAAGCTCGACCAAGAGCACAGCCCCGAGGCTGTAGTCGTTAGGGAGCTGCTTGGCCAAGCCAAGGCCGACACAGAGCAGGCCCGCACTCACCGCAATCGCCAGTTGAAGCCAGGTAAACCACTCGATCATGCGCCGCCAGCCTCCTCCGGAAAATTTATGATCGATTTCGCGATCCCGCGATCAACCGAGACGAGACCGACAAGCCTGCCATCGGGGGCGACCGCTGCGATTGGCCCGATTGCGGTGCCAGAGCCGCCCCCGATCAAGGGCTCCTGTTCGGTGAGCTCTATCCGCTTGCCGTGGGAAAGATCGATGGTGTGCTGCGGTGAGAGTGAGATCACCGAAAACAGCGCGCGCGCGATATCTGCGGGCGACTGCAATACAGCCGCAACATCCAACTCCTCTAGTGCGTGAGCATCGGCCACACGAAATGGACCAACCCGCGTTCGGCGCAGGGCGGTCAGGTGACCACCAACACCGAGCGTGCGACCCAGGTCCCGCGCGAGCGCTCGCACGTAGGTTCCGGTGGAGCATTCCACTCGCACATCCACGTCAAGAAAATCGCCGCGCCGAATCGTCAGAACATCAAACGCTGAGATCGTCACCTGGCGAGGTTTCAACTCCACCATCTCGCCTGCCCGCACGCGAGCGTAGGCCCGCTTGCCCTCCACCTTGATGGCGCTCACCGTCGAAGGCACCTGCTGAATCACCCCGGTCAAGGGCGTGATGGCCTCAAGAATCTGCTGATCGGTGACAGAAGCAAGGAGGCTCTTGTCGGAGAAGTCGTCGATGGGGCTATCGGCGTCATCCGTTGGAGTTGAACCACCGAGCCGGATGGTAGAAACATACTCTTTGTCGAGCCCAACAAGATAGGTCAGCAGCCGCGTCGCGCCGTTGACGCCCAGCATGAGCAAGCCGGTCGCCATCGGGTCAAGGGTGCCCGCATGCCCAACCCTGCGGGTGCCCGCGAGCCTCCTCGTGCGCGAAACCACGTCGTGGCTGGTCATACCCCCCGGCTTGTCGACAAAAAGTATGCCGCTGCGGCCAAAGGAGTCCTTCACCCTTTGAGGTTATCAATCACCGGTGCCCGCCGTAGGATTCGAAGCATGAAGGTAGCTGTTATTGGTGCTGGAGCCGTCGGAGGTGCGATCGCGGCGGTTTTGCAGCGCGGTGGCCACGATGTGGAAGTGACCGCTCGCGGAGCCCACCTCGATGCCATTCGCGCCAACGGCATCACCCTCACGGGGCACTGGGGAAACCATACCGCGCAAGTCGGCGCCTATCCCGTGCTCAGCAGAGCTCCTGAGCTCGCCATCGTCACAACGAAAGCACTCGATGCTGCGGGCGCGCTGCGCGATAATGCGGAATGGTTGCGCGCAATCCCGGTCGTCGTCATTCAAAACGGTGTCGTTGGAATCACCACAGCACACCACGAACTTCCCCAAGCCGATGTCATCGGCGGTCTCGCGGTGTTCGCCGCATCTCTCGTGGAGCCGGGACACGTTGCCATCACGACGCCGGGAAGCACCTACCTCGGCACGACGCAGGAGGGAAGTTCGGTCTCACGTCTTGCAGTCGAATACGCCGCGTCTGTTCTCGGGGCCGTCATTCCTGTGCACATCACGCACAACTTCGCTGGCGCACAATGGACGAAACTCATCGTCAACCAGATCAACGCTCTTCCCGCCATTACCGGCATGAGCGCTCAAGCCACGATTGGCGACCGGGGACTCCGTGCCGTGCTCACGCGCAGCATGCGTGAGGCTGTCGGCGTTGCCCTTGACTCCGGTGTGCGATTCGAAAAAATGCAGGGGCTTTCGCATGCCATCCTTGCTGCTTTTTATCGCGCACCGCTCACCATCGCCGAAGCGCTTCCCCTTTTCATGAAACGGAAGATGGGAAGCGTGCCGAACCCCGGCTCGACGCTGCAAAGTATTCGACGCGGCCAGAAGTCGGAGATCGACTACCTTAATGGTGCAATCGTTGAGGCGGCAGCAGCGAACGGCGCAACAGCCCCCGTCAATGCAGCACTCGTCGCCCTTGTGCATGCGGTTGAGGAGTCGGGAAAGTTCTTCGCTCCGGCCGAAGTGGTTTCGCAAATAAACGACTAGCAGGAGTCGGAAAATACCCGACCAGGGTGCTCCGGATCGTGGTTATCGATCACCGCGGTCGCCGATTCACTCGGCTTTGATTTCGCAAGATACGCCGTATCGGAGGCGATATTTCTGGCCCGTTCAGGACCGTCAGACGGCACGTCGTTCGTCGAGAGCCAGATCGAGTAATTCCACATTCCGGCAAGCTCCGGGCGAAGCAGGAAAACACCGTCCACTATCAGAATTGCGTCAGGCCCGGCTGACATCCACTTGGGCTGAAAGACAGGCTGATCACGCACTTCGTCAAACCCGGTGAGCACAAAGCTCGTGCTCCCCGCGGTGTGAAACGGATCGATGAGCACCCTGCGCAGAAGCGAATAGTCGTAGGCCTCCCGAAAGTGAGCCTCGCCATCGAGCCAGCCCTCGCGTTCGCGATCCGAACGTGGGCGAAAAAAGTCATCCATGCTCGCACGAAATACTTTGGTGCCTTGGGTCATCAGCATCTCTGCCAGGGCATCAGCAAATTTCTTCTGGCTCGAGCCGTGACGGCCGTCAACAGCCACAAGAGTGCGACCGTGAGGGTAATTGTGGAGAATCTCATCGGCGAGAGACTTCACCAAAACTTTACGAGTCTGCGGTGATGAGTCCATATGCCTAGAGTAGTGCGCGTGAGCAAGTCGGGGCAGGGCAACAACAGCCGCAAAGTTGGTGCGCGGTCCGGCAAGGGTGCCAGCGACCAACTCGGACCGGCAGTGACCGAATGGTTTAGACACCATGCCAGAGATCTGCCATGGCGCAGGGATGGTTACGGTGCGTGGGGCATTCTCGTCAGCGAAGTGATGCTTCAGCAGACACCCGTTGCACGGGTTCTTGCACCCCTCGCCGCGTGGCTGGATCGCTGGCCCACACCCGCTGATCTCGCCGCGGTTCCGGCGGGTGAGGCGGTGCGCGCCTGGGGTCGGCTCGGCTACCCTCGTCGAGCTCTTCGACTCCACGCCTGCGCGATAGCGATTGTGGAAAGTCATGGCGGGCGAGTGCCCGCCGATGTCGAGCAGCTGTTGATCCTGCCGGGTGTCGGCGAGTACACCGCTCGCGCGGTATCCGTTTTCGCATTCGGGCAACGGCACCCTGTCGTGGACACCAACGTGCGCCGTGTGGTTGCGCGGGCTGTTCACGGTAACGCCGAGCCGGCACCACCCTCAACTAGGCGCGATCACGCCGAGGTCGAACTTTTGCTACCCACCGACGCCGCTGAGGCACGCGTCACAAGCGCGGCGATCATGGAGCTTGGCGCGATTGTGTGCACAGCGAGGGCTCCGCTGTGCGAAGAATGCCCGATCGCGCAGCTCTGCGCCTGGCGAGCGAACGGATATCCCGCTCACGACGGCCCGATGAGAGCCACGCAGGGTACCTATGCTGGCTCAGACCGACAGGTGCGCGGACTCATTTTGGCGATGCTCCGAGACGACGACACCCCCGTCCCTGCGCACGAAATAGAAGCTGTGTGGGCGGATGCCGTGCAACGTGAACGCGCCATCGCGAGCCTCATCGCCGACGGCCTTGTTGAACGTGATGACGCCAAAGACTACCGACTACCGGAGTAGTTACTCCTCGTCGTCGTCGTCATCGTCATCGTCGAAATCGTCGTCATCTGCGAACTCACGCGGCTTCACGTACGGATCTGGATCTCCCGCATATTGCGCCGTTGCTGCAAGCGAGGAGACCTCGCCGTCACGCGTACGCGCTTCGGCGAGGAGACCATCAATGAGCTGGGCGTTCTCGGGAATCGCGTCTGCGATGAACTCGAGAGTCGGGGTGAGCCGTGCCGTGATGTTGCGCCCAACCTCTGAGCGCAGCATTCCCGTGGCCGACTTGAGGGCGATCGCCGAATTCGCGAGCTCCTCCTCGGTGCCGTACACGGTGTAAAAGATGCTCGCGTGCTGCAAGTCGCCGGTCATCTGCACGTCGGTGATCGTGACGAACCCGAGCCGAGGATCTTTGATCCCCTTCTCCAGTCGCTTCGCCACGATCACCTTGATGCGATCGGCGAGCTTACGCGCCCTCGCCGGATCTACCATTAGCGGACCTTTTCCTTCAATTCAATCGTCTCGATCTCATCGCCGATACGGATGTCGTTGAACTTGCCGAGGCCGATGCCGCACTCGAAGTCAGTCTTGACTTCGGTGACATCGTCCTTGAAACGACGCAGCGATTCGATGGCCAGGGCATCGCCGACCACAACGCCGTCGCGGATAACCCGAGCCTTGGCGTTTCGCGTGATCGTTCCCGAGCGCACGATGACACCGGCGACGTTTCCGAACTTCGAGGAACTGAACACTTCGCGAATTTCGGCAACACCGGACTGGATCTCTTCGTACTCCGGCTTGAGCATGCCCTTGAGAGCATTCTCGACATCCTCGAGCGCGGTGTAGATGACCGAGTAGAAACGCACATCCACGCCCTCGCGC
>JBDSUT010000189.1:0-4371 GCA_039927595.1 Terrimesophilobacter sp.
GGAAGCACAGTGCACTAAGGAACAATGAAATGGCTGTAGTAGCAGCATGGCACTCGATCAAAGCCAACGTGCACCACAACAACACCAATTGCAACACCGGGAACAACATTGAACGGGAGAACCGTCAATCGGGTACCGGTGGTAAACCACTCTGTCAAGAGTGTGTGCGACTGAGGTGAAACTGGGGCCCTCACCATCACCAAATGGTGGGGGCCCTCCCACTTGTAGCATCTCGACGGTAGGTGGCCGTAGTCTTGTAGTCTCAGATAGTTGAACTATGAGATGGGGCATCGTGGCGGACTTTAGAGCAGATCGAATGCCATCACCAGAAGGTGAAGGCCGGGCGAAGAGCGCCCTCGAATCGGCGTGGGACACGTATTACGCTGCAAACAAATCGGTCAACGAACCGCTTCTCTCGGCTTTTCCCGGCCTAAAGAACCTCATGCGCGGTTACGTTAACTCAACGCTGTTCGACCTAATTGGCTTCTGGGTGATGTGGCAATTGGTTGGCGGCTTTGAGGGCATGCAGAAGAATCTCGGCATGAGCAGATCAAGCGTCTACCGGCGAATCTCACAGTTCCGTGGGGTCTTTGGTGACCATCCCGACATCTATGAGTTCCCAGGTCTAAAGGTCGATGTCGATGCATTTGTGAAAGGAATGGCGGCGCGGCAAGAGAAGGGCTAGTCGCAAAGTGTTGCACTAGCACTTGTAGTCCTCTAGTCTCAGACTATGAAACTAGAGTCTCGTCGTGTTGCGGAGGTGACGCTTGCCGATTTTTACAGCGAGTATCACGCTCTTGTCGAGGACGGCCTAGTCTCAAACGCAGTTGCGGCGTACGAGCGTGCCTGGCGGCTGCGCGTCCTGCCTTCACTGGGTGGGTTGCCTCTTTCTGGCCTGACTGCCCTCGTGATCTCTCGCGCTCGTGCTGGGTGGGATGGCAGCGCCTCGACAAAGCAGGATGCACTCGCTTTGCTCTCTCGTCTGCTCGAACTTGCAGTGATGGATGGCCGCATAGGGTCGAACCCCTGCCCCTCGTTACCTCGGTCGCGTGGCAAGTCCCACGACGCAGACCCAGCTAGCCGTGCGCTTAGTGATGTGCAGGTGGCGCGGATGCTCACTCTCACGGCGTTTCACCCGTTCGGGCAGCGTGCGCTTGCTGGCCTCGCCTTCACTGGTCTGCGGCTCGGTGAGCTGGTCGGCCTTCGCTGGGAGGATGTGGACGCTGGGCAAGGCCTCATCACTGTGCGCCGCACGTTTTCGCCCAACGGTCGCGGCAAACTGGAGATTCGCGCCACTAAGAGTGGGCGCATCCGTAGCGTCCCTATACTCAACGATCTGATGCCGTGGCTCGACCTGGCGAAGCAGGCCGGATTCGATCACGTCTTTACCGGTGTGCGCGGTGGGCCATTCGACAGTGGCAACCTTTCGCGCGCTGTGAAGTGGGAACAGATACGCGACGGTATCGCGACATTCGCTGACGGCCGCGCGCTACGTTTCCACGATCTAAGGCACACGTTTCTCACGCGGCTCGCACGAGCTGGCAACTCGCCGCAGAACATCCAGCGGGTCGCTGGTCACGCGTCCATTTCGACAACCGAACTTTATACGCGCTCGTCCTCAACGGATGCGGCGCTGGCTGTGCGGGAAAAGATGAACCCCTCGAATCGTGAGGTCACTTTCCGAGGGGGTGAGGAAGCGGCAAAACTCCGGATTATCGGGCTTCCTGATCTGTAGCTGGGGCGGGATTCGAACCCGCGACCTCACGATTATGAGTCGTGCGCTCTCGCCAACTGAGCTACCCAGCCAAGGCATCCGGCTGACAATAAAACTATCGGATGACCGAGCCCCCTGTGGGAATCGAACCCACTACCTCTTCCTTACCAAGGAAGTGCTCTACCGATGAGCTAAGGGGGCGCACAAAAGTCGGCAACCAGCAGACGATTGGCACCGTAAGAGACTAGCACCCACACGGCACCGAGTTATAACGCGACCAGAGCCGCGAAAGTCGCGGCAAAGACGCACCGCGAGTACGCGCTAGTTTGCGTTCGCCTTCAACCACTCGAAGGGGTCAATGGGCTCACCGTTGACGTGAATTTCGAAGTGGAGGTGCGGCCCCGTGGACTCACCCGTCGACCCAACCTGGCCAACAGCGTCCCCAACTTTCACGGTCTGGCCTACAGCCACTCGAATGGTGCCATCCTGCATGTGGGCGTAGAGGCTCTGAATATGCTTGCCGTTGATCACGTGGTCAATGATCACGTGATTGCCGAGGCCCCAGTGGGCTTCCCCAACCTGCGTCACCACACCGTCCGCGATCGCCTGAATGACGGTGCCAACGCCCGGAGTGAAGTCGACTCCCTTATGGAATGGCACGCAAATACTGCAGGGGTCCAAACGCCAGCCGTAACCGTCGCTGATCGGCACCGCGATGGGGAACGGCCACTGAATGGTGCCGTTCGGGTTGTTCGTGTACAAGAAGCTGCGGTTTCCGTACTTCAGAAAGATCTGTTCCCTCAGCGACGTCACCGTGTAACCGTCACGGGTGAGAGCCAAGTCGGCGCCCTGCGCAACACTGATCAGCTGACTCTCCACCTCGGTGGGCGCCACCGCTGTCGCCAACTCGTCTGCACCGGAATAGAACGCGTTCGCAGGAACCGTTGTCGCGACCATCATGAGACCAACGCCAACCATCGCGCTCAACGACATCAACTTCTTCAACATGCGGTGCTTGAACGGCTTGTGGCGCGCAGAACCTGACATCGGGCGAATGGATGTCGGAGCAGCGGTGCGCGGCCGTGAAGTGCCTCGAGGGTCCCTCACCCGGCGAAGAGCCACCGGCTTCTTGGGAGCCTTACCGAGACGCGCGGAAGAATCATGCGACCGAGAACTGCCGAGGGGAGTAACAGCTTCAGAAGAAGTATCGAAAAGTGAAGCAAAAGTTGACTGCGCTAGTGACAGTGACGGTTCGCTCTGTGCCGCTTTAGCCGCGGGCAGAGCTGCCTGCTCTCGTGCCCGAATTTCGCGCCGAGTCATCGGCGCAGTTGGGTCGCTGCTCGGGCCCTCAGGCCCTTGCGTCCACACGAATTCGGTCACGAGTTATCGGTTCACATTCCCTGTGCAGGAGGAGAGCACGAGCACGCGCGAGACATTAGTCATCAGCGTCATGTTCACTAGGCTCCTCAACAAAATCAGCCACCTTTGCTGGGGACACAGCGGTGACACCATACGATATCTGAGCAATTTCGGGTCTCTAGATAACGAACTTATAAAGACTAACCGAACTAGCTGGGAAAATACCACCCCCAAATTAGGCGCGGCACTCACGCACAGCGTCCTCCAAAGCCACGGCAAGACTGGGCTCGGCCGCCATCACAAAGCTCTGCGACGCCCGCGCTCCATGCATCCCGCCCACCCAGGCGCCCGCCTCCTCGGCGATAAGCGCACCAGCAGCGTGATCCCACGGCTGCAACCCCTGCTCAAAATACCCGTTGAGCCGGCCAGAGGCCACATCGCACAGATCGAGAGCGGCAGAACCTTGACGGCGAATATCGCGGATGTGCGCAATCAGCCCCACGAGCGTTGTCGCCTGCTCTACCCGTCGCTCGGCACGGTAGCCAAACCCCGTGCCGATAAGAGCCTGCGAGAGCTTAACCGCTGGAGCCACCTGAATCGGTGAGCCGTTGAGCGTCGCCCCTCCCCCGGAAGCCGCCCCTCCCGCTGCCGCAGAGAAAAGCTCGTCCATAGCCGGATTGAACACGACTCCCGCGAGCGCATTCCAACGTGCCGGGTCTGGCTCCCCCTCAACGACTGCAATACTCACCGCATACTGGCGGATGCCATAAAGATAGTTGACCGTTCCATCAATCGGGTCAACCACCCAGGTCAAGCCACTTGTGCCAACGACCGAATCGCGCTCCTCGCCGAGGATGCCGTCATCCGGTCTCGCCTCCGCCAACAGCGCCCGAATGAGGTCCTCCGTTTCACGGTCGGCCTCCGTCACGATGTCCTCCAGTGACGACTTCGACGCCGCCACGGTGACACCCTCAGCACGCCGCCGCAGCGCGAGCTCACCGGCCTGCCGCGCGATCGTGGTTGCAAGATCAAGAAGTTCGAGGTTCATGGTCACACCCCAGTATTACCAAAGGAGCGGCGCAGGGCGGCGCACGCCCATCAGAAACGCGAAAGGCCCGGCGTGAGCCGGGCCGTGCGTGGCAAGTGCGAGATTCGAACTCACGAAGTCTGAGACGTCTGATTTACAGTCAGATCCCTTTGGCCGATTGGGTAACTTGCCTAATGCTCCGGCCACATGTATTCACCTGACCGGAGACAGAAATCTAGAATAGCGTGCCGGAGCGCCACACAAATCCACC
>JBDSUT010000190.1:0-5634 GCA_039927595.1 Terrimesophilobacter sp.
CGTGAGCATTGATCGCACAACGGTGTCGCACGATGAACTTGCGGGTAAAAACTTCACCGTCAATGTGCTCGGCGCGGAGCAGGAAGCACTCGCAATGCACTTCGCGGGCAGGTCAGACCAAGAGCCCAAGTGGGTTGAAGGCGACATCGCGCCACGACTGGCTGGTGCGCTGTCATGGTTTTCCTGCACTCCGTGGGCGGAATACGACGGGGGCGACCACACGTTGTACGTGGGTGAGGTGCAGGATTACGACTATCGCAATGGTGACTCGCTCGGCTTTGTGAATGGCCGGTTCACCGTTATCCCCGAGTTTGTGGTCGGCCACGAGTCTTTGCTCTAAAAAGTTTCGATGAAGGAGTCTCCCGCATGGGTGCACGAACCGGTCAGCAGTTCCTCGACACGTTGAACGCGATGCGACCACACATCACCATCGACGGTGAGGTGGTCAGTGAGAACGTGGCGGAGCATCCGGCATTCAGGAACATTGCGACCACCTACGCGCAGCTCTTTGACCTTCAGCACGACCCAACGTTCAAAGATCGACTCACCTACCCGTCTCCGACGACCGGTGATCCGGTGAACGTGTCCTTCCTCATCCCGAGAACAGTGCAAGACCTCGAGCATCGCCGCGCTGGAATGCAGGTGTGGGCGGAGTACTCTCACGGATTCCTTGGTCGCTCCGGCGACTACCTGAACTCGTGCCTGACGGCGCTGGCCTCCGCGAAGAAGTGGTTCGAGCAGGCTGATCCGATCTACGGCGAGCGCATTCAGGCGTACTACGAGTTCGCGCGCGAAAACGATCTGCTGGCCACCCACACCCTCATCCCACCGCAGGTGAATCGTTCCGTTTCCGGTACTGAGCAACTCGGTGGCCAGATGGCCGCGCGCATCATTGAGGAGCGCCCTGATGGCATCGTCATCCACGGTGCCCGCATGCTGGCGACTCTCGCCCCGATCGCCGACGAGCTTCTGGTCTTTCCGTCGACGGTGCTGCGTGGAACCCCGGAGGATGCGCCGTACTCCTACGCCTTTGCGATCCCCAACGACACGCAAGGCCTTCGTTACCTGTGCCGCACCTCGCTGCACAACGGCGGATCCCACTTTGATGAGCCGCTCGCGAGCCGCTTTGAAGAGATGGATTCCGTGGTGATCTTCGACAATGTGTTCGTTCCGAACGAGCGCATTTTCATGCTTGGACATCCGGAATTGTGCAACCAGTTCTACGCGGAGACCGGCGCTGCCGCGCTCATGACCCACCAGGTGGTGACGCGCACGGTCGCTAAAACTGAGTTCTTTCTTGGCCTCGCAGCCGAGATCGCAGAGGCCATCGGTATCGACGGCTTTCAGCACATTCAGGAGGCGCTCGCCGAACTCGTCGTGGATGTTGAGATCGGCAAAGCACTCCTCCGCGCCGCCGAGGTGGATGCAAAGCCCAACGAGTTGGGCCTCATGCAGCCGAGCTGGCCGACGCTGAACGCGGCCCGCAACTGGTACCCGAAGGTCGCACAGCGGTTTCCGCAGATCATCCGCACGTTTGCCGCGAGCGGCCTCATGGCTCTCCCCGGCGAAGCAGATCTTTCCGGCGAAGCACTGCCAGACATCGAAATGTATCTGCAGGGCAAGTCACTTACCGGGCCAGAGCGGGTCAAGTTGTTCAAGCTTGCCCATGACGCCTCCATTTCTGGATTCTCCGGTCGCCAGGATCTCTACGAGTACTACTTCTTCGGTGACCCGGTGCGCATGGCCGGGGCGCTCGTGAATAGCTACGACGTGGAGCCGTTGCAGCAACGCGTTCGGTCCTTACTGGCACGTGAAGACTAACCAAGGGAGACACGCAACATGTCGCTGACTGTCGTACGCAACATCCGCCCGTGGGGTGGCACACCGAGCGATATTGTCATCGCCGATGGGCTCATTTCCGCAGTAGTTGCCACAGGCACGATCAAGGTCGACGCCGGCGCAGAGTCGGTCGACGGGCGCGGGCTGCTGGCCATTCCGGGCCTCGTCAATGCTCACGCCCACCTCGACAAGAGCTGGTGGGGCAAGCCCTGGGTCTCGTATGGGGGCGAGGCCACCACGCTCGGTCGCATCGCGCATGAGCGCGCCCACCGCGACGAGCTCGGCATTCCGGGCATCGACGTCACGACCGCGCTCCTGAGGCAGATGGTGGCGCTGGGGACGACGGCGTTTCGCACCCACGTTGACGTCGATCTCGGGGTTGGGCTCGAAGGCATCCGGATCGTGCGCGAGGCTATCGCCGGATATGGTGGGTCGATTCAGGCACAGATTGTCGCCTTCCCGCAAGACGGCGTGCTGCGCAGGCCCGGAGTGATTGACCTCCTTGATCAGGCCGCACAGGAGGGCGCAGACCACGTCGGTGGACTCGACCCGGCGTCAATCGACCGTGACCCGGTCGGGCAACTAGATGCCCTCTTCGGGATCGCCGATAAGCGGGGAGTGGGTATCGACATCCACTTGCACGACGGTGGCGACCTCGGAGCTTTCCAGTTCGAGCTCATCATCGAGCGCACGAAATCACTCGGCCTCTCCGGGCGGGTCAACATCGCGCACGGCTTCGCGCTCGGTGACCTGTCGGCGCTCCGGCAGGAGACCATGATCGCCGCATTGCGGGAAGCGGGCGTCTCGATGACCACAGTTGCCGCCATCAACGCATCCCGACTGCCGATGACGGCGCTGCGGAGCGCGGGCGTTCCGGTCGGTTTGGGTACGGACGGCATCCGCGACCTCTGGGGGCCGTTCGGTGACGGCGACCTTCTTGCCTTAGCGACGAGGCTCGCCCAGCTTTCAGGCTGGCGCCATGACGACGAACTCACGAACGCGGTCAGGGTGGCGACCTCGGATGCCGGGGCCTTCGTTGGTCGCCCGGTTCACGACCTTGTGCCCGGCGCGCGTGCCGACCTCGTACTCCTCGACGCCGAGAATGTGCCGGATGCCCTCGTGTCGGCGCCGCGCCGCGAGTTCGTCATCGCCGGTGGCCGGGTGGTTGCCGAATCCGGTGTGGTGCGCGAATAGGTCGCACGGTCCTCGAATCACTACGCTTGAGGTATACCAAGAAGGAGTATGTCCATGAGTGCTGCGCGCGAGGCCGAACTGCTGGCGTCTGTTCCCAACCAGCTGTTTATTGCGGGTAAGTGGGTTGATGCTTCTGGGGGCGGAACGCTCGACGTGACGGACCCTGCGACGGGTGCCGTCATCCGCACGATCGCGGATGCCACTCCAGACGACGCACAGAACGCGATGGATGCCGCAGCGGAGACGCAAGCCTCTTGGGCCGCTACCCCTGCGCGCGAGCGCAGCAACATCCTGCGCCGTGCTTTCGACCTGCTCATGGAGCGCGCCGACGATTTCGCCCTGCTTATGACGCTCGAGATGGGTAAGCCGCTTGCCGAGTCGATGGGCGAGGTCAAGTACGGCGGAGAGTTCTTGCGCTGGTTCAGCGAAGAAGCGGTGCGCGTTCAAGGTCGCTACGGTGCGAACCCGGAGGGCACCGGCACCATGATTGTGTCGCAGCGCCCCGTCGGGCCGTGCTACCTCATCACCCCGTGGAACTTTCCGCTCGCGATGGCAACCCGCAAGATTGCGCCGGCGCTCGCCGCAGGCTGCACTGTGGTTGTTAAGCCTGCCGCGCTCACGCCACTCACAACGCTCGCGTTCGTGAAGTTGCTGGAGGAGGCGGGGCTTCCCGCCGGCGTCGTCAACGTGCTCACGACCTCGGCATCCGGTGCCGTCTCGGCGCCGATCTTCGCCGACCCGCGCCTGCGCAAACTCAGCTTCACCGGCTCGACCCCGGTCGGCGTCGCACTGCTCAAGCAGGCTGCGGATGGCGTGCTGCGCACCTCCATGGAGCTCGGCGGCAATGCCCCGTTCGTGGTGTTTGAGGATGCCGACCTCGACAAGGCTGTCGACGGCGCGATGATCGCGAAGTTCCGCAACATCGGCCAGGCGTGCACCGCAGGCAACCGCTTCATCGTGCACGAGTCAATCGTCGATGAGTTTGCCAAGCGTGTCACCGAGCGGGTCAAGGCGTTCAAGATCGGTCGCGGCACCGAAGACGGCGTCACCATCGGCCCGCTCATCGACGCGAAGGCTGTCGCGAAGGTCGGAGACCTCGTCGCCGATGCTGTGAAGCGCGGCGCGACTGTTCATACCGGTGGCTCCGCCATTGATGGCGAGGGCACGTTCTACGAGCCGACCGTCATCAGCGACGTTCAGCCAGGCAGCGACATCCTCACCGAAGAGATCTTTGGCCCGGTGCTCTCGATCGCCTCGTTCAAGGACGAAGCGGATGCCGTGCGCATGGCTAACGAGACCGAGTACGGCCTCATTGGCTACGTGTTCACGCAGGATCTGGCACGCGGCCAGCGGATGATCGAGGCCATCGACACCGGCATGATGGGCCTCAACGTGGGGGTCGCCTCCAACGCGGCTGCACCTTTTGGCGGGGTGAAGCAGTCCGGTCTCGGTCGCGAGGGCGGAGCGGAGGGAATCCACGAGTACCTGTCGACGAAATATACGCTCACCCCCAACGCATAAGCAGTCTCGCTAGGCTGAAGTCATGCATGAAGCAGTCATTGTCGACGTCATCCGTACCCCGAGTGGCAGGGGTAAGCCAGGCGGTCAGCTCTCCGATATCCACGCGGTAGATCTTCTCGCGGGGGTGCTCGAGACTCTCGTTGAGCGCAGCGACCTCGACCCAGCCACTATCGATGATGTGATCGCGGGATGCGTGTCGCAGGTCGGCGAGCAGGCGTACAACATCGCGCGCAACGCGGTGCTCGCGGCGGGCTTCCCAGACCACGTGCCCGGCACCACGGTCGACCGGCAGTGCGGCTCGAGCCAGCAGGCTGCGATGTTCGCTGCGCAGGGCGTGATGACTGGGCAGTACGACATTGCGATTGCGTGTGGTGTTGAGTCGATGAGTCGCATTCCGCTTGGCACTTCTAACGCTGGGATGGACCGCTTCGGGTCAAGGTTGCGGGCGCGCTACCCAGAAGGCCTCGTTAACCAAGGTGTCTCTGCTGAGCTCATTGCCGAAAAGTGGGGCTTCGATCGCCACGACCTTGACGAATTCGCGGCGCGCTCACACCGGCTCGCGTTCGAGTCTCGTGAGGCGTTTGCCACCGAAATTGTGGCGACCGGCGGCCACACGATTGACGAGACCGTGCGCGAAGGCACGACTGTTGAGGGTCTCGCAGGGTTGAATCCAGCCTTCCGCACCGACGAGTTGGCGGTGCGCTTCCCCGACATCGAGTGGAGCATAACGCCGGGCAACTCGAGCCCGTTCACGGATGGCGCTTCCGCGGCCCTCATCATGAGCGCCGAGCGCGCCGAAAAGTTGGGCCTCACACCGCGCGCGCGTTTTCACGCGTTCTCGGTGACCGGCAGCAACCCGCTCTACATGCTCACCGGAATCATCCCGGCGACGAAAAAGATTCTGGAACGCTCTGGGCTCTCCCTCGATGACATTGACGTGTACGAGGTGAACGAAGCTTTTGCTTCCGTGCCGCTCGCCTGGCAGAAAGAGTTCGACACCGACCCCGCCAAGCTGAACCCGCGTGGCGGTGCGATCGCGCTCGGGCACCCGCTCGGTGCATCCGGAACCCGGCTGCTCAC
>JBDSUT010000191.1:0-4701 GCA_039927595.1 Terrimesophilobacter sp.
GACCCGCGCGACGAAGAGAAGATCATCGAGCGCCACCCCGACCCGAAGGACCCGTTCGCGGCCCTCGCGTTCAAGGTTGCCGTTCACCCGTTCTTCGGTCGTCTCACCTACATTCGTGTTTACTCTGGTCACCTCGACAGTGGCGGACAGGTTGCGAACTCGACCAAGGGCAAGAAGGAACGCATCGGCAAGATCTTCCAGATGCACGCCAACAAAGAAATTCCGGTCCCCTCGGTCACCGCAGGACACATCTACGCGGTTATTGGTTTGAAAGACACCACGACCGGTGACACGCTGTGCGACCCGAACCACCAGGTCGTTTTGGAATCCATGACGTTCCCTGAGCCCGTCATCGAGGTCGCGATCGAGCCGAAGACGAAGGCCGACCAGGAGAAGCTGGGTGTTGCCATCCAGAAGCTTGCTGAAGAAGACCCAACCTTCCGCACCGAGCAGAACATCGACACCGGTCAGACGGTCATCAAGGGAATGGGTGAACTTCACCTCGACATCCTCGTTGACCGAATGAAGCGCGAATTCAACGTTGAAGCCAACGTGGGTAAGCCGCAGGTTGCTTACCGCGAAACGATCAAGCGCATCGTCGACAAGCACGATTACACCCACAAGAAGCAGACGGGTGGATCTGGCCAGTTCGCGAAGGTGCAAATTTCTCTCGAACCCCTCGACCTCGCGTCGGAGAACACCTACGAGTTCGAGACCAAGGTCACCGGTGGACGTGTTCCTCGTGAATACATCGGCTCAGTGGATGCCGGTATGAAAGATTCCATGCAGGTCGGTGTTCTTGCCGGCTACCCCATGGTTGGGGTTAAGGCCATCCTGCTGGATGGCGCTGCCAACGACGTCGACTCCTCGGAGATGGCGTTCAAGATCGCTGGATCGATGGCTTTCAAGGAAGCTGCTCGTAAGGCGAACCCAGTACTGCTCGAGCCGCTCATGGCCGTCGAGGTGCGCACCCCTGAGGAATACATGGGTGACGTTATCGGCGACCTGAACTCACGGCGTGGTTCAATCCAGTCCATGGAGGATGCCACCGGCGTGAAGGTTATTCGGGCGCTCGTGCCACTGTCGGAGATGTTCGGGTATGTGGGCGACTTGAGGTCTAAGACCTCCGGCCGTGCCGTATATTCGATGAGCTTCGACAGCTACTCTGAAGTGCCGCGTGCGGTTGCTGATGAGATCATCCAGAAGAATAAGGGTGAGTAACAACACCCAGCAGTATCCCGTAACATAAAACAACATCCCGTAGGATTTCCGTTCGCAAACCCGCGTCCGGGGCTTCTACTCGAGAAGTCCTGAGGAGGACCACAGTGGCTAAGGCCAAGTTCGAGCGGACTAAGCCGCACGTCAACATCGGAACGATCGGACACGTTGACCACGGAAAGACCACGCTCACCGCAGCTATTTCCAAGGTGCTTGCTGACAAGTACCCGTCAGCTACCAACCAACAGCGTGACTTCGCGACCATCGACTCGGCGCCGGAAGAGCGCCAGCGTGGTATCACGATCAACATCTCGCACGTTGAGTACGAAACCCCGAAGCGCCACTATGCGCACGTCGACGCCCCAGGGCACGCTGACTACATCAAGAACATGATCACCGGTGCAGCTCAGATGGACGGTGCAATCCTCGTGGTTGCCGCCACTGACGGCCCGATGGATCAGACCCGTGAGCACGTTCTGCTCGCAAAGCAGGTCGGCGTTCCGTACCTGATGGTCGCGCTGAACAAGGCCGACATGGTCGATGACCAGGAGATCATGGAGCTCGTTGAGATGGAGGTGCGTGAATTGCTGTCCAGCCAGGGCTTCGACGGCGACAACGCACCCGTCGTCCAGGTCTCTGCGCTCAAAGCCCTTGAGGGTGAAGAGAAGTGGGTTCAGTCTGTTCTTGATCTCATTCAGGCCGCCGATGACAACATCCCCGACCCCGTGCGCGACAAGGACAAGCCGTTCCTCATGCCGATCGAGGATGTCTTCACGATCACTGGTCGTGGAACCGTCGTCACGGGCCGCGCCGAGCGTGGAACTCTTCAGATCAACTCTGAGGTCGAAATCGTTGGCATTCGCCCGACGCAGAAGACCACGGTTACCGGTATCGAGATGTTCCACAAGCAGCTCGACGAGGCATGGGCCGGCGAGAACTGTGGACTGCTCCTTCGTGGCACGAAGCGCGAAGACGTTGAGCGTGGCCAGGTTGTCGTCAAGCCAGGCTCGGTGACTCCTCACACGAACTTCGATGGCACCGCATACATCCTGTCGCAGAAGGAGGGTGGTCGTCACAACCCGTTCTACGCCAACTACCGCCCGCAGTTCTACTTCCGCACCACCGACGTCACCGGCGTCATCACGCTGCCTGAGGGCACCGAGATGGTCATGCCCGGTGACACCACGGAAATGATGGTCGAGCTGATTCAGCCGATCGCCATGGAAGAGGGTCTCGGCTTCGCGATCCGTGAAGGTGGCCGCACCGTCGGCGCCGGCAAGGTCGTCAAGGTTTTGAAGTAACACCAAGCAGTGAGTGAAGGGGTCGAGCCGAAAGGCTTGGCCCCTTCTTTGCGCGCGCCGCGTCCGCCCGCATTCATCCGCTCTGTTGTTCCTCTTTGTCAGGGTTCAGCCACTGCGACGGGGAACAACCATGACTAAGGGGAACAATCAGGCGCCGTAACGGCTCCTGCACCGGAGTAACCACACTCTGGATGTGCACAAAAAGTCCCGTGGTGGCCGTCACCGCTGCCGCGCTCAGCATTCTTGTTGAGTGAACACGTCGCCGATACCGATGACTTTTGTGTCAGATTTGCGCACGCGCGATCGATCGCGGCAGCACTACGCGAACGATGCGCTTACCGGAAGGCAGGTGCGAGTGTCTCGTGGCGTTTACGCGGCCGGCACCGAGTGGGGCTCGTTGGGTAGCGCTGATCGATACCTCGCAACAATTCACGCGGTTGCCAGTACGCGCAGTAGCATCCCGATCATCTCTCACTGGTCTGCCGCGGCGCTCCACGGCTTGCCCTTGATCGGAAGCTCACCATCGACCGTGCATTTCACTGTTCCGCCAGGATCCGGCGCTCGCTCCCGACACAGAGTCACCCGGCACTCGATGCCGCTGGATGTTGAGGACGTGGCCGAGATATCCGGCCTCCGGGTGACATCACTTCTTCGAACTGTGGTTGACATTGCCGCCCTCGGAAAGTTCTCGCCCGCTGTGGTGATCGCCGATTCTGCTCTGCACGAGGAGAGAACGGGTCACACGCCGCCACTGTGTACTCGCGAACAACTGCTGGCTCACTGGGAGAACCGGATTCCCTTCCGCGGATTCGCGAGAGCCCTCGAGGTTATCGACTTCGCGGTGGCGCATTCGGACTCTGCGTTGGAGTCAGTGAGTCGCGTCAATATGGAACTCCTCGGGTTCCCCCGCCCGCAACTTCAGGTTCCGTTCTCTGATCGCCTCGGGTTCATCGGGTACGCAGACTACTTTTGGCCGGAGTTCTCGCTGATTGGTGAGGCGGATGGAGACCAGAAGTATCTGGATCCAGCTTTGCGCGGCGCTAAGACCATCGAGCAAGTTCTCCTCGCTCAGTCAAAGCGCGAGAACCGTTTGAGGGTGCTGGGGCATCGAGTTTCTCGTTGGGATTGGGTGACGGCGATGTCGATGCCGCTGCTGCGAAGTCACCTTCTTGCGGCCGGGCTACCTCGTCGAGAGAAGGTGAAGGCGCACGACCACGCCTTCCGCGAAGGCAATTGCTCCTCTTTGTCGCGAGTGGGCCGCGGCGAGCCGGAACAATCCTGACTAACGGGAACAATAGCCCTCAGTCGGCAGGGTAGAGTTGACCTTAGAAAAAGCGACACGCCCGGGTTGCAGCAAATGCTCGGATGTGGCAGACTCTTCTAGTTCAATACTTTGTCTTGCTGTGCCAAGCGGACGAATCACTGCCAGGCAGTGCATAGGGCAAGATCCTTCGGATCAGCACCTAGGCCGCGGGTAGCAGAACATGTGCCCACTGGATGAAAATCCACGACAGGGCGCGAACCAATAACTGACACTCGAGATAACCGGGGAAACCCGTGCGTCTCAGCCGGCCACGTGCCGTGCGGGCCTCGCGCCTGAGCAAAGTTTGAGGAATGGCTAGGCACAAAAACGTTGTGCCAGCGGGACATCCTGCTGGTGCGTGAAATCAAAACAGTGGTGTGAAAGCAGCAGTGCTTTCGGCAACGAGTGCATCCGTGCGGGTGTGCCATGTATTACAGAGAGAGAGTAAGGCTATGGCGGGACAAAAGATCCGCATCCGACTTAAGTCGTATGACCACGAGGTTATCGACAGCTCGGCACGCAAGATCGTAGAAACGGTCACACGCGCGGGTGCAACGGTAGTTGGCCCCGTGCCGCTGCCGACCGAGAAGAACGTGATCGCAGTGATCCGTTCACCTCACAAGTACAAGGACAGCCGGGAACACTTCGAGAAGCGCACCCACAAGCGCTTGATCGACATCATCGACCCGACTCCCAAGGCCGTTGACTCGCTCATGCGCCTCGACCTGCCTGCCGACGTCAACATCGAGATAAAGCTCTGAGTTGTGGAAACACTCAGCCCGCGCTCAGAACCGCAAGGATTATTGAACAATGTCTATTGAAGCAACGAGAACCACGAAGGGACTGCTGGGCACCAAGCTCGGCATGACCCAGGTGTGG
>JBDSUT010000192.1:0-14681 GCA_039927595.1 Terrimesophilobacter sp.
CGTCACGGTTCCCTCAGGCAAGGCGCTCGCCGTGCCCATAGCGGCCGGTGCGAGTTATCGCGTGGGCGGCACGAGCGGTGTGCGAATCTCACTGAGTTATCAGGATGCCGGTGCGCTCGCCGGATTCACCGTGAGCCCACCCGACCGAGGCTCGCAACCGGTGACGGTGTTCAACCAGTACGGATAGTTCGGGCTGGCAACAGCTAGAAGTGCCGAAAACGCTCCGGTGCGAGATCCCACGGCTCTTTGCCAAGAAGCTCAGCGACCGCGCGAAAGACGCAACCTTCGACGAGCATGCGCCGGTGCAGTTCGTCATTGCGGTGCAGCTTGGCAAGCCGTTGAATGGGCAATCGGTACAGCACAATGCAGTGCTCTTCAGGAATGACAGACCAGCGGCGAAGCCGGCCCGATCCTTCTTCCGTGACGGGGAGCGCAGCGATCTCCACACGCAGGTGGGAGAGGTCTGCGGGCCACAACTCTTTGAGGTACTGCGCGGTGGCCGCGACGGTGGACTCGAAAATGGTGGCGCGCGTGCGCAGAAGTGGCAGTCGCGGCCCCGTCACGGCTGCCCTGATGCCGCGTCCGTGCCGGTCGCGCGAGGTCACGCGCGCTGATCCGCGAACCGCACCGCGACGCCCCTGAGCCATAGGGCAATTCTATGGCTCTCCGGTCGCCACGGCGGGGTTCCACAGTGCAGGGCCTCGCCCTCGCTAGTCTGGAGTCACGATGGTCGAGCGGTTATGCAGCAAAGTTGCGTGTGGTCGAGTGGCGGTATCCACCCTCACCTACGTGTACGCCGACTCCATGGCCGTTCTAGGGCCACTCAGTACGCGATCTGAGCCGCACTCCTATGACCTTTGCGTTGTGCACTCTGAGCGCCTTTCGGCCCCACGTGGCTGGCAAGTTTTACGTCACGTAGCATTGGGCAATGAACTCTCACCCTGACCTAGACGCCTTCGTCAAAACATACGACGTGCGAGGTTTGGTGGGCTCACAGCTCACAGACGACGTGGTCAAAGCCCTTGGCGCTGCCTTTGTGGATGAAATTGGGGCAGCAGGTCTCGACGTGGTGGTCGGCCACGACATGCGTGACTCCTCGCCGGGATTCGCTCGAGCTTTTGCGGCAGGAGTGCAGGCGAGGGGTGCAAACGTTGTCGCGATCGGGCTGTGTTCCACCGACGAAAGCTATTTCGCCTCCGGAAGTATGAACGCTCCCGCCGCCATGTTCACGGCAAGCCACAACCCGGCTAGCTACAACGGAATCAAGCTGAGCCGTGCAGGGGCGCGAGGCATCAGCCTCGACACGGGGCTTGCCGCCATCCGTGACCGAGCAAAAGTTTTTCTTGCCTCCGGCATTACGCCACACGAGAACCCTGGTTCGATCCGCGAGGTCGATGTGCTCGCCGACTATGCCGCCTACCTGCGTTCTCTCGTCGACCTCTCGGGAATCCGACCACTCACGGTGGTCGTGGATGCCGGCAATGGCATGGGCGGACTCACGGTTCCTGCGGTACTGGGCACGGCCGCGGGGCTGACCGAACTGCCGCTGCGCATCATCCCGCTGTACTTCGAACTTGACGGCACCTTCCCGAACCACGAAGCAAACCCGCTGGAGCCTGCCAACCTCGTCGACCTGCAAAAGGCCGTCGTCGAGCACGGAGCCGACCTCGGTCTCGCGTTCGATGGCGACGCGGACCGCTGTTTCGTCGTCGACGAGAAGGGCGACCCGATGAACCCCTCCGCGGTTGCCGCTGTCGTTGCGCTGCGCGAAATTCACCGCGTACGTGCGCAAGACGCCGATGCTGACATCTACGTCATTCACAACCTCATCACCTCGAGGGTTGTGCCGGAGACGATCAGGGCCGCGGGAGCCATTCCGGTGCGCACGAGGGTCGGGCACTCGCTCATCAAAGACGAAATGGCCGAGACCGGAGCGGTGTTTGGTGGCGAACACTCTGCCCATTACTACTTTCGCGACTTCTGGGGTGCCGACAACGGCATGCTTGCGGCGATGCACATCCTGGCCGAATTTGGTGGGCAGGATGCGGTTCTCTCAGAAATGGCATCCCGCTACACCCCGTACGCCACGAGCGGCGAAATCAACTCGGTGGTCACGGATGTCCCTGCCGCATACTCCCGCATCGTGAAGGCCTTCGCAGAGGGCGACTTCGATGAACTCGACGGACTCACCGTGAGTGGCAACTCTGACGGTGACTTCTGGTGGTTCAACGTGCGCCCGTCGAACACGGAGCCGCTGTTGCGTTTGAACGTCGAGGCGGCGACTCTCGCACGCATGATTATCGTGCGAGACCAGGTGTTGGCGCTCATCCGAGCCTGACCGTGGGTGCGTGCATTGCCCGGGGGCCCGCACATGACCGTGCAGTCGACCGTTCTGATCGAAACGCTGGAGGAGTACTGGTGGTGCACGGCCCAGACTTTTGACGGGAGTGCGGAGGCCCAAGCTGCTGGCCAAACCTGGACGGGACCGAGCCTCATCCTCGATGATGGTGGAGATGCAACTGTGGTGACGCCACAGGGCATCCGTCGTTCGTCATGAGTAACTCGTTCAGCAATCAGGTACTCGTGCAGTGGGAGATTTTCACCTCACACTACCCTCTGGGCGTTCACGTGCTGCCGAAGCTTCTCGACGAGAACTACGGCCGGGTTCGAGTGGGGAACTCGCGTGGGGTTCGGCCGAGCGAGGGTGCCAGCTTTTGCAGCCGCCCGCGTTCTTGCTGCAAAGCAGCGAACTCTCGCTCGCGACGCACGGCGGTCAGGGCTGCGAGAAACATCTCAGGGTCACCGGCGGGAATCGGGGAGACGTAGGGGGATGCCTCCTGCGCGAGGCTGTGGGCTGTGCTCGCGCGCGACTGTGGCGTGAACCCCGTCGCGTGGGCAAGGAACTGGGAAATGCGCCGTGCCGTGCGGTCGGGCATTTTTGCGACATCCGCCGTTTTTGCCCACTCAGTGAGTTGAAGGGGAACCCCGTATGTGGGAGCAGTGTAGCGAGTGATGCGCTCGTTCTGACTGTAGGTGCCCGCGACGAGGTCGCCTAAGCGCTTCGCCTTGGGGTTGAACAGGGCAACGAGTGCGGCAAACCCGCCGAACGACATGTAGATCTCGAGTACACCGAGCAGAGCTCGAGTGAAGGCGTGGCGAAAACCAATCGCACCACCGTCGTCGCGCACGATTCGCGCGCCCACGGCGAGTTTGCCCAGAGAGCGGCCCCTCGTCACAAGTTCGACGGTCGTGGGGACCACAACAATACAAAACACGAGTGATGCGAGAACCGTGGCCTGGAACATCGCGCCTGTGAAAAATTGGGAGACGGCGGGGGAGGCGAGAAAAAGAATAGTGACAACCCACAGCCCGAGGTAGACAAAAAAATCGATGATGGCGCCGCAGGCCCGCAACACGAAGTTGGTGGGCTGCACGTCGAGAGCGACCGCCTCGCCGATCATCAGGTCATCTTCTGACGTGTCGATGAAGTCCGAGGTGGGTACGTCGTTCTGGGACATGTCTAGTATTTTAGGCTCATGGACCTCGACGCGTACTCTGCCGCTCATCGCGAAGAGTGGGACGAGCTTGCGCGACTGGGATCCCGCCGGCGGCTGAGCGGAGCAGAATCCGATGCCCTGATTGATCGGTACCAATCGGGCGCGAGCCACCTCTCGGCGATCAAGTCCACCGCGGGAAGCACGGTACAGGGGGATCGGCTTTCGCTGGGGCTCTCGCGTGCGAGGCTAAAATTCACCGGTGCTGGTACCAACATCTTCAGCATGCTTCCGCGGTTTTTTGCCCTGCAGCTACCTGCCGCGCTCTATCGTCTTCGGTGGCTCTCTCTGGCGGTTGCGGCGGTGACCGCGATCGTTGCCGTGGTGTACGGGGTGTGGGCGCTCAACACGCCGGGGGTTTTGCAGGGCGTTGGTTCGGATGAAATGCGGGAGCAGTTTGCCAACGAACGGTTCGTCAACTATTACTCCGAGCACGGCGAAAGCTCGTTTACCGCCCTGGTCTGGACTAATAATGCGTGGTTGGCGGCTCAGTGTGTGGCGTTCGGAATCATTGGTGTTTATGTTCCGAGTGTTCTCTTTGAGAACGCCAAAAATCTTGGTTTGTCTGGTGCGCTCATGGCCGAGCACGACAAACTTGACATCTTCTTTCTCTACATTGCACCCCACGGTCAGCTCGAGCTGTACTCGGTTTTTGTTGCCGGGGCTGCTGGGCTCATGATCTTTTGGGCCATGGTCGCACCGGGGCATCGCACCCGCGTTCAAGCTTTGGCGCAAGACGGCCGGGCGCTCATCACGGTGGCGATCGGGCTCACGTTCGCGTTGTTGGTCTCCGGTGTCATCGAAGGGTTTGTGACCCGGCAGCCGTGGCCGTGGCCGATCAAGATCGGAATCGGAACGATAGCGCTTGCGGGTTTCTTGTTCTACCAATGGTTCATCGGGGGCCGTGCTTTTCGTGCGGGTGAGACCGGTGACCTCGACGAGTTCGAGGCCGGCGCGCGACGCATCGTTGCCGGCTAGTGGTGTCGCTGCCTCGAACTCTGTTATTTTGAGTCATTCACGATAAGTGGTAGAATACGAGGGTG
Organism: Terrimesophilobacter sp.; assembly: GCA_039927595.1. Lineage (GTDB taxonomy): Bacteria > Actinomycetota > Actinomycetes > Actinomycetales > Microbacteriaceae > Terrimesophilobacter. Next base: position 4,598 of record JBDSUT010000192.1, read on the forward strand.
AACATGGCTCTTGCGCGCGAACTCCGGGATTCCGGTCTGCGCGTTACCAGCGGCCGCATCGCACTGCTCGAAACACTCGAATCGATGCCCCACAGCGACGCTGAAGCACTGCTGGCCGAGCTGCGGCGTGCCCAACCAGCGCTGTCCGTACAATCCGTGCACAACATACTCCACGACCTCAGCGATGCCGGCCTGCTGCGCAGGATCGAACCGGCCGGCTCTTCATCCCGCTATGAGCGGCGTACGGGCGACAATCACCACCACCTCGTCTGCACCGAGTGCCAAGCAATCGAAGACGTCGATTGCGCGGTCGGCCACGCCCCGTGTCTGACGCCCTCTGCCTTGGCCGGTTACACCGTCACCGTCGCAGAAGTCACTTTTTGGGGCCTCTGCGCCACCTGCCAGAACCATTCCACCAACGAAGGAGCATCATGACAGCCAACACAACTACACCGCCCACCACCACGCAAACCGGGGCGCCGGTCGCCTCCGACGACCACTCACTCACTACGGGCCCAGACGGCGTCACCGCGCTCCACGATCGTTACCTCGTTGAGAAGCTCGCAGCGTTCCACCGCGAGCGCGTGCCGGAGCGCAACCCGCACGCCAAGGGTGGCGGCGCATTTGGTGAACTCGTCATCACCGAAGATGTGTCGATGTACACGCGCGCAGCAGTGTTTCAGCCCGGCGCAAAGACGGAGATGCTCGCGCGCTTCTCCTCCGTCGCAGGTGAGCAGGGCTCCCCGGATACCTGGCGCGACGTGCGCGGATTCGCGATCAAGTTCTACACGACCGAGGGCAACTACGACATCGTCGGCAACAACACCCCCGTGTTCTTCATCCGAGACGGCATCAAGTTCCCCGACTTTATCCACTCGCAGAAACGCCTCGGATCCTCCGGGCTGCGCGACGCAGACATGCAGTGGGACTTCTGGTCACTCTCACCAGAATCCGCCCACCAGGTGACCTACCTCATGGGTGACCGTGGACTCCCGCGCTCCTGGCGCCACATGAACGGCTACGTCTCACACACCTACCAGTGGATCAACGCCGACGGCGAGCGCTTCTGGGTCAAATACCACTTCCTCTCCCAGCAGGGTGTCGAAGCGATGAGCAACGACGAAGCCGAGAAGCTTGCCGGTTCGGATGCCGACTACTACCGCCGCGACCTGTTTGAGTCGATCGCGAACGGCGACGCACCGGTGTGGGATGTCTACGTTCAGGTCATCCCCTATGACGAGGGCAAAACCTACCGGTTCAACCCCTTCGACATCACCAAGACGATCGCGAAGGCCGACTACCCGCGCATCAAGGTGGGTCACTTCACGCTCAACCGCAACCCGGAGAACTTCTTCGCCGACGTTGAGCAGGCGGCATTTTCGCCATCGAACCTCGTGCCCGGTGTTGACATCAGCCCAGACAAGATGCTCATGGCGCGCGTGTTCTCCTACCCGGATGCCCAGCGGTACCGCATCGGCACCAACTACAACCAGCTGCCGGTGAACGCACCGCACGCCACCACGGTGAACACCTACGGGCACGAGGGAAGCATGCGCTTCCATGCGGCCCCCGCGGGTGCTCCAACCTACGCGCCAAATTCCTTTGGTGGGCCGGTTGCCGACCCGCAGCGCGCGGGCGACAGTGGTTGGGAGACAGATGGCGCCCTCGTGCGCGCCGCCCAAACCCTGCGCTCTGAAGACAGCGACTTCGGTCAGGCCGGAACCCTCTACCGCGACGTCTTCGACGACGCCAGCCGGGCACGATTCCTCGCCACCATCACCGGTGGAGTCGGGGCGGTCAAGAGCGACGTCATTCGCGAACGGGCAGTCGGCTATTGGACTAACGTTGACGCCGACCTCGGAGCGGCGCTGCGCGCCAATCTAGGGATGTAAGTCTCTAAAGCCTTCCCGCCGCCTTCAATGCGATGTATTTGTCGGCGAGGGCTGGCGGGAGGGCTTCGGGGGAGCCGGTGACGGTTTCCGCACCGAGCTGCCGGATGGCGGCGGCAACCCTCGACTGGTCGAGCAGTGCGCGCTCGGCGGCGGCCGCGAGATAGACCTCGTCGCGGGTTGAGCGCTGGCGGGAGGCTTCGAGGACATCCGGGTCAACTACAGACGACACGACGACGGTGTGCCTGCGCGTCAACTGTGGGAGCACCGCAAGGAGCCCCCGAGAGGCACCGGGGGACTCTGCGGTGGTCGCAATCACAACGAGTGCGCGCTGACTTGTCACCGAGCGCACGAGGCCAGGCACCGCGCCCCAGTCTGGTTCGATGAGCTCCGGGTCGACGGGAGCCATCGCGTTGACCATGCGGGAAAGCAGATCGGGGCCGCTCGCCCCCTGCACGCGAGCGCGCACCCGGCGATCGAAAATGAGGACGTCAACTCGGTCACCTGCGCGCGTCGCAAGCGCTGCAAGCAAAAGCGCGGACTCAAAGGCAGTGTCGATGCGTGGCTCGCCCGCAATGCGCGCCGCAGAGGAGCGGCCACTGTCGATAACGATGACGACGCGGCGGTCGCGCTCAGGACGCCACGTGCGCACCATGAGTTTCTGGCCGCCGCCGGGTTCCTGCCGGCGAGCGGTGGCGCGCCAATCGATCGAGCGCACATCGTCTCCGCGCACGTACTCGCGCAGACTGTCGAACTCGGTACCCTGACCCCGGATGAGTACGCTCGTGCGGCCATCCAGCTCCCGCAGTTTGGCCAACCGAGAAGGCAGGTGCTTTCGAGAATTGAAAGGCGGGAGAACGCGGATCACACTCTTGGAGGTGATGGTCGCTTGACGCGCAGCGAGGCGCATCGGTCCGTAGGAGCGCACCGTGACGTGAGCTGACCGACGTTCACCACGGCGAATCGGAGTGAGCGAGGTACGAATCGCCGTGCGCCCACCGCCAGGAATAGTCACGCGGGTTCGAGTCGGCGTTGCGCCAGCCGAGGGCTGCCATGCGTCCCGCACCGCGCCACGGATGGTGCGCTTGCCCGTGTTCTCGACGATGAGGGTCGCGACGACCATCTCGCCCAACCGCACGCGCACGGGAACGTCGCGTTCGAGGCGCACCTTGCGCGGGGACGCAGCGATCAGCACATCCACTGTCGCCAGCAAAGAAACAAGGGCCAACCATGCCAAGAGCACCCACGGTTCGTTCGTGAGCACAAGTGGCACCACTCCTGCGAGCAGAAGCGCTACAAACCATCCAGAAATCAGCATGGGGTGCGCACGCTAGATCGGCACCTGCACCTGCTGCATGACCGAGCGCAGGATCGTGTCTGCGGAGACCCCTTCGAGCTCGGCCTCTGGGCGCAACTGAATGCGGTGCCTCCAGACCGGCAGCGCCATCGCCTGCACGTGGTCTGGCGTGACACCGGTGGAGCCGGTAAGCCACGCCCAGGCGCGCGCAGCGGCGAGCAAGGCATTCGTTCCACGGGGGCTCACGCCGAGCTTCACCGACGGGCTTTGACGGGTTCCCCTCGCGAGATCCACGATGTAACCGATCACGTCGGCGCTCACCGAGACCTGCGCGACCGACGCACGTGATGCGGCTAACTGTTGTGCGTCGAGCACAGGAGTGATGCCCGCCGCGGCAAGGTTGCGGGGGTTGAATCCGGCGGCACTGCGCTCAAGGATGGTCAGTTCGTCGGCCCGCTCGGGGAGATCAAGCACAAGCTTGAGGAGGAAGCGGTCGAGCTGTGCTTCCGGAAGCTGGTAGGTGCCCTCATATTCGATGGGGTTCATCGTTGCGCACACCATGAACGGGTCTGGCAATAGCCTTGTCTCTCCGTCCACCGACACTTGACGCTCCTCCATGGCTTCCAGCAACGCTGATTGCGTCTTGGGTGGGGTGCGGTTGATTTCATCGGCGAGCAGGATGTTGGTGAACACCGGTCCAGCCCGGAACTCGAATCCGCCCGCTTTTGCGTCGTAAACGAGCGAACCGGTGACGTCGCCAGGCATGAGGTCAGGAGTGAACTGAATGCGCTTCGTCTCCAGGTTCAGGGCTGTGCTCAGGGTTCGTACGAGGAGCGTCTTGGCAACACCGGGCACGCCCTCCAGCACGACATGCCCTCCCGAGAGAAGCGCAATCATGAGCCCGGTGACGGCACCGTCTTGCCCGACCACTGCTTTTCCTACTTCGGTGCGCACGCGCGCAAACTGTGCTCGGAGATCGTCGGTCATCGAGTTAGCCTTTCGGTTCTGTTATGGCCGCTGTGAAGTCCATTGTTGCGGATTATGCTCGGACCGCGGCGGCGACTGCCGCCTCGAGTTTCAGAAGCTCATCGGAGAGTGCCATCAGTTGAGCATCGTTTGAAGGGGAGACATCTCTCACAAGGTTGGCAACATCCGCGCTCTGTCGCTGGGTGATGTGGGCGACCGCCCGGATCACCTCATCGACCGTGGCCACGCTGGGTAGCCCACACAAGACGGCGAGCCTTTCAATGGTCCCCATGCGAAGCGCGTCGAGGGTGTGCAAAAAATCGGATGACTTTTGGTACAGGCGGGCGCGCCCTCGCATAGTTTCGCTTGCTCGCACGGTCACGGGAAGGGCTTCGACGACCAACGGACCGAATCGGCGTCCCCGCCAGAAACCGGCAGCGATCGCCGCAATGACGAACAGAATGACGACGGCGTTCACCCACAGCGGGGTGAGCTCTGCCAGAGTGGCGCCACCAGGTGCTGGAGCCTCGTCGATGGTCGGGACGAGCCAGACGAGGTTGCGTGTCTCGCCGAGCAGCCCCAGTGCGACGGCCGCATTGCCGTCTTCGAGCACGAACTCGTTAGAAAAGGCTTTCTGCGTGCCGATCACGGTGACCCGGTTTCCAGCGTGCATCAGCTCGACAATCGAGTACACCCTGTCGCCGCTGCCGAAACAGGTGGTGACATTCGCGGACGAGTCGACCACCTGGAATCCTGTGCCCGTGGCGTCCATCGATTCTGCCCGCTGCGCGAACGGGAGGGCACAATCCGCGTTCAGAATTCCGTCCACTCGTCCGCCAAGACCAAGCTCAGGGGCAACCGTGTCGAGTTGATCGAAGTCAGGGGACATAACGATGAGGTGTGAGGAGAGTGCCGCGAGCTCCTTCCATGACTCAGCGGTAAGGTAGCCGTTGGCATCGAGAACGAAGACTGTGGTGTTGCCAGAGCCACTCGCCGCCACGCGTGTTTGAGCCATGCCATCAGTCGTAGTGACCGTGACGCCGTGGCTGCGCAACACTTCAGCAATCGCCTTGGCCCCCCGCGGGCTGGGGTCTTTGGGCGAGAGTGACGGGCCAGCGTATTGCCCGGCGCCGTTGATCATGATGGCAAACAGGGCAATGAGGATGAGGGATATCCCCGCGATCACCCAGTAAAGAACTTTACGACTGGACTTTCGAATTGTGGGGGTAATGACCTCTGTCGGAACCACCTCCCTGGCAGTGAGCGTCACCGTGTTCCCACCAAGGGCGTTGGCGCAGTCGCGGCGGGTTGGGCGGTGCGCAATTCGCGCTCCAGCTCAGCAAGTGCGCTGTAGTGCGCCTCGGTTCCCGGCTTGTCGAGGTAACGAACACTGTCGAAGGCGGTGGCGCTTGCCGTCAAACGCTGCAGGTAATCGGGAAAGACTGCTCCAGCACGGGACGCAAAACCGTGAGCCGTTGTGCCCGGATCGGTCGCAACTATGACACGTTCGGCGAGCACGCGAGCGAGTGCCCGAAACAGTTCCTCAATGGCCAAAGTCCAGTCGCGGTTCGCGGCGGCAGCGGAGGCGGCGCGGCGGAGTGTCTCTGCGTCGCGCTCCTCATCCGCACCGAAGAGGGAACCGATCACCGCACTGCGGCGATTGATGCGGGGCATCCCAAAAATAAAGAAAGCGGCGACGACGATTGCGGCGACCACAATGACAACAAACATTGCAATCGGCAGCTGAATGGGGTTATCTCCGTCGACGCGCAAAGAGTTCAGCCAGTCCCAGAATGCCTTGCTCATGAGATCCCACAAGGTGGGCTTTGCGGCCTGGTAGGGGGGCTTGGAAAGCTCGTCAATCATCCACTGCTGTGCCTGCTCGCGGTCAGGATCGAGTGGGGAATCTAAGGCGAGACCAAGGGCACCACTGACGGCCGCAAACCTCATGAGAAGGTGTATCCGGTGGGCTGCCCCTGGTTGGGAGGAGCAGCACGCAGGTACGGGTTTGCGCTTTCGTCTGCATTCAGATGCCCCGCCTCGACAAAGCGGGTGAGTTCTAGGTCGAGTCCCTCTTTGCGCATGCGCATATCCAAGTAGAGGAGTGAGGTGGTTGCCGTCATGACGATAGACGTGATCGTTCCGATGATCACAGAGAGCACGGTTTGCGCGATGGGCATGGCCAAGACGATGACGTCAGACGCGCCAGAGGTGTTTCCGTTGACCCCAACGATGCTGACAAAAATCGACATGATGATGAGAAAAGGGATGATGATGACGTACGAGGCCATGTTGAGGATGAGTCCTACGAGCACTTGAACGCCGAAGATCTTCCAAAAATCTCCCCGAGAGAGTGACCACGACCGTGACACTGCGGTGCGGATCGAAACTCGTTCGAGCATGAGCGCACTGGGCACAAGAGACAGTTTGGTGTAAAGCCATACCGCGAGCACGGTAAGCCCCATGGTCGCGAAAATTCCGAAGAGAATGGCGAAAGCCTGCCCGACGCTTCCCAACATTGCCAACACGACAATGATCCCGACGGCGATCGCGATCACCACAATCGACACACCACCGACAATCATGGACCATCCGATGAGGGCCCAAATGCGGCCTTTTGCAAACTGCCAGAGGCGGCGAAGCGAAAGTTTTTCGCCGATGGTTCCGCGAGCAACCTCGATCACGATGATCCCCTGCAGGAACGCGAGCGCCATGAGCGAGAGAAACGCCGTCAACATAAAAGCGACGATGGAAATCGCCACCGTGCCTGCGAGCATCGCGTCGGAGTCGGAGGTGGACGAAACGCTACTGAGCCGTGACACAGAAAGCGCAGTGATTGCCCCGACGAATACCAGAGAAATGACTAGAGAAGCAGCTTGCACGAGCAAGGCCGCACCGAAAGTCGGTCGCGGGTTGCGTCGCAGCACTTTGAATGACGCACCAAGTATGGTTCCGAAACTCATGGGCCGCAGCGGAACAAGCCCGACCTTTGGGGGTGGCGCCCAGGCCGCCGCGGGATCGACGGGTGCCGCTGCGTAGTAACCGGGTTGAGCTTGAGGGCCGGCACCCATGATGGGCGGTGGCGGTGGCGGGGAAGCGGCCGAGGCAGGGGAGTAGGGCGTAGCCGATCCGGGCGCCTGCCACTGCTGGTCATCGGTCATGATGTACTCATCGGATTGCACTCCCGGATGCGTTGCTACGCTTCGCCTTCAGCCTGAAGGCGGTGGCCCACCGCAATATAGTTTCACACTCGGCTACTCTTATGCGAAAGCATAGAGGTAAGCCGGTTTCACGACCGGGCTGAGGAAGAGCAGGAACAATGACCGCACGAATCCTCGTCGTTGACGATGACACCGCGCTCGCGGAAATGATTGGCATTGTGTTGCGCACCGAAGGATTCGATCCGGTGTTCTGCGCTGACGGCAATGAGGCTTTGGCAACATTCCAGGCTTCGCGCCCAGATCTCGTGTTGCTTGACCTCATGCTGCCGGGTAAAAATGGCATCGAAGTGTGTTCCGAAATTCGTGTCGAGTCCGGTGTGCCGATCATCATGTTGACGGCGAAGTCCGACACAACGGATGTCGTTCACGGGCTGGAGAGCGGTGCCGACGATTATGTCGTGAAGCCGTTCAACCCTAAGGAACTTGTGGCGCGCATCCGCACGAGGCTCCGCCCAACTCCTGTGGGCAGCACGGACATGCTGCGCGTAGGCGACCTCACGTTGGATGTCGCCGGTCACGAAGTGCGGCGCGGTGAAACGCGCATCAACCTCACCCCGCTCGAGTTCGAGTTGTTGCTGGCCCTGGCCTCACGACCACAACAGGTGTTCACACGCGAGATGCTCCTTGAGCAGGTGTGGGGTTACCACTACAAGGCGGACACGCGGCTGGTCAACGTGCACGTGCAGCGACTGAGGGCGAAGGTCGAGGACGATCCAGATAACCCCAAGATCGTGATGACGGTGCGCGGGGTCGGTTATCGTGCCGGTGCAACTGGGTAAGACGGGCCGCAGCGCCGCCAAGTTCGCAGCCGCGATACCGTATGTTTCGTCGTGGCCGGCGGTGATTGTGCATTTTTGGAGAGCGAGTCTCCAGTTTCGCACCGTCGTCATCACGGTGATGCTCTCGGGGCTCACGGTCGCGATAATCGGCGCATACATGGCGACGAGTATCGGCAACAACTTGTTTGACCAGAGGTTGAATCAGGTGCTCGCCGAATCCAGCAGGGCGTCGGTGCAGGCCCAAGACGTTTTTGACAGTGACTTGGCAACAACTGATCCTTCACGCACCGACTTGGAGAGCCTCAGCAACACCACTCTCAGCAACATTCGCGCTTCAACAACAAGTCCTGGTGGTCTGGGTGTTGCGTTGCTGCGTTCCCCCAACCAGCAAACCCCGGTGACCCTTCAACCATCGAAGAGCCGATCCTTTCCCGATGGAGTGCTTTCTCAGGAGCTACAAAAAGCGGTAGAGAACAGCGCGGACGGTGGGCGCGTGTGGTGGCAGTCTGTGGCACTCGACGAGGGGAAGCCGGGGCTGGCCGTCGGCTCCCTTCTCAGCGTTCCGAACGCCGGTTTCTATGAGCTTTATCTCGTTTATGACCTCGGAGATGTGCAACAAACACTGTCATTTGTGCATCAAACCCTGACCTTCGGTGGCCTCGCCTTGGTGCTGCTGATCGGCGCGGTGACCTATATCGTGGTGCGACTCGTGGTGGGGCCCGTGCGGGTGGCTGCCGAGGTCAGCCAGAAAGTCGCGGCCGGTCAACTCGATCAGCGCATACCGCAGAAGGGTGATGACGTGATTGCGACACTCGCCCGCTCGTTCAATGGGATGGCCGACAGCCTTCAAGAGCAGATCACCAAGCTGGGGGAGCTCTCACGCCTTCAGCAGCGGTTCGTCGCGGATGTCTCCCACGAGTTGCGAACGCCGCTGACCACCATCCGCTTGGCTGGCGATGTTCTTTACGATCAGCGAGAGACGTTCCCGCCCGCAACGGCGCGAACGGCGGAGCTGCTTCACACGCAAGTGGAACGATTCGAGATTTTGCTCGCCTACCTCCTCGAAGTGAGCCGTTTTGATGCTGGCGCGGTGGAGCTTGACATCGAGCCCACAAACCTTGTGCAGCTTGTGGAGGACTCCGTGGACGCTATGCGTCTGGTCGCCGGCGAACACGGCTCGAGCCTTCGAGTAGTCGCGGCAGGTGGTTTCGTGGATGTTGAGGTAGACCCGCGGCGCATTCGGCGCATCCTGAGAAACCTTTTGGGCAACGCGATCGAACACGGTGAGGGCAAACCAATTGTTGTCTCCGTGGATAGCAATGAGGATGCGGTGGCGCTCGCCGTGCGCGATCACGGAATCGGCATCGATACCGACGACGTGACGCGAGTCTTTGACCGTTTCTGGCGTGCAGATCCGTCACGCAAACGCACGATCGGTGGCACCGGTCTCGGACTCGCCATCTCACTGGAAGACACATTGCTGCACCGCGGTTATCTTGACGTGTGGTCGGAGCCCGGCCAGGGAACATGCTTTAGGCTCACACTTCCGCGTGACCTGAATCGTTCCATTCGAGTTTCGCCACTCGAGCTTCCGCCGAGTGACCCCGTGGATGAGTTGGAGGTGAACCATGGTGACCGCGCGACAAAAATTTGAAGTCGTGAAGCGTGCGTGTGCGCTGATCGGGTTTGGCATCCTCGCACTCTCGCTTTCGGCGTGCGGTGGTATCCCCAACTCTGGGAGCGTTAACGCCGGTGAACCTTTCATCGGCGAGCAGCTAGGCGATCTCATCTTCAACCCGTTGGATCCGGTTGCCGGCGCCGATCAGCGGGCAATTCTTGATGGCTTTATGGCTGCTTTCACTGGGCCGCAGGGAGACTATGCGGTGGCGCGCAAGTTTTTGAGTGCCTCGTTCAAGAAGGACTGGGATCCGC
>JBDSUT010000193.1:0-8424 GCA_039927595.1 Terrimesophilobacter sp.
TGCCGGTGCTCCGGATGGCGTTTACAACGTCGTGCACGGATTCGGCAAGGACTCCGCAGGCGCGTACTTGACCGAGCATCCGGACATCGACGGCGTGACCTTCACCGGCTCGACGGCCACGGGAAGCGCCATCATGCGCACGGTCGCAGATCGCGTGTTGCCGGTCTCCTTCGAGCTCGGCGGCAAGAACGCTGCCATCGTCTTCGCGGACGCCGACATTGAGAAGACCCTGGATGGCCTCACCCGCTCCGTGTTTTTCAACACCGGCCAAGTCTGCCTGTGCACGGAGCGCGTGTACATCGAGCGCCCCATCTTCCAGCAGATCGTGGACGGCCTGGCCGAGCGCGCCCGCAACCTGGTCTTCAACGAGCGGGGCGTCGACGCTGAGGGCAAGACCGCCATCGGCCCACTGATCTCCGCTGTGCACCGCGAAAAGGTGCTCTCCTACTACCGACTGGCCGAAGAAGCGGGCGCCACGATCGTCACCGGCGGTGGAGTGCCAGAGCTGACGGGCGATCGCGCCGACGGCTTCTGGATCGAGCCCACACTCTGGACCGGCCTTACTCAAGACTCCGCCCCCATGCGCGAAGAAATCTTCGGCCCGGTCGCCGGGCTCATCCCGTTCGACACGGAGGAAGAAGCGATCGCGCTCGCCAACGACACCAAGTACGGCCTTGCCGCCTCGGTCTGGACTCAAGACATCAACCGCGGCCACCGCGTCGCCCAAAACCTGCGCGTCGGAATGGCGTGGGTCAACACGTGGTACCTGCGCGACCTGCGCTCACCGTTCGGCGGCATGGGCAAGTCGGGCATCGGCCGCGAAGGTGGCGTGCACTCGTACGACTTCTTCAGTGAGCCGACGAACGTTTGTCTCGCGCTATGAGTCACATCAAACAGGCAGCAGCGCGGCTCGCTGAGGCACGGAAGACGGTTGTGCCGTGTGCCCCCGTGCGCGACCTGATCGGTGAGACCAGTCAGGATGACGCCTACGCGGTGCAGGAACTGTACGTTGATGCCGAGCGCATGGCCGGCAGCAGGATTGTCGGCCGCAAGATCGGACTCACCTCCAAGGTTGTGCAGCAGCAGTTCGGTGTCGCCCAGCCCGACTTCGGAGTGCTCTTCGACCACATGATCTTTGGCACCACCGAGCCGCTTGACCTCGCAAACTTTCTGCAACCGCGGGTCGAGGGGGAGATCGCGTTCGTATTGAACCGCGACCTTGATTCCCCGACCACGACGGTGGCGGAGGTGTTGAGCGCCACCGAGTACGTGCTGCCCGCCATCGAAGTCGTGGATTCGCGCATTGCCGGGTGGGACATCCGCATCACCGACACAATCGCCGACAACGCCTCGAGCGGTGCAGTGGTTTTGGGAACAACACCGTATTCGCTGCGCGGGCTCGACCTCACGGAGATCGGAATGGTGATCGACCACAAGGGCGAACCCGTCTCAGTCGGCGCTGGCTCTGCCTGCCTTGGGTCACCGGTCAACGCCGTGGCCTGGCTTGCCCGCGAAGTTGCCCGCCGTGGCAGCCCGCTGAAGGCCGGCGAAATTATTCTTTCTGGCGCACTTGGGCCCATGGTCGGGGTGAGCGCGCCCGGTCGATACCGGATGTCGCTCAGCGGCATGGGCCGAGTGGATGCCGTGTTCATTGATTCAACCAACATTGATTCAACAGTCTTTAATTCAACCAAGGAGAGCGCCTCATGAGCGTAGGGGTAGCCATCGTCGGCTCCGGCAATATCGGAACCGACCTGATGTTCAAGGTGATGCGGCTCTCTGAGCAGCTCACCGTCAAAGCCATGGTCGGAATCGATGCCGCCTCGGACGGGCTCGCACGGGCTGCCAAGTTGGGCATCGCCACGACGGCCGACGGCATGGATGGCCTGCTCGCCATGCCCGAATTTGCCGACATCCAGATCATCTTCGACGCCACCTCAGCCCACGCGCACATCGAGAACGCACGCATTGCTGCGGAACACGGCAAGCTCATGATCGACCTCACGCCAGCGGCGATCGGCCCTTACGTCATCCCGGCGGTGAACTTAGACGGCCTTGAGGCTGGCGTGCCGAACGTCAACATGGTCACCTGCGGCGGGCAAGCGACCATTCCGATTGTCGCAGCGGTGTCTGCCGTTGCGCCTGTCGCCTACGCCGAGATTGTCGCTTCGATCTCCTCGAAGTCGGCGGGCCCTGGCACTCGCGCCAACATCGATGAGTTCACCGAGACCACCGCTCGCGCCATCGAAGAGGTCGGCGGTGCGAGCAAAGGCAAGGCCATCATCGTGCTGAACCCGGCAGAACCGCCCGTGATCATGCGCGATACCGTCATCTGCATGGTCGAGGGCGACGAGCTCGACCAGGCCGCTGTTGCCGCATCCGTTGCCGCAAGCGTCGCGACCGTAAGCGAGTACGTTCCCGGTTACACGCTCAAGCAGGAGGTGCAATTCGACCACGTCGAGGTGTCGTTCTTGCCCGCGCTCGGCACAGCGTTCTCCGGCTGGAAGGTGACCACGTTCCTCGAGGTTTCTGGTGCCGCTCATTACCTGCCGAGCTACGCAGGCAACCTCGACATTATGACCTCCGCCGCACTGCAGACGGCCGAAAAGATTGCGACGACTCGAGGATGGGTAGCGGCATGAGCACCAAAATTTACGTGCAAGATGTGACCCTGCGCGACGGAATGCACGCCATGCGTCATCAGTACACAACCGAGCAGGTCAGCACAATTGTTGCCGCACTGGATGCCGCTGGCGTGAGCGCGATCGAGATCGCCCACGGTGACGGCCTCGGCGGCTCGAGCGCCACCTACGGTTTCGGCGCGCACACCGATTGGGAGTGGATCGAGGCAGCCGCATCCGCTGTCAAGAACGCCGTGCTCACCACGCTCATCTTGCCGGGTATCGGCCGCATCGAAGACTTGAAGCGCGCCAAAGAGCTCGGCATCAAGAGTGTTCGGGTTGCCACTCACTGCACCGAAGCGGATGTCTCCGCGCAGCACATCGCGTGGGCGCGCGAGAACGGCATGGATGTCTCTGGGTTCCTCATGATGGCTCACATGAACCCGCCAGCCGAGCTCGCCAAGCAGGCAAAGCTCATGGAGTCCTATGGTGCGCACTGCGTGTACGTGACCGACTCGGCTGGCCGCCTCTTGATGTCGGATGTCGCCGAGCGCATGGACGCGTACCGTCAGGTACTGAACCCCGAGACTCAGCTCGGCATCCACGCGCACGAAAACCTCTCCCTGAGCGTCGCCAACAGCGTGACCGCGGTTGAGCACGGCGCCTACCGGGTGGATGTCGCGCTCGCCGGTCAAGGTGCCGGCGCCGGTAACTGCCCGGCCGAACCCTTCGTCGCAGTCGCTGACCTCATGGGGTGGGATCACGGCTGCAACCTCTTCGCGCTGCAGGATGCCGCCGACCAGTTGGTGCGCCCGCTGCAGACCCGCCCCGTGCGGGTCGACACCGAGACCCTCACCATTGGTTACGCGGGGGTGTACTCCAGCTTCCTGTTGCACGCGGAGCGCGCAGCGGAACGCTACGGACTCGACACCCGCGAGATTCTGATCGAAATGGGCAAGCGTCGCATGGTCGGCGGCCAAGAAGACATGATCGTGGATGTCGCCCTCGACCTTCTGAACGCGCGGAAGGCGAGCGCGTGAGCATGGCATCCGAACCCACCTCTGGAACGACCGCGGCTGTTGCGGCAACACTTGATACGGCCAGGCTGGAACGGCGCGCGCTCGGGCCAAGCGACTTCACCTACGAGCTCGACGTGACCGAGGCCTACCGCGTGCAGCACGCAGGAATCGCCCTGCGAGTGCACCGTGGCGAGGTTCCGTCGGGGCTCAAAATGGGTTTCACGAACAAGGCAAAAATGCGTCAGATGGGCGTCGACAGTGTGATCGCCGGCCAGCTCACGCAGGCCACACTCGTTGCCGATGGCGGTGTCATTGATCTTTCCGAGTTCATTCACCCGCGCATCGAGTTGGAGGTGGCATTCCGCATGGGTTCGGATGTCGACTTCACCGACCCGCTCTGCGACCCCACCGCGCACATCGACGCAGTGGCAGTTGCCATGGAGGTCATCGACTCGCGCTTCGCGGGGTTCGGCTTCGACCTCGGCAAAGTTGTCGCGGACAACACCTCGGCTGGTGCGTACATCGTGGGCCCTTGGATCGCGTGGGATCACCGCGACCTCTCCAACTTGGCCGCCGAACTTGACGTGAATGGGCAGCCGGTGCAGGTCAGTTCCACTGCCGCAATTCTCGGGCAACCGCTGAGAGCACTCACCGAACTGCGCACGCTAGCGCGCGAGCACGGCCTCGTGCTGCGCGCTGGTGAAACAGTGCTCGCGGGTGCCGCGACCGAAGCAGTGCCGCTCGTGCCCGGCGTCGTCGATGGTCGCATTGCGGGCCTCGGCTCGGTCATGGTGCACGCGGCGGGTTCAACACAAGCAGCAGCAGAAGGAGCACACTCATGAGCGATCAGGCCAGAGTGGTGTCGAGCAAGGCCACCCCGCGCGGGCGGTTCCCGCACCTCAAAGTCGCAGGCGACTTCGTCTACGTCTCCGGCACCAGCAGTCGGCTGCCCGATAACACGATCGCGGGCGCGATTGTCGATGGGTTCGGAACAACCACTCTCGACATCCGGGTTCAAACGAAAGCCGTGATCGACAACATTGCCGACATTCTGGCTGAGGTGGGCTTGGGCCTTGGTGACCTCGTGCAGGTCACGACTTACCTCGTCTCCATGAACGACTTCGGCGGGTACAACGAGGTGTACGGCGAGCACTTCGACGAGAGCGGCCCGACGAGAACCACCGTCGCGGTGCACCAGCTGCCGCACCCGCACCTTCTCATCGAGATTCAGGCAGTGGCATATCTAGGAAGTATCAACAACACAACGAAGGAGTAATCATGAGCACCATCCCTCCCGTAATGAATTTCATGAAGTGGATTGACGACAACAAAGATCAGCTCAAGCCACCGGTGGGCAACAAGGCGATGAGCGTCGGCGACGACTTCATCGTGATGATCGTCGGCGGGCCAAACCAGCGCAACGACTTTCACCTCGACCCGTACGAGGAGTGGTTCTACCAGATCAAGGGCAACATGCACGTCAACATCGTCGTTGACGGCAAGGTGCAGCGCATCGACATCCGTGAGGGCGAAACCTGGCTGCTGCCCGGCAACACCCCGCACTCCCCGCAGCGCCCCGAAGAGGGCTCCGTTGGCTTGGTGATCGAGCGAATTCGTGAAGAGGGCACGCTGGAGAAATTCCAGTGGTACTGCGAAAACTGCAGCAATCTCGTGCACGAAACCGAGCTTCAGGTGCGCGACATCGTTGTCGACCTGCCGCCCGTGTTCCAGGCGTTCTACAACGACGAGCAGGCTCGCGTCTGCAAGAACTGCGGAACCGTTCACCCAGGAAAAGCGTAGAAAATGTCAGAGGGGTTGGCTTCTGCGGATGCGGTCAAATCGATCGACATTCACAGTCATTTCGTGCCGAAGGGTTGGCCCGATTTGCCGAACGAGTCAGGGGTCGACCCCCTCTGGTTTCGCGTGGAGTCGGAGCGTGAGGCGACCATCATGCAGGGCTCCAGCGAGTTCCGACGCATCCCTGCCGTCTCGTGGGATGCGCAGTTGCGGCTTGCGGATATGGATGCCGACGGGGTGGAGAAGCAAGTAGTTTCACCCACGCCGGTGTTCTTTCACTACGGAAACACGGGTGCGGAGGCCGCCAAGATCGCGGCCATCTTCAACGACCTCGCCTTGGAGATCACGGCGGATGCCCCAGACCGGTTGATCCCGTTCTGCCAGGTTCCGCTTCAAGACACCGATGCCGCGTGCGCCGAAGTTGAGCGAGCCGTCGCCAACGGGCACCGCGGTGTGGAGATCGGAAACCACGTCGGGGATCGGGACCTCGATGATGCCGGCGTTGTCACATTTCTTCAGCACTGCGCAAGCCTCGGAATTCCGGTGTTCGTGCATCCGTGGGACATGCAGTCGTCTCCGAGACTTGAGCGTTGGATGGCGCGGTGGCTGGTGGGAATGCCGGCCGAGACCCACCTCTCCATCCTCGCGATGGTCTTGGGCGGAACCTTCGACAAGGTGAGCTCGGATCTGCGGCTCTGCTTCGCCCATGGCGGCGGCTCCTTCGCTTTTTGGTTGGGTCGCGTCGAGAACGCATGGTACGAACGCAGCGACATTATTGCCACGAGCGAGCAGCCTCCCTCGGCGTACGTTGGGCGCTTCTCGGTCGACTCAGTGGTGTTTAACGAGGAGCCGCTGAGGCTGCTGGTGGACACCCTTGGCGCCGACAACGTCATGGTCGGCAGCGATTATCCGTACCCGCTCGGCGAACGCCCGGCCGGTGGCTTAGTGCGGCGCGCGAGCTTCTTGAATGACGAGGATCGCGTAAAAATTCTGCGCACCAATGCAGAGCGGTTTTTAGGCTAATCAACATTTCATCACCTGAGCACTCAGTCGATACATACCCGAAGGATCTGAACAATATGAACGAGCAACTCCCACTGGAAGAGTCGGCACGCGAGCTTGACCGCAGCGATGCGTTCCCGGCCAGGCGCGATGAGTTCCACATCCTTCCCCGCGAGGGCTGCGGAGAGATTGCCTACATGGCCGGCAACTCGCTTGGCCTGCAGCCCAAGGTGGTTCGCGGCCGGCTCGAACAAGAGTTGGATGACTGGGCCGAGTTTGGCGTGGAGGGTCACGTTGAGGCGGTGCGACCATGGGTCGGCTACCACGAGCTGCTTCGCGAGCCGGCCGCGCGCTTGGTTGGTGCGCTTCCACACGAAGTTGTGATGATGAACACGCTGACCGTAAACCTTCACCTCATGATGGTCAGTTTTTACCGGCCGACCGCCGAGCGCCACCTCATTGTGATTGAGGACAGCACGTTCCCCTCCGACAGCTACGCGGTGCGCAGTCAGGCCGCGCTCCACGGGTTCGATCCGGATGAGGCGATCGTGCGCTTGAAACCGCGCGAGGGCGAATTCACGCTGCGCACCGAAGACATCCTGAGCTACCTGCACGAGCACGGCCAGAGCGTCGCACTTGTGCTGCTCGGCGGAGTCAACTACTACACGGGTGAGTTCATCGACATTAAGGCGATCACCGATGCTGGCCACGAGCAGGGCGCCGTCGTCGCGATTGACCTCGCGCACGCGGCAGGCAACGTGCCGCTCAAGCTGCACGAGTGGGGCGTCGACTGGGCGGCCTGGTGCACCTACAAATACATGAACAGTGGACCTGGGGCGAGCGCCGGTGCGTTTGTGCACGAGCGTCACCTCGGCGACAAGACGATGCCCAAGCTGCACGGCTGGTGGAGCACCAAGCCAGACACCCGGTTCCAGATGGCACCCGTCGTTGATGAGCCGAACTCTGCAGACTCGTGGGCGATGTCGAACCCGCCTATCCTCGCCATGGCACCCGTGCTCGCGTCCCTCGAAATGTTTGACGCGGTCGGCATCGACACGCTGCGCGAGAAAAGCGTTCGCTTGACCGCCTACCTAGAGAGTCTGCTCGACATCGTCAGCGAGGGTCGTCCCCTGCGCGTCATTACCCCTCGCGACCCTGATCGTCGCGGCGCACAGCTGTCGGTGCAGTTCGATGACATCGACGTGAGTGCGCTCACCCACCGTCTGCGTGCCGAGTTCGGCATCATCGCCGATGCTCGTATGCCCGACGTGATTAGGTTCGCGCCGATCCCGTTTTACTCCACCTTCCACGACTGCTGGCGGGTCGCGGATGCCCTCGCGCAGTTGGTCGCGAAGTCATGACGAGCGAAGAGAAAAGCATGAGCAAAGTCACGATCGTCGGCGCCGGCCTCGTCGGAAGCCTGCTCGCGATCTTCCTCGCGAAGCGCGGCCACCAGGTCACCATGTTTGAGCGGCGAGGAGACCCCCGCACGACGGACGTCTACGCGGGGCGCAGCATCAACCTTGTCGTCTCGCATCGCGGATGGACTTCGCTGCGGGCAGCGGGGGTCGAGGATGCCGTGCGGGCAATCACCGTTCCGGTCTACGCGCGCATGACGCACGATCGCGATGGCACCCTGAACCGTCAGCCGTACAGCATCGACAACCTCGCCATCGATTCCGTCTCGCGGGGAGAACTGAACCGGCGCCTCCTCACGGAGGCCGAGAAGCTGCCCAACGTGACCGTGCACTTCAACCACGAGTGCGTGGATGTTGACCTCGCCAACGCGCAGTGCGTGTTCTCGCACGAGGGGTCATCGGTGGTCGTGGATGCCGATGTCGTGTTCGGTTCTGACGGCGCTTCCAGCGCGGTGCGTCAGAAGATGATGCGCGGGCGTTTCAACTACAGCCAAGAGTTTCTCGAGCACGACTACAAAGAGATCGCTTTTCCGGCGAACGACGACGGCACGCCGAAAATGGACCCCC
>JBDSUT010000194.1:0-4986 GCA_039927595.1 Terrimesophilobacter sp.
TTCATGCTCGACACAGACACGGTAACCGGCGAGGCGCGTCAGTCACCCAAGGAATTCACCCGCTTGGCTATCCCGCGGCGCGTGTACACGCAATCCCACCTCGATGTCATCGTCGAGGCCCTGACCGCGATCAAGGATCGCGCCCACACTGTGCCCGGCTACGAGATTTTCGAGCAAGCAAAGGTCATGCGCCACTTCACGGCTAAGGTGAGGCCGGTGTCACCTCACTGACCGTGGTCGTTCTGCGCCATCCCGCTGCGCCATCCCGCTGCGCCATCGCACGATCGCAAGTGCGAGAAGTGCAAGCGATAGCGCAGCCTCACCCACCACAGCGACGATCGTGAAAACTAGAATTTCGGTGCTCGCCCCGTGGAGATGCGCGAGGTGAAACCACGCGTGCGGCAGCGTGAATGCGCAGATCGCAAGGAGCGCAGGGATCACCAGCACAGTGCGTGGGAACAACGCCGCCGCTGCGAGCACAATACCGATGCCGATCGTTGCGCCCCCGAAGTCCCGCGCGTAATGCTCCGCGAACGGCGGGGACAGATTGACGCCGGGAAAGTTTGCGTAGAAGTGCTCGGGCGCGAAGAGGTTCCAGCCACCGATCACGAACTCGGCGAAAGCGAGAAGTGCGAGCCCCCACCGAAGCGTGAGCGTCACCTAACTGCTCCCGAAGCAATCCACTCGTCGAATGTTTGTGTGCCATACGAGGGCACCCCGGGAATGTGGTGTCCGGCTTTGAACGCTCCAAAAGTCTTGCCGAGGAGAGAAATCATAAATACCGGTTTCTTCACCCGGCCGGCGGCCTGCAGCCGCCCGACGATGTCACGGGTTTCGAGGATTTCGGGCCCGCCAATGTCCGCCACCCTGCCTGCCGGCGGCGCGCCGACAATCTCGGCGAGCCGAGTTGCGACATCCTGCACCCCGATCGGTTGCACCTTCAGGTTGAAGAGAAAGTGACCTCCTGTCATCGAGATGATTTGTCCGGGAAAGGAGTGGAACTGTGTCGCACGCAAAATTGTGAACGGCACGCCAGAGTCTTCAATCGCTTTCTCGTTCGCGAGTTTGTCGCGGTAGTAGGCAAACGGAATCTTGTCGACGCCGACGATGGAGAGGTACACGAGGTGGCCGACCCCGGCGATGTGCGCAGCGGCCAAAAGTCGCTGAGTGCCCGCTAAATCGCTTTTGGCATTCGTGGCAAGGTGCACGACGGTATCTGCGCCGTCGAGTGCCTCACTCAGCCCCGCGCCGGTGGTGAGATCGCCAACGAAGTGGGACTCCCCCGGCATTCGGCTGAAGACTCGCACGTTGTGGCCCTCTGCTTTCAGCAGGTTGACCAAGGGGGCTCCTGGACCGGATGTTCCGCCGGTGACAGTGATTGTGCTCATGATTCTCCTTTTCGGGTTGTTTCCCTAGCTAAGAGAGGCGAGCTCCTCAAAACGTGACAACTTGTGTGGATTAAGCATCATAAATACCCGACGAACCCCATCGGCACTTGCTTGCACCGTCCACAACGCGATCGGCACTCCGTCACGAACCGCGAGCCAGCCTGGCCCGCCATTGACGGTGACATAGACCGGGCGGATGCCGTGCCCAAACTTCTCGCGAACCCCGAGCATGAAAATGGCCACGCGTTCCGGCCCGACAACGTGCTTGCGCGCCGCGGTGACGAACCCACCGCCGTCGGAGATCGTTACGACATCCGCGGCAAGAATGCTTTCGAGCTCTTCGAGGCTCCCGTTTTGTGCCGCGGCCAAAAATGCACCGAGAAGCCGATCACGCTCAGCGGTAGTCACTGGCCTCACCCGGTCGCTCGCAAGGCTCTTTCGTGCTCGGCTAAAAAGTTGGCGAGCGTTCTCCTCACTCACCTCAAGCATCTCTGCGATCAGGGAATGCGGGTACGCAAACGCCTCGTGCAGTACGAACGCCGCGCGCTCATTCGGGGTCAGCTTCTCCAACAAAACGAGCACCGCCATCGACAGCGCCTCTGCCCGCTCCGCACCAAGCAGCGGGTCCTTCGAGGTATCGACGGGCTCCGGCAACCACGGGCCAACGTAGGTTTCGCGACGAGCGCGCGCTCGGGCACTCGTAAGTTCGGCAATCGAAAGCCGCGTGGCGATGGTTGCGAGATACGCGGCCGGGTCGAGCACAGCATCCCGATCCGCGCCCTGCCAACGGAGCCACGCCTCCTGCACGACGTCTTCTGCTTCGGAAACCGTGCCGAACATCCGGTACGCGATTCCAAACAGCCGACCGCGATGGGCTTCAAACTCCTCAAATGCGGACTCGTTCACGAACCCATCATTTCCATCGAGAGAATTTCTCTCAGGCGGCACAAAAGTGGCCGACGATTCCCCACTATACGATCGCTCCCTGAAGAGCAGTCTCGATACGAGCGAGCACGAGCGCTGGCTGTATCTCATGATCCTCGGCCACGATTTCTGCCAGAGAAACCGCCTCTTCGTGGCATACCGGGCAACGCAGCAAGTGAACCCGGAACTCCTCAGAGAACGGCGTAGACGAAACCACCATCGCCTCGATGGCGACGTCGACGAGGTCAAAACAGTCGTCACAGGAAAGCCAGGGTTCAGTGTTGGCTGTCAAGCGATCGATCGCTTGTTCACTCAACGGCTCAAATTTTGTCATCCTGTCACCTCCTTTCTGCCGGATGTGGGCAATAAAAAGTCGCGGTCAGAAAGGTGCGCTCTCAGTCGTTGCCGAGCGTCGTGCAACGTCTTGTAGAGGGAGTTGCGGCTCATCCCGAGCCTCTCGGCCAGCACATCGATGGGAACTTCGTCTATCAGAACGGCCACCGCAACGCGCCGTTGGTGCGGCGTCAATGCCTCCCTGAGCCCGACTCGCACAGCGTGTGCAAGATCTCGACCTTCCGCATACGTTTCCGGCGACGGCGCGACCTTCTGAGGCTGTTCTGGAACATCCTCTAAGTTAATTTCCCGATCACGCCAGGCTTCACGACGTATTTCGTTTCCAGCTTGAAGAATGCCGAACTTGTAGGCCCATGTTGTGAACGCACTGCGACCCTCGAAGGTGCTCAGCTTAGAAAGCACGGACATCGTTGCCTCGTCGGCGGCGGAGTGAATGATCTCCTCACGACGGACAGAACCAAGAACCGCGCCTTCCCTCATCCGGCTGACCTGACTTCGTACTGCCCGTAACAACAACTCGTGCAATTGCGCCACGGCATCGTCATAGGTTCGACCGTGCGTCGAAAGGCGACGGATCCACTCATCGGCTACAGGAAGCACGTCAACCGCCAAGACCTCTTGTTGTCCGGGGATGAGGACAGGCAGCTCAGCTGGGTTGCTCAGTTCGCTCACCTGCCAAACCACCCTTTCGCGAAAACTCACGCCAGTTCTACGGAGGTCGTCGCCATCGGCGACCTGAGCATGGAGTTCGTTCATGCGACCAAAACCCAGCTGGCACGCGGCAAGATCGCCGTACTTTTCAGCGACAAACTGCCCGTGTGCCCAGATTAGCAGCCGACCACGCAAAGCTGAGCGCACCGACGACGGTCGTGCGAGCATCGCTGGAGAACTGTCCATACCTGTTTAGTGTCGCCAGGTGCCCCAGTCTTACCGAAATTGGTGAAACAAAAAAACTTCGGTAAGGCGGTAACGACATCCCACCTCTAAGGAAGGTAAGTCCGGTCATGAACCACCACGGTTCGCGCACCGGAGTCACATCAACCAACAAGGAGCACCTCATGTCTATCCATCACACAGCGACGCGACGCACGTACGCAGTGTCGCTGATTGCAGCACTCGCTCTCACCGGTGGCCTACTGACAGGCTGCAGCACCAACAGCGATACCGAGCCGGCATCCGCCCAGCCAGCAATGGTCATGAACTCGACCTCTAGCGATGCACTGGTTGCCCTCTACAGCGCAATGCGCACTCTCTGGGGTGAGCACATGCAGTGGACCTACGACACCGTCGTGGCCTTCGCGTCAGACTCTGCCGGGCTGGATGCCACCATTGGCCGCATTCTGCAGAACCAAACTGATATTGGCGATGCGATCGCACAGTACTACGGCGACGATGCTGGATCACAACTCACCGGCCTGCTTTCGACCCACATAAAAGATGCCGTTCCTGTTCTTCTGGCCGCAAAGGCTGGTGACTCGGCGGCGCTGGACAAGGCCGTGCACGACTGGTACGCCAATGCCGATGAGATCGCGGACTTCTTGGCCGCAGCCAACCCTGAATGGGACCAGACCGAAATGCGCGACATGATGAAGATGCACATCACGCAGACCATCGGGTACGCCAGTGACATTCTTGCCGGCGACTTTGAGAAGGCCATCGTTGACTACGACGCTGCTCAAGCTCACATGGTCGAGATGGCTGACATGCTGAGTAAGGGCATCATCGCTCAGTTCCCTGACAAGTTCTAAACCACAACGCAGACAGTCTGGCTCACGCGGTCGTGGGCCAGACTTTCGCGACAAGAGTCAGCACGTCATAGGTTGCCACGATCTCGTCATTCTGGTTGTGGATGATGGCGTCCCAACAAACCTCGCCGTACTCATCGGTCTCGCGCGGCGTAATCTTCTTCGCCGTGAGTGTGACCCGGATGCTGTCGCCAGGCGACACGGGAGTGATGAATCGCAAATTCTCGAGCCCGTAATTGGCGAGCACAGGGCCGGGCTCTGGATCGACGAACAAGCCAGCCGCCCACGACACGAGCAGATAGCCGTGCGCGACGATGCCAGGGAAGAACGGGTTTGCCGCCGCTGCCTCTTCGTTCGTGTGAGCGTAGAACTTGTCGCCCGTCGTGTTCGCGAACGCCGTGATGTCGTCGAGCGTGATCTCACGCAGCGGCGAAGCGACCGCGTCACCAATGCGCAGCTCTGCGATCGACTTGCGGAAAGGGTGAGTACCGCCGTCTTCGACCCGCGCGAGGTTGCGCGGCGCCCCGGTAAACCACTGACCGGTAACCGCTGTCAGCATCGCGGGCGAGCCCTGC
>JBDSUT010000195.1:0-10566 GCA_039927595.1 Terrimesophilobacter sp.
AGCCTAGGCGAGGTCATGCTCGGGTATGCCCCGGGTTCCGTCAAAACACGAGAACGTACCGCTCCATGGCACCTTATTTGTTCCCCGTTTTACGTCGCTTGCGAGCGCCAGCAATGCCACTGGCACCCATGTAACCCGCATAGAGGAATAGTCCGCCGGCAATCACAGGGATGAGGAAGGCACGCGACTCCCCATTAACCACAGTATTCACCCAACCCAGATACGGGATGCTGTACCAAACCTTCCCGCGTACTTGCACGCCTAACACCGGTTCAGCGTCGGCGGTATTATTTGCATCGCCCTGGGTCGTGAAAGTTCTTGTCCCATCCGAAACCAACGTGATGGCGACAATGCGATGGGTGACGACAGCCGATTTGCCTGATTCGATTTGGTAGGTGATGGCGTCGCCGATCCTCAGCGTGTCGGTATCCACCGGTTTTACGATAATGAGGGTGCCCGGCGGGTAGTTTGGTGTCATCGACCCCGTGAGAATCGTCATCGGTAGCGATCCGGTTACCGCAGGTACCACGATCGCTAACGCCGCGACCAGAAGAACCAGAGCGAGAAATCCCGCGCTTAATCCCAACCCGAGGTAGCGCAGAATTCCACGGAGGTTTGGCAATTTTGGCTTGAGTAGCGACGATTCGACTCCTGCAGACCCCATCGGCTGAGGCCTCCCCACCTCGGGCTTCACCGGTTCAGTCTCGTTCCTCTTATCGGTCACTCATCCTCCTGCCGACGCCGCTTGGCGGCAATCAGCAGGAATAGCCCTACACCGAGCGCGCCCGCACTGGTAATAAGTAAAAGATACGGGAGTTCAGACCCGGTGAACGCTAGGCCCGCCAGTGACCCGGCGACTCGCGGTGGATCAACCCCAAGAACATCGACACCAGTCGTGGTCCCCCCGCACGAGGTGGAGGGGAGGGAATCGAAGGAAGCGTCGCTGAGACCGGCACGCATTCGGAACGATGCGCTAACGTTCTGGCCGTCGGTGCTTCTGAGATCTCCCAGCGTCAAGGTCGCCACCACCTTTACCGCCGTGGTGGGATTAAGGAAATCTTCTGCCAGTACCCAACACGGTGTTGCCTGATTCAAGGTAACTCGCTGATCGATGAAGGTATCAGTTTTGATTCGCAGCGTCAGCGCACTTGCGAGCGCCGGATCAGAACTCGTGACATCAGACAGCACGAGTCGAAGAAAGCCGGCGGAACTTGCAGCATTGCGAATCCAAAACGTGCTGGTCTGCGAATCCCCGGGAACCATCTGCGCAATGTTTTGGAACAGAGGTGACGCAAGACTTGACGAGTAGTTGACGCCATCAGAACTGAACTCTATGACGCTACTTGCCGCCAGTGCTGGCGCACTGCCCGCCGTCATGAGAACAGCTAATGCAGCACCGAAAACGGAGATGCTAAGTTTCAGTCGTGACCGCCGACCACCGGGCCGGGGTGCGACTCCCGGTTCAGTTTTTGGTGGTGGCGAGGTCCACGCGCCGGCTAACCGCATTCCAGCCCCTGGCTTATTCGCACGTAAATCTTTGAGAGGGCAACTACGTTGCCGCTCGCGTCCACGATCCGAACATCGAACGTTGTGTCTTTTGTCCACGTCGTGATGGGCTCGGGGTCAGGCAATAGCCCCTCAATGTTGATTGATGTCGTTGGCGCAGTGCTGAATCCGATGGTCTTCCAGTCCACCCCTGCGGAGGTGTCTTTGTCTGCTTGAACTGTGTAGCTACCGGCCGAGCTGGCGCTCCAGCTATAGGTCACTTTGCCCTTGGCTCCGGTGTTGTCATAGTTCGTGCAGGTGAGAGCGATGTTGAAATTCAGCGCAGTCAAGGTGAACTGTTGGGCTGCTGTACCGTTGCAGAACACTTGCACGGTCGAATTCGGGGATGCCGCGCTCGGCCTGACGCACAGCCCGCTGTTGTTGTTAACCATCTGGTAGACGCCCGCAGAAACACGTTGCAACTGCCAGCCTTGACTCGCGGCTCCGCTAGCGCTTTGCAGAGTAACCGGGGAGCCTGACGTTGTCGCGCCGCTAGTGCCCAGCCGCAGGCTGGGCGCGCTTCTCGGCATCGCGGTGAGGTAATTGTTGGCGCCGGCGCTGGTGAAGGCAAACGCCTGGGTCGACACCGTGCTGCACGTCGTTGGGACCAAGCTTGATCCTGCTCCACCCGACCCTGAAACCGCGAGACACTGACCGGCCGCGGTCTTGATGCTGAACCACGAACTCGCGTCCGGTACCGCCGCAGTGAAGATGTACTGGGTGTTTTGGGTAGTGCTAGCGTTCGCGTTCGCCGTCCATGTGCCAGCCGCAAGTGTCACGGCGACGGTGGGCTGGATACTCAGCGAACCACCCGTCGAGGCGATCGCACTGCGTTCGGCGTTGGAAGTGCGAATACACCAGGTCGTGGGCTGACTCGCCACGAGAGTGGTGCTGAGTGCAGGGAAGCTCGACCATGTTCCGGTCTTCACCGTGCCGGAAACTCCCGCGGTGTTGGTGCAACTGCCTGCAGCAACAGGGCCCCACAGTGTCACATCCAGATTGGACGCGAGAACGGTGGATCCGCCAGCCACGATTCCCAAATTGATGGTGACCGGCAACGCCCTGGTGCTGGTGGTTGCGCTAGTGACAGTGATACTCCCGGTGCGAAGGCGGGCATCATTGACGAAAGTGTTCTGCAGTTGGTCGAATCCGGTGAGGGCGACCGAAATCGAGCCCGCCTTTGCGGTCGAGGCCAGCGTCGCCTGAGCATTCCAGTATGCGTAAGCACCCGCGGACGACCCGAGAACAAAAAACGTGACGATCGCCGCAACTATTCCGGTGCGCGGAAAACACCACGACCGTTTCTTTGCTGTGGGGCCGTTCATGGTCGCACCTGATCGCCAGTGAAAGTCATGGTGAAGGGTGCCGATTGGTTTTGCACTGCCGTCGGGGTCAGCGAAACCTGAATGCACACCGTGACGGATGCCCCACCGGCAAGCGGGGCGCCGACTGCCGTGGGCGTGGTGTTCGAACTGTCGCCGGTGATCGTTCCGCTGCAGACTCCCGACTTGACGTACACGTTAATCACGGTGGAGGGGCTCGTGCTCACGGTAAGTGCCAGAGGAGTTGTTCCGGTGTTCGTGACACTCACCTGTTGGGAGACAACGTCGCCCGGAAGCAGTTGAGACCATGCGACCCCTGAGAGCGTTGAGTTTGTGAGGTCGTTGCCGACGGAGTCCGCGATGGTCAGATCGAGCGTACCGGCGGTGATGGTGCCACCACTCACGGGCTCACTGTCGACCCAGGTCGCGTAGCTGACTCCGGCCGAAGAGACACCGAGAGCCACCGCCAACGTGATGAAACCTGAGGTCAGGAGCATGCTCCGCACGCGCGGCATGGTCGGCAGCTCCGGCATAGTCAGCCAAAACGGGCGACGTCGGGAGTCGAGCGGTGCATAGATGGCAAACTTTTCGGTCACGAGGGCGCCTCCTTTCGGACAAAACTGGTCAGCATGATCACGAGTGTTTCGGGGTGCCGCGCGGTATCCGTCGGCACCCCGAAACGAATCGAGGCTAAGAGTTCTGCGTTAGTTTGAGAACTAGTTCTCCGAGGTCCAGTGCGCTGTCCTGGCCATCCTTATTTTCAGTTGCCGAATCGAAGACCACCGTCACGACGACCTTGTCGATCGCGCCTGCTTCTGCTGCCGTGAGGTTCGTGAGGCCAGTGACCTCGACAGCGCCTGCGAAGGCTTTGAAGCTCACCGTGACGTAGTCTTTGAGGTCGCCGGTCAGGGCCGCCTCATCAAGCTCAAGAGTTGCACTGAGGTTGTCGCCGGATGCATCAATGGTGATCATCTGCTCGATAGTGACGGAATCGCCAGGAACAATCAGCGAGACCGCGTCATTTGTTCCGGTGTAGGTTTTGGTCGCAGTCCCGTCAAGATCAATCGCGAGCGTGCCGGAGCTGATCGTGCTGCCGCTGACGGCCGCGCTGTCGTTCCAGTAAGCGAGCGATCCTGCGCCGCCGAGAAGAAGCGCAATTCCGGCTGCCCCGGCGATTGCTGCCTTGGTGAGCTTGTTCATGAGTGTCAGTCCTGTTCAAATGAGGACCCAGACATAGCGCACCCAAAAAGTACTGGGAAGCTCGTGTTCGGGTCACGGCTTGTGTACTAAATCAGGCACGAGATTGTGCGCCTGAAGAAAATATGAGGCACAGAGCATAGAAATGCGACCTGCCAAAATCTTCTCAAGAGTGAAGGTACCAGTCAGCACAATGGGGGACTAGGTCTGTACCCTACCCAAAGCGGGGTACACCCATCCGGGGGGTGCAGCTTCAGTACCTGCCAAAAAGCACACACTTTCTCCCCTGCAACTCTCGGTTCAGTTCGCTACGGTCGAAGAGTGAGCCACACCTACGAACCTCTCTCTGGCCGAATTCCGATCCGGCTCGTGACACCACGCTCTCCCGACCACCGCTTTTCGCCTACAGCGTGTGTTGACGAGGTGTTGCCATTCCGCGCCACTATCTTCCACGAGAGCCACGACGCACTGGGTGCAGAGCTGTTGTTGACAGATTCGACCGGCAACACCACTTCTCATCGTCTTCAACCCGGAGCCCCGGGAACAGACCTGTGGGAGGCCACTGTTTCTCTCCCCACGAAAGGCAACTGGACTTTTACCTTTCGTGCGTGGGCAGACGAGTGGGCATCCTGGCTCGACGCGGCACTCATTAAGATTCCCGCAGGCATCGACATCGAACTCACCCTCAGCACGGGTGCCGTTCTTCTCCATCGCGCCATGGGCGAGCAACCGGGCAACCACGTAATCACCACAGCCTTCGCCACGCTCTCTGACACCACCGCGGATGCCGACACGAGATTCGCCGCCGCCACCGATACGACCCTCGCGCATGAGCTCGAACTTAACCCGCTTCGCTCCACCGTAATAACCAGCGAGACATTCTCCCTCCGCGTTGAGCGCACGCGTGCCGGCGTCGGAAGCTGGTACGAGTTCTTTCCTCGATCTGAAGGTGCACAACAGCACAAAAACGGATCGTGGACGAGCGGAACGTTCGCCACCGCAGCAAAGCGCCTCCCGGCTATCGCCGCCATGGGATTCGACGTCGTGTACCTGCCGCCCATTCACCCCATCGGTACAAGCTTTCGCAAAGGGCCAAACAACTCACTTGTTGCGGGGCCGCACGACCCCGGCTCGCCGTGGGCTATCGGCTCGGCAGACGGCGGCCACGACGCCATCCACCCGGATCTCGGAACCGTCACCGACTTCAAGGCTTTCCTC
Organism: Terrimesophilobacter sp.; assembly: GCA_039927595.1. GTDB lineage: Bacteria > Actinomycetota > Actinomycetes > Actinomycetales > Microbacteriaceae > Terrimesophilobacter. The sequence goes on from JBDSUT010000195.1 coordinate 5,283, forward strand.
TCGACCGCGAAAAAGAACAAGATCGAGGTGGCCATCGACCTCGCCCTGCAGTGCTCTCCAGACCACCCCTGGGTCACTGAGCATCCCGAGTGGTTCAACCACCGCATCGACGGCACCATCGCCTACGCCGAGAACCCTCCCAAGAAGTACCAGGACATCTACCCACTGAACTTTGATAACGATGAGGAGGGTCTGCGCAAAGAAATACTTCGCATCGTCACGCACTGGATTAAGCTCGGCGTCACAATTTTTCGCGTTGACAACCCGCACACGAAGCCGCTGCGCTTCTGGGAGTGGTTGCTTCACGAAGTGGCGGCCAAGCATCCGGATGTCGTATTCCTCGCCGAGGCGTTCACCCGCCCAGCCCCCATGCGAGCGCTTGCACAAGTGGGGTTCCAGCAGTCGTATACCTACTTCACGTGGCGCAACACGAAGAAGGAGTTGGAGAGTTACCTCACCGAGCTTTCCCACGAGTCGAGCGACTACCTGCGACCCAACCTGTTCGTGAACACCCCAGACATCCTCACCGAGTACCTGCAGTTTGGTGGGGTGCCCGCGTATAAGATTCGTGCCGCCATCGCGGCCACCGGCAGTCCCACCTGGGGAGTGTATTCCGGGTACGAACTGTTCGAGAACATCGCGCGGCCGGGCTCAGAAGAAAACATCGACAATGAAAAGTACGAGTATCGCCCCCGCGACTGGGATATGGCCGAGAAGCGGGGAGCCTCACTAGCCACGTACTTGACGAAACTGAACCACATTCGTGCCGAGCACCCTGCTCTTCGCCAGCTCAAAAACCTCACCGTGCACTGGAGCGACGACGAGGCGATTCTCGTATACAGCAAGTTTCTCGCCGGCCAATTCACCGATTCGGGCACGGATGATGCGATCATCGTGGTCGCGAACGTCGACCCGCACACGGTGCGCGAAACCACGGTGCACCTCGACCTCACCCGGTTGGGGCTCGACGCCGATGCGCAGTTCACTGTCACCGATCTGATCACCGGCCACCAGTTCGAGTGGGGTCGCGACAGCTATGTTCGGCTCGACGCGTTCACGGAGCCAGTGCACATCCTCGCGATTGAGCCAACCAAAGAAAGCGAGGGTGCCGAGACACCCGCGGCAACCGCACCGACAAAGCACATCAAAAGCTCAGACGGGAGGGCACTGTGACAGCCGCTCAGCCACTCCCCTCCATCGCCGCTGGCGACCTTGCCGCCGTCTCAGAGGGCCGGCATCCGCAACCGCACTCCATTCTCGGCCAGCACCCCCTCACGGATGGTGGCTGGGTAATCCGCGCCCGCCGCCCCCTTGCCCTCACGGTCACCGCGGTGCGCGCCAACGGCACCCGTATCGCGCTAAAGCACGTGGGGCACGGAATCTGGCAGGGGCGGGCCGCCGGTAAACCTCAGGCCTACAAAATCGACACCACGTATGAGTCTGGCCCTGGCTGGATCGCTGACGATCCCTACCGTTTCGAACCTGTCATTGGGGAGATTGACCTCTACCTCTTTGGTGAGGGCCGCCACGAAAAACTCTGGCAGATGCTCGGCGCCCGCCATCGGCAACTCGACGGCGTCGAGGGAACCTCCTTCGCGGTGTGGGCACCACACGCTCAGGCCGTGCGTGTGGTCGGCGATTTCAACGGCTGGAATGGAACATCCACCGCCATGCGTCGCCTCGACGACAACGGTGTGTGGGAGATCTTCGTGCCGGATGTCGGCCCAGACTCCACTTACAAATTTGAGCTCCAGACGCGCTCAGGTGCGTGGGTGCAGCGAGCAGACCCGATGGCCCGATTCGCGGAAGTTCCCCCGGCAACGGCATCGAAAGTGGTTCGCTCGCACTACAGCTGGACAGACGGCGACTGGATGAAGGCCAGGGCGAACACCAATCCGCTCGACCAACCGATGAGCGTTTTCGAGGTCCACGCAGGATCATGGCGGCCGGGACTCAGCTACCGGCAGCTCGCCACAGAGCTCGTCGAGTACGTTGTCGAAGTCGGCTACACCCACGTTGAATTTATGCCGCTCGCGGAGCATCCGTTTGGGGGTTCGTGGGGGTATCAGGTCACCGGGTACTACGCACCCACAAGCCGCTTCGGGCATCCGGATGATCTGAGATACCTCATCGACCGGCTACACCAGGCTGGTGTCGGTGTGATCATGGACTGGGTTCCCGCACACTTTCCGAAGGATGAGTGGGCTCTCGCAAACTTCGACGGAGCCCCACTCTACGAGCACGGTGACCCGCAGCGCGGTGAACAACCCGACTGGGGAACTCTCGTTTTCGACTTCGGTCAATCTCAGGTGCGTAACTTCTTGGTTGCCAACGCACTGTATTGGTTCGAAGAATTCCACATCGACGGGCTGCGCGTCGATGCTGTCGCCTCGATGCTGTACCTCGACTATTCGAGGCAGCCGGGAGAATGGACTCCCAACCGTTTCGGTGGCCGCGAAAACCTCGAGGCCATCTACCTGCTCAGAGAGGTCAACGCCACCTCCTACAAGCACCACGCAGGCATCATGATGATCGCCGAGGAGTCCACAGCATTCCCGGGCGTCACATCCCCCACGGATGCCAGCGGCCTCGGTTTCGGCCTCAAGTGGAACATGGGCTGGATGCACGACTCGCTGCAGTACATGGCGGTCGATCCGCTGTACCGCAGCCACCACCACGGGGATCTCACGTTTAGCATGGCCTACGCCTATAGCGAGAACTTCATGCTGCCCCTCAGCCACGACGAGGTGGTGCACGGCAAAGGCTCACTGCTGACAAAAATGCCGGGCGATCAGTGGCAGAAGCTCGCCAACGTTCGCGCGTACCTCGCCTTTCAGTGGTCACACCCCGGCAAGCAGCTTTTGTTCATGGGGCAGGAATTTGGCCAGCCCTCGGAGTGGAGTGAAGAACGAGGTTTGGACTGGTGGATTCTCGACCAACCAGTGCACCGCGGGCTTCTCTCGCTCGTAACCCAACTGAATCACCTGTACCGGAATGAGCCGGCGCTGTGGCAACTGGATCACGACCCAGCGGGCTTCGAGTGGCTTGTTGGTGACGACTCACACAACAACACCATCGGATTTCTCCGGCGCCCCCGTGAAGGCAAACCCGTCGCCGTGCTCGTGAACTTCTCTGGCAACCCGGTGGGCCCGTATCGAATAGGATTACCTCTCGCCGGTGAATGGACTGAACTGCTCAACACGGATGCCGCAGAGTTCGGCGGGTCGGGCGTCGGAAACCTCGGCGCTGTCGTCGCCCGTGCGGAACCACACGGTCTCTGGCCCGCTTCTGCCGAGGTGACGCTTCCGCCCCTCGCGGCCCTGTGGCTGCGGCCAGCAGTCTAGATCAGCAGCGCGGCTAGAACAGCAGCGCGGCTAGAACAGCAGCGCGGTGAGTCGCCTGCGCGCAACCGCCACGCGCGGATCTTCCGCGCCGGCAATCTCGAAATACGACAGCAGCCGCTCGCGCACTGTGTTCTTGCCCGGCTGGTCGAGGCCAACAAACAGGTCGAGAAGTCTGGAAAATGCATCATCGAGGTGCCCGCCAGCGACATCCAAATCCGCCACTGCCATTTGGGCGTCGGCGTCGTGCGGCTGAGCGGCAGCCGCCGCGCGAAGCGTGTCAGCTGACGTCCCACTCAACCGATCTAGCAGCGACACTTGGGCGAGCCCTGCCACGGCAAGCACGTCGCGAGGATTTTCGGCAAGAGCGGCACGATACTCTGCGATGGCCACAGCATAGTCGCCGAGGTCGATCGCGTCGAAGGCGGCTTGATGATGCGGAGGCAACGGCTCATCAGCCTGTTGGGCGGTGTCGGTTCCCTCTGCGAGTTCGGGTGTCGTTGCCACCCCCGTCACACCGTTTTGAGTTGCGAGAGTCAGCACTTGGTCGAACACCGACTTCGCCTCCAACTCGGCGACCTCACCCTCGTAAAGGGCAATCGGTTTTCCGGCGATCACCGCGGCCACCGTGGGAGCAGCCACAGCCTGGAATGCCTGCGTCAGCTGCGGGTTTTGCCTCGCATCAACCTGAACCAGAACAAACTTTCCGGCGTAGCCAACAATCACGGTCTCCAGTGTCGATGAGGGTTCTCCCGCATACAGTTCGACAATGACGGCAACCGTGCTGGAGAGTTCAAGAATCTGACCGAAGTTGGCATCACTACCCTGGACTATGAGAGAGGATACCGTTACTCCCGACGCACCGGCTGCCTCACTCTCCGGGGTCGGTTTCCGCAGTAAAGAAGAGAGATCAACTGCGCCCCTAAGCTGGGTGGGAGGGATGTCTGTCACGGCACTTCCTTTGCCGCAATCAACGCAGACGCCCAGCCAATCAGGACGATCTTCTGCTTGCTCCCCGCGGGCGGAAGGTAGAACAACAACTGATCACCATACGTGGCGATGGTTCCCTTTGTCGTTGACGAGACACCCGACAGGGTCTTTACTGCACCCTCAGCGTTGATGAGTGCTCCCGCCTCTACGGGAGTCACCGTTTCGGTCTCATTGATGTAGGTGGCCACAATCGCGCCGCTGTCGTTCGTGACCATGGGGATCACATCGGCGTCGACATAGACATTTGCCAACTCCATGTGCGCGATGGCGGGGATACCAGCTTTTCTCGCCGCTTTTGCGTCGAAACCAATGGATTTGACAAGGGTGCTGTTCTCAAAGTCAAAGAACTTGTCGAACTCGCTGTCTTTGCCCTTCATCATGACGTCACCAAAAGCGAGCGCTAATTGGCTCGGGGGAAGAGCGAAAAGCTTGACATCCGGCTCAAGCCGCTGAGTACCCACCGTTGCAGCCGCCAACTCAGGCAGCACCGTACCTGCCTCCAGTTGCACGGCGTAAACAACTTTGTAGTTTTCGCGAGGACTCTGTTGCACAAGCAACAGCGCCGTGGGAGCAACATCCGCTTGTTTCGAATCGTGAATGACCACGAAGACGGTGCGCGGCCATTTGTCATTTTGTTGGGGCAGAGTCACTTCGACCGGGCCAGACGGAATTGCCGGCAAGGACGCATAGTTCGCGTCTGCTGAGCGGATCGCGTAATTGGCGGTACGCATCTGGAGGGCTGGGCCCGTAAATCTATCTTCGAGCAGTTTTCCGTCGCGTTCAGCATCCGCCCGCTGAGCCACAGAAGCAATGTCAGAAATGATCGATTCCAGCTGCGTGGGATTAACGACGGGAGGCTTGTCGGTGCTCACCGGGGGTTCGGTCACAACGGGTGTCGGTGTTGGTGATACCGCGCTACCACCCAAGAACTCTGGCCATGATTCTGCAGAACA